>NZ_JAYSBZ010000044.1:0-28715 GCF_041915145.1 Aquabacterium sp. | reverse complement strand
GTCTGACGCCTCTGCCATCGGCGACGCCAACGGCACGCTGTGGGTGCAAGAAAACAGCTCGTCGGGCACCGTGAAGTCGTGCCTGAACGCGGTGGAAACCGCCGGCGCGCTGGGCGTGGGCATCATGGGTCTGGACAACCCCCCGGGTTCGTCTGACAACTGGAAGTTCGTGGCGCTGGACGGCAACACCGCCAACATCGCCAACGCCAAGGTGGGCAAGTACAACTGGGCCTTCTCGGCCTATGCCAACACCAACAAGGCCACCTTCACCTCGGGCAACCTGGGTGGCGCCTACAAGCTGGGCACCGCGCTGATCGCCGAGCTGCAAAACCAGACCATCATCAACACGGTGGGTGGCGGCATCGCCAACGGCGTGGCTTCGGTGACGGACCCGGCCACGCACGCGCTGCGCCCGACCGCTTGCGAACAACTGATCTATCAACAGTAATCGCGGGCGGGGTTCGCCTGGGCCCGATGGCCCGGGCGATCTGAACGTCTCTTGAGGAGCCCTGGGGCCGCGGCCACTGGGCTCCTTTCTTATTGGGTTTGTGACGATTCGCCACGCGCGATGCGCCGGACGGATCGCGATTGCGCATGATCCATTCGGCTCATTGGCGCGCCCATCGTAGTTTCAACAGCGCTCGACAGAATCCGCGCCATGAAGATCTTCAACGCAACCTGCACGCAGGTCGCGCGGGGCACGCTTTGCGTCGTGTCGTCGTTCGCGCTGTCTGCTATTTTCTTGTCGCCCACCGTGGCGGCGCCAGTCGAGGCGCCGGCCGCCGAGCGCGCGGCCGGTGCGCCGGCGTTCGACATTCTCGAATTCCAGGTCGAGGGCAACACGGTGCTGCCCGTGCTCGCCATCGAGCGAGCCCTGACGCCCTTCACCGGGCCGGGCAAGACGCTGGCCGACGTGGAGGCCGCGCGCGCCGCGCTCGAGAAGGTCTATCAGGACGGCGGCTACCTCAGCGTGTTTGTCGACATCCCCGAGCAGCGCGTGGGCAGGCCGGGCGACGCGGACGGCGGCGTCGTGCGCCTGAAGGTGTCGGAAGGGCGGGTGGAGCGGCTGTGGGTCAGCGGCTCGCGCTATTTCTCGCAGGGCTACATCCGCGAGCAGGTGACGGAGCTGACGCCCGGCACCGTGCCCAATTTCAACGTGGTGCAGCAGCAGCTCGGCGCGGTGAACCGCACCGAAGACCGCCGCGTGCAGCCCGTGCTGCGGCCCGGCAAGGAGCCGGGCACGGTGGAGGCCGAGCTGCGCGTGGCCGATCGCGTGCCGCTGTCGCTCAACGTGGAGCTGAGCAACAACTACGCGCCCGACACCAAGCCGCTGCGCCTCACGTCCACGCTGCGCTACGACAACCTGTTTCAGCGCGATCACAGCCTGGCCTTGACGGTGGTGACGTCGCCCGCCGACCCGGGCCAGACCACCGTCAGCGTGCTCAACTACACCATTCCGGGTGCCGATGGCAGCGCGTGGGCGCTGTATGGCCTGCACTCGAACAGCAAGGTCGAGCCCCTGGGCACGACCACCGCGATCGGGCGCGGCAACGTGGTGGGCTTGCGCTACGTGATGCCGCTGCCGGCGCGCAAGGAGCTGTCGCAGCTGCTCACGCTGGGCATCGACTACAAGAACTTCAACCAGGCCGTGGGCAACACGCCGGCCGACACGGCCAATTCGCATCTGCTCTATGCCCCGCTGAGCCTGGGCTACACGCTCAACACGCAAGGCGATGGCCTGCAGAGTCAGTTCAACGTGGTCGCCACGGCGGGCAGCCGCACGGTGCGCGCCAGCCAGGTCGATTGCCTGGGTTATGACACCAAGCAGGACGCCTTCAACTGCGCGCGCTCGGGCGCCGACGAGGGCTTCTTTACCCTGCGCGGCGATTGGCGCGCCACGCAGCGCCTGTGGGGGCACTGGGACGCCGTCGTGCACCTTGGGGCGCAACTCGCCAACGAGCCCCTGGTGAGCAACGAGCAGTATTCGCTCGGCGGCGCGGACTCGGTGCGCGGCTATCTGGTGGGCGAGGTGTCGGGCGACCACGCGGTGCTCGGCTCGCTGGCCGTGCGCTCGCCCAACTGGGTCGCGCCCGACGAAAAGGGCGAGCGGCCGCTGAGCTGGCTCAACGAGCTCAACTCCTACGTTTTCATGGATGCGGCGCGCGCCTTTGTGATCGACCCCCTGGCCGGGCAGGACCACTCGACGGGGCTGTCCAGCGTGGGCCTGGGGCTGCAGTTCCGCGCGCCCGGGGCGGGCGGCCTGAGTGGCGGCATCGATGTCGCCTGGCCGTTCAACGACACCGCCTACACCACCCGCCACCACCCGCGCGCGCAAGCCCGCGTTTCGGCGCAGTTCTGATCGTTTTCTTGCCTCAAGCAGTCACCCGCAGGAGCTTCTCATGACCCACGCAACTCACCGCTCGACGCCGCCTCGCGCCTTGCCCGCCCGCCGCAGCGCGCGGCCGCGGCGGCAGACCAGCCTGCGCCCCCTGGTGGCGGCGCTGGCGCTGGCGTTCCCGGTGGTGAGCAGCGCGGCGGGCGCCTTGCCGGTGGCGGCGGGCACCTGGATCAAGGGCAGCAACGCCGCGGCCGGCGTGACGGCGGCGACCAAGTCGCAGACCGCGACGATGCTCAACATCAACCAGAACGCCTCGCGGGTGATCTACCAATGGTCAAGCTTTGACATCGGCGCGGGCAACACGGTCAACTTCAACATGGCGGGCACGGGCTACGCGGCGCTCAACCGCGTGGTCGGCAACACCAACCCGACGAGCATCCAGGGCGCGCTCAACGCCACCAACGGGGGCGAGATCTTCATCATCAACCCCAACGGCATCATCTTCGGCGCCAATGCGCAGGTGAACGTGGGCAGCCTGGTGGCCTCGACGCTGGATATTCGTGACAGCGATTTCCTGGCAGGACTAAGCAGCATCTCCGGCGACACGCCGACGTTCTCGTGGAAGTACGCCGACGGAGACGATGCGGCCGCCGCGCCGCTCTACTACGCCGATGCGGTGGTGCAGGTGGAGGCTGGTGCCAGCATCAACACCACGTCCGGTGGCCGGGTGTTCTTGTTCGCGCCCAAGGTGGTGAACCGCGGCACGATCAACACGCCGCACGGCCAGACGGTGCTGGCGGCGGGTTCCGAGATCTACCTGAACAGCTCCGCCAAGGAGGCGTTGTACGCCAGCGAGAGCAACGCCAGCGTGCCCGCCCTGCGCGGTCTGCTGGTCGAGGTGAACGGCAGCGGCACCGCCACCAACGAAGGCACCATCAACGCCGACTACGGCAATGCCACCATCGTGGCGGCGGCGGTCAACCAGAACGGTCGTGTGCGCGCCACGAGCAGCGTGAGCGAGAACGGCTCGGTCTTCTTGCTGGCGCGCTCCGACGTGACGGTGGGCGGCACCGCCGACGTGGGCTACACCAAGCGCGCGCAAACGGGCGGCACGCTCACGCTGGGCGAGGGCAGCAGCGTGGAGCTGCCGGTGGACACGAGCAGCGACACCATCACCAGCAGCAGCACGTTCACCGCGCCGCGCGTGGAGCTGTCGGGCCAGACCATCACGCTGAAGGACGGCGCATCGATCGTGGCGCATGGCGGCGTCGTGCGCGCGCGCGCCGAGGCCACGCCGTATTACGAGGACGGCGGCGTCAACGACCCGACCAACGCGCACACCACGTCGCTCGGCGCGGACGGCAAGTCTGCCAACGCGCAGGCCACCATCTCGATCGGCCAGAACGCGGTGATCGATGTGTCCGGCACGACCGGCACCGAGATCAGCGGCACCCGCAACTACCTCACCACGCAGGCGCTGGGCAAGATCGATCTGGCGAACGATTCGACGCAGAAGAACGGCGTGCTGTATCTGGCCACGCCGACGCTCGACGCGCGCCTGTCGTCCAGCATCGTGAACGTGTCGAGCCTGACCAGCACGGTGGGGCGCACGGCCTCCGAGAAGCTGTCGGGCGGCGGCAGCATCAACCTCGTCTCGACGGGCTCGGTGGTGACCGCGGCCAGCTCCAAGCTCGACGTGTCGGGCGGCCAGGTGGCCTACACGGCCGTCACGGCGGCGGACAAGATCAAGCTCACGCTGCTGAAAGACACGGCGGGCAACGTCTATACCGTCAACAACGCGCCCGAGGATCGCGCCTACACCATCGTCGATGCCAGCCTGACGCCCACGGTCAAGCAGGCGGCCTACGTCGAAGGCAAGGCGGGCGGCGCGGTGAACGTCAGCGCCAGCCAGGTGGTGCTCGACGGGCAGATCAAGGGCTCCACCGTGCAGGGCGTGCGGCAGGCCGCGGGCACGGACGCCTCGGCCGCCGCGGCCAAGTTGAACGTGAACCTGCTGGCCAACGCGAGCACCACCGTTGCCCAGGCCGATACCCTGAACCGCCTGAATCTGCGGATCACGGCGGATGCCGCGGCGGTCAACAGCGCCTACTGGAGCGAGGGCGCCGACTGGCGGCAGCTCGACGCCTCGCTGGGCTCGCATCTCTCGGAGCAGGCCTTGCGCGGGGGCGTGGGCAACATCACGCTCGGCACGCAAGGGTCGGCCACGGTGGAGTCCGGCGTGAACCTGAGCTTCGCGCCCGAAACCAGCTTCAATCTCGTCACCACCAACCTGATCGACGTGGTGGGCTCGCTGACCTTCAACACCGGCTACGCCTCGTCGGGCGGCGCGCTGAGCCTGAGCACGGCGGGCTTGCTGAGCGTGGCCGACGGCGTGTCGTTCGACGTGTCGGGGCGCCTCGTCAACCTCTACCGGGACGGCGCCTTTGCCTCGCGCCTGGGCACGGCTGGCGGCAGCGTGAGCCTGAGCGGCAGCCGTGGCGTGCTGCTGGGTGATGGCGGCGCGATCGATGTGTCGGGCGGGGCGGTGCTGGGCACCACCGGCGCGCTGAGCGTGCGCAACGCCGGCAGCGTGACCATTGCCGCCAACGCTGGCGGGGCCGACGGCGCGATGCCCTTCCACCTGGGCAAGACCTTGCGCGGCTACGCCTTGGCGTCGGGCGCCAGCACCGGCAAGGGCGGCTCGCTGACTTTTGTGGCCGACTCGGTGGAGATCGGCTCGGCCAGCGGCCTGACCGCGCAACTGATGCTGTCGCCCGAGTTCTTCCAGGGCGGGGGCTTCTCGTCGTACGACCTCACCGGGGTGCATGGCCTGCAGGTGGACGCGAACACCACGGTGAGCCCGCGCCAGGCCTCGCGGGTGCTGCCCGCAAGCAAGTCGTGGCTCAACGTGGCGACGGGCACGCCGCTGTCCGCCGTGACGCAGGAACGGGTGCTGCCGCTGGCCTATCGCACGGCCACCAATCTCACCTTGCGCACGGCCACGAGCGAGCCCAAGGCCGGCTCCGCCGGCGCCCTGGTCGTGGGGCATGGCGCGGTGGTGGATGCCGATGCGGGCGCCACGGTGCGCCTGCTCGCCTCGGGCAATCTGCTGGACTTCGAGGGCTCGATCGTCGCCCACGGCGGCAGCGTGGATCTGACCCTGACCGACAACGCCTCGCTGACCGGCATGTCGTTGGCTGGCGCGCTGGGCAGCCAGGGCACCTTGTGGCTGGGCGCGGACAGCCTGATCGATGTGTCGGGCACCACGGTGCTCACCCCGACGACCAATGGCCTGCGGCAAGGCAAGGTGCTGGGCGGCGGGGCGGTGAATATCGCGACCACCCACAACGGCACGGGGGTGTCGTCGTTGATCGTGCAGCAGCAGGGTTCCACCATCGATCTGCGCGGCGCCAGCGACACCCTGGTCGTCAGCGCCACCACGGGCACCGGCACCAAGCTGCTGCCCACCGCCCTGGCCTCCGAGGGCGGCTCGCTGACCATTGCCGCGTCGCGCGGCGCGGTGCTCGAAGGCAACGTCTACGCCCAGGGCGGCAACAGCGCCGCGGCGGCGGGGTCGCTCGCGCTCGGCGTGCGGCCCACCACGCTGCCCAGCGACTCCAGCGTGTCGGGCGCTTTGCCGCAGAGCTACCAGATCACGCTGCAAGAGGCCACGCCATCGAGCACGCAAGGGTTGACCGTGGCGAACGCGGCCAGCCTCAAAACAGTCAGCCGCTACGGCCAGGCCGTGGTGGCGTCGAACTGGCTCGACAAGGCGGGCTACGCCGACGTGCGCCTGAGCGCCGCCGACAAGATCGCGGCGCAAGGCAGCACCACGGTGTCGGCGCAACGTAGCCTGGTGCTGTCGGCTCCGGTGTATTCGCTGGCGGCGCTGGGCAGCGGCGAGACGCTCACGCTGCGCGCTCCCCAGGTGGTGTTCGGCAACGCCGGCACCGATGCGGCCGACCAGACCGTGGGCAATTTGAGCGATGCCAGCAGCAATCGGGCGAGCCTGCTCATTGAGGCGAATCAGGCGCGCCTCAAGGGTGTGACCACGCTGCAAGGCGTGCGCGATTTCGTGGTGCGGGCCTCGGGCGACACGCAGCTCGTGGGCGTGCTGTCGTCCACCACCGGCGGCGATACCTCGCTGTCGAGCACGGGCGATCCGCGCCTGGCGGGCTCGCTCAACACGTCGGGCAACGTCACGATCAGCGCGGCGCAAATCTACCCCGTCACCGACGAGCGCTACGCCATCAACGCCACGCAAGGGCTGGTGCGCTTCACGGGTGGAGACACGAGCGCGGCCGTGCCCTTGTCGGCAGGCGGCAGCCTCACCGTGAACGCCGCCACCATCGAGCAAGATGGCGTCGTGCGGGCGCCGTTCGGCACGCTCGAATTCAATGCCCAGCAGGTCACGTTCGGCTCGGGCAGCCTGACCTCGGTGTCGGGCGCCGGCCTGGTGGTGCCGTTTGGCTCGACCACCGATGGCGCGGTGCAGATCAACGGCGTGGATCGTCTGGCCTTGATCAGCAAGTCGATCAACGTCAATGCCACCGGCTCGGCCACCGTCAGTGATGGGGCCGCGATCGATCTGAGCGGCGGCGGCGCGCTGCAAGCCTACGAGTTCGTGTCGGGCTCGGGCGGCACCGTCAACAAGTACAAGGATGGCAGCGGCTACTACGCCATCGTGCCCAGCGCGGCGGCGAACGCGACGGGCTACGCGGACTACAACGCCACCCTCAGCGGCGGCACGGGCGGCACCGGCATCACGCCGGGCCTGCAGATCACGATTGGCTCAGGCAGCTCGCTGCCGGCGGGCACCTACACCGTGCTGCCGGCTTCGTACGGTCAACTGCCGGGCGCCTACCTGATCAAGGCGGACTCGGCACGCTCGGGCGTGACCGCCATGGACGCGGCCGCGCTCAAGCTGTCGGACGGCTCCTACTCGGTGGCCGGCTATCTCAGCTCGGCGGGTACCAGCTACCGCAGCGCCACCGCCACGCGCTTCATCGTGATGTCGCAAGACGTGGCGGCCAAGACCACCGAGATCAAGACCACCTCGCTGGGCAGCTACTTCGCCAACCAGGCCAAACACGCCAACACCGCCGTGCCGCTGCTCCCGCAGGACGGTGGCGCGCTGCGCTTCTACACGCCGGCCCTGAGTCTGGCCGCCGACACGCTGAAGTTTGATCGAGGCAGTGACTCGGCCGTGGGCGGCACGCTCGAGATCGCGTCCAGCCACATCCACGTGGGCGACAACCTGGGCAGCGAAACAGCGGCCGACGGCTCGACCGTGCTGACCCTGTCGGCGACCGCGCTCAGCTCGGCGGGCGCGCAGAACCTCGTGCTGGGCGCGACCACGTCCACCTCGCTCGACGCCAATGGCAACCGCGCCCTCAACGTGGTGGCGAGCGACGTCACCATCGATGGCTCGTCGCATGCCCTCTCGGCTGCCGACGTGACCCTGGCCGCGTTGCAGGCCGTGACGCTGCGTGACGGCGCGCAAGTGGTCGCCACGGGCAGCGCCAGCGGCGCGGTGAGCTACGCGACGAGCGGCAGCGGGGCCTCGCTGCGGGTAAGCGGCAATGCCGACGCCACCGTGGTGCGTACCGGCGCGGTCAGCGGCAGCGTGGGCGACGTGACCGTGGGCGCCAACGCGGTGCTGACCGGCAAGGGCGTCACCATCGAAGGCGCCAATCAGGCGACGATCGACGCGAGCGCCAAACTCACCGCCCAGACCTTCACCGTGGGCGCGCAGCGCGTGGTGGTCGGGCAAGCCAGCGCCACCCAGCGCGCCGGCGCCTTCGTCTACTCGACGGCCCTGGCCAGCCAGCTCGCCGGCATCACCAGCCAGGTGCTGCGCAGCTACAGCAGCCTGGACATCTACAACGCCAACGGCGGCACGTTGCAACTGGGCAGCGGCAGCCTGGGCAGCCTGACGCTGGACGCGGGCGCGATCAACGTGAACGGCGCGGGCGGCACCGTGCTGGTCGAGGCGGGTAGCGTCCGCCTGCAAAACAGCACCGGCACCGACGTCACGCCGGTGGCGAACGTGAACGGGGTGGACAAGCTGACCTTCCAGGCCGATGCCGGCGACGTGATCGTCGGCCCCGGCAACGTGGCGGTGGCGGGCGCCAGCACGACGGCGCTCAAGGCCACGCGCAGCGTGGTGGCCAGCGGCACGGGCAGCCTGAGCGTCGATGGCGATCTGCAACTCGACAGCGCCACCGTCACCGCAACCAAGGCAGCCAATGCGTCGCTCACGGCGGCGGGCAACCTCACCATCAACTCCAACGGCGCGGCGAGCAGCACCGGCGCCACGCCCGGCCTGGGCGCCAACCTCAGCCTCACGGGTGCACGGGTGGCGCAAAACGGCAACGTGGTGCTGCCCTCGGGCACGCTGAACTTGAACGCCACCAGCGCCGACGCGGACGCCCTGAGCTTCGGCGCCGGCTCGCTCACCTCGGTGGCCGGCAGCAAGGTCGCGTTGGGCAGCGGCAGCGCCTACACCTCGGGCGGCACCATCAATGCCACGGCAGACAGCGGCGGCATCGTCGTGGCCCAGGGTGCCACGCTCGACGTGTCGGCCTATTCCAGCCGCGACAGCAATGGCGTCGTGAAAGACGCCGGCGGCGACGCGGGCGCGCTGAACCTGAGCGCGGTGAACGGCACCGTGTCGCAAAGCGGCACCCTGCTGGGCACGGCGCTGCTGGCGGCCGACTCGAACGGCGTGTACCGCAAAGGCGGCAAGCTGAGCGTGGATGCGCAAAACGCGCAGGACCTGGCCGCGCTGGCCTCGCGGCTCGCCGCGCAGGAAGACGCCGCCGGCGTGCTGCGCAACTTTGGTGGCACGCTGTCGCTGCGCAACCGCAGCGGCAGCCAGACCCTGGCCGAGGGCGTGACCTTGAAGTCCGCCAACGTGGCGCTGACCACCGACAGCGGCAAGCTCACGATCAACGGCACGATCAACGCCGACGGCGCGCAGGGCGGCAAGGTGTCGTTGTCGGCGGCGGTGAGCGACGCCAAGCAGACCGCGCTGGAGCTGGGCAGCACCGCGAGCATCACGGCTCGCGCGCAGCAACTGAGCACGGCCACCACCGCCTACGACGGCGGCACGGTGAGCCTGAATGCCGAGAAAGGCCGCATCAGCCTCTCGCAAGACGCGAGCATCGACGTCAGCCCCAAATGGGCCGCGGGTGCCGACGCAGCCGCGCAAGCCGCGGCCGTGAAGGTCTATGGCGGCAAGGTCAACCTGCGCGCCCAGCAGACCGGCAGCTCGGTCGACGTGGTGGCGATCGATCTGAAGCCGGGCGCCGATGCCGGCAAGACCATCGTGCAAGGCGCCAAGAGCGTGGCCGTCGAAGGCTTCAAGGGCTACAGCGGCAGCTCGCTGACCACCGCGCTGAAGAATTCGATCACCAGCAACGCGTCCAGCCTGGCCAACTCGGCCGCCGTGGTGTCGGCCAATCTGGCGGCGCTCACCAGCGGCACGCTGAACGTGCTGGCGGGTGCCGAGATCAACTCCAGCGGCGACTTCGCCTTGGGCTCGGCCTGGAGCCTGTGGTCGGCCAGCAACTACCACCCCGTCAACCTCACCATTCGCGCGGCGGGCAATCTCGACGTGACCGCCAGCTTGAGCGACGGCTTCGATGCCAAGGGCATCGCGCAGACGGGCGTGGCCTCCAGCTTCAACCTGGTGGGCGGAGCCGACGCCAGCAGCGCGGACGTGCTGGCCACCACGGCGGGCGCGGGCAACGTGAACATCGGTGGCAGCGGCAGCGTGCTGGTGCGCAGCACCACGGGCGACATCAACGTCGCGGCGGGCAACGACATCCAGTTCGTCAACGGCAAGGCGGCGGTCTACACCACGGGCGAGCCGATCGCGCTGAGCACGCTGGGGGCGTTCGTCGCCCCCACCAGCCTCAACGTGGCGGGCCTGCAGCAGCTCTTCAGCGCCACCGGCACCAGCAGCTACTACAAGTGGCTCCTGACCAACGGCGGCACCAGCGCCAACATCAAGGCGGGCGCGACGGCCAACCCCTTTGTCGCGGGCACGGCGGCCAGCCTGTTCTACGCCAACGGCGGGGCGGTGAGCCTCAACGCGCGGCACGACGTGGTCGGCTACGCCGCCACGACCGACGCCGAGCTGTCGCCGTCGAACTGGAAGTACGCCTTCTACGACACGGCCAGCGGCCAGACCACCTGGTGGACGCGCTACGACCTCTACACCCAGGGCATTGCCAGCTTCGGCGGTGGCGACGTGACGGTGACGGCGGGGCGTGACATCCAGGATGCGCAAATCGATGCCACGGGCAGCGGCTATCTCACGGCGGCGGGCGTGCGCAACGCCTACGCCGCCGGCAACGTGGCGATCGAAGCCGGACGCGATGTGATCGGCGGCAACGTGGTGGCCGAGGGCGCCACGCTGACCGTGCGAGCCGGGCGCGCCGTTGCCGGAGCCGAATCGGGCAGCGAGCTGGCGCGAGACAAGGGGCTCGGCATCTGGATCGGCAACACCGCGGCCACCGTGCAGGCGGCGCAGAGCGTGGCTCTCAACGGGCTGGGCAACAGCGGCCGCGCGGCGCAGTTGCTGGCTGATCCGCGGGTGGCCTACGACTCCAGCACGCCCGAAAAAATCCAGGCCTACAGCGATGCCTTGCACGCGCATGTGTCGGAGCTGTTCGCCAGCAGCGCGAGCGAGGTGCTGACCAGCGGCGGGACTCTGGTGGTCAACACCACCGGCGACTCGGCGGGCAGCGTGGTGCTGGGCAGCGCGCTGGCTCCTGGTCGCACCGTGACCGTCGTCGCCGCCGACGAGCAACCCGGTCGCCTGCTGCTGGCCGCGGCGGGCGGCTCGGTGAGCGTCCGGGGCGACCTGAATCAGAAGCTGCCGGCGTCCGGCAATTCCGGGCTGGCGGTGCTTGCCAAGAATGACTTGACCTTCACGGGCGCGGTGCTGCAATCGGCCAGCCAGTCGGGCGGCGAGACGGGCACGGCGCAACTGGGGGTCGACCCCGACGGCGTGGAGCGCGCGCAGAACCAGCTGATCGCCGCTGACGGCAGCGTGAGCTTCGGCAGCACCGTGGGCCTGGCGCGCAGCACCTTGGTGCAAGCCGGACTCGACATCACCATGAGCCCGGACTCGCAGGTGACGATCCAGCATCAGGGCTCAACCGAGATTTCGGCGCTCGAAGCCGGGCGCGACATCATCTTCGGCACGCGCGGCGATGGCACCAGCTCGGCTGGCCTGACCGTGCGCGGCCCGGGTGACCTCATCGTGGCCGCCGGCCGCGATGTGAGCCTGGGTTCGTCCAACGGCATCGTGGCCAACGGCAACCAGGACAACTCGGCCTTGCCTGCCGAGTCGGCCAACATCTCGGTGATGGCGGGCGTGTCCCTGCTGCCGGGCAGCGTGGACTTCCGCGGCGCGATTGCGCAGGGTTACGCGCAGAGCCCGGCCGCGCTGGTGCGGCTGCTGTCGGCCCTGGCTCAAGGGCAGGCCATGGTCGATCCGGCCACGCAGGCCGCCGAGCAGCAATCGCAAGCCTTGAGCGGCCTGCCGGTGGGCGCCCAGGCCGAGGCGCTGCGCAACGTGATCGGATCGTCCGACTACGCGGACGTGCTGGTGTCTTACGTGAAGGCGCAAACAGGCGCGGCTTCGCTTACCGTGGCGCAAGCGCAGGTGCTGTATGCCGGCCTGAGCGCCGACCAGCGCGGCGGCCTCGTCACGTCGAAGGCCGCGCTCGGCGCCTTGCAGGCGCACTACCGCTCGCTCACCTCCAGCGAGCAGCAGGCGGCGGCATTCGCGGGGCTGTCGCTGGCCCAGCAACTCGGCAGCTTGCAGACGGCATTGGGCTCGAGCCGCTACAACGCGGCGTTGCTGGCCTACGTCGAAGCCAAGACCGGCAGCAACGGCCTGACGCTGGCGCAGGCCCAGGCGCGCTTCGAGCAGATGGACGCCGCCACGCAGGCCGGCTTGATCGACGCATCGGGCTCGGCCCTGCGCGCGGTGTTTGCCGGGCTGTCGTTCGAGCGCCAGGTGCTGTTCGTGCAGCAGGCCCTGCAGGGCGACGTGCGCGCGGCCGGTCGCGAGTCGGTGGCGGCCACCACCAAGGCTGGCCAGCAAGCGGCCTACGCCAAGGCCTACGCGGCCATCAACCAGGTGCTGCCGGGCACGCGCAGCGAGGGCAACGTGCTGATGGCGCGCAGCCAGATCAAGACGACCCAGGACGGCGACATCAGCATGCTGGTGCCGGGCGGCTACGTGAATGCCGGCCTCACCTCGGGCTCGGGCAGCAGCAAGTCGGCGGATCAGCTGGGCATCGTCACGGTGGCCGGGGGCGACATCTCGGCCATCGCCTCGGACGACTTCCTGGTCAACTCGTCGCGCGTGTTCACGGTGGCCGATGGCGACATGCTGATCTGGTCGTCGGATGGCAGCATCGACGCGGGCAAGGGCGCCAAGACCGTCGTCGGCGCGCCGCCGCCCACCTACTACATCGACAAGAACGGCCACCTCGCGGTCAACACGTCGGCCTCGTACTCGGGCAGCGGCATCGCCGTGCTGGGCGCCAACAGCGTGCTCGACCTGTACGCCCCAGCCGGCACCATCGACTCGGGCGACGCGGGCATCCGCGCCGGCAAGGCCTACATCAACGCCGACATCGTGAAGTGCAAGGTCTGCGGCGTGACCTCGCAGGTGGCCATCAGCCTGCCCACGCCGCCCGCGCCGGTGGCCGTCAACTTCTCGCTGTCGTCCACGCCCAAGGACAGCATGGAATCGACCTCGGCCGGTGACTCCAGCAGCTCGCGGGTGGCCAAGATGAAGCCGACGGTTCAGGTGGATTTCGTGAGCTTTGGCTCGGACGAAGGCGGCGACAAGACCGAGGACGACAACCGCAAGCGCTGACAGAAGCCGGGCGAAGCCTTCGCGAGCTCGGCTCAAGCCGACTCGTGGGGTTTTTCACGGTTGTTTCACATGCCGCACAGACCATATCGGGCTCGGTGCGCAGACATCGTTTTGACATTTATTCGATAAGCCAACAGGACTTGCCATGCGCAAAGTAATGAATTCGCTGACCGCGGCCGTGTCGCTCGCCGTGTTGACCGCCACGCTGCCCACGGCGGCCCACGCCTGGTGGAATGGCGACTACAAGCAACGCACCAAGATCACGTTGAACACCAGCGCGGCTGGCGTCGAGACCAAAGAAGCGCTCAGTGGCACGGTGGTGCCGGTGCGCCTGCATTCGGGCAACTTCGACTTCGTGTCGGCAAAGCCCGATGGCTCGGACTTGCGCTTCGTGTCGGGCGACGACAAGACCCCGCTGAAGTTCTGGATCGAGCGTTACGACTCCACCAACGAACTGGCCGTGGCGTGGGTGCAAGTGCCCACCGTGGTGCCGGGCTCCGACAAGAACACGATCTACGCCTATGCCGGCAACGAAAAGGCCGTGGCCGAGGCCGCTGCACCGGTGTTCGACAGCAACACGCTGGCGGCTTTTCACTTCTCTGAAAAAGACGGCCCCGCAGCCGATGACGCTGGCGCGCTCAAGACGGCCGCTGCCGTCACCCGTGAAAAGAACGGCCTGATCGCCAGCAGCTTGAAGCTGACCGGCCAAGCGGTGACGTGGCCGCAGTCGGACAAGATCAAGGCGGCCGGCAACGGCCCGCTCACCATCAGCCTGTGGGCGCGCCCCGACGCGGCAGCAGCTGGCACCGTCTACAAGCAAGGCTCGCTGACCCTCAGCGTGGACGGCGGCAAGCTCAGTGCCACGCTGGGCAGCGTCAAGGTGGCCGGGGGCGACCTGGCCCCGACCGCCTGGACGCACATTGCCGCGACCATTGGCAACGGCAAGATCACGCTGTACGCCAACGGTGTGCAGACCGCACAAGCCGATGTGCCGGTGGTCGAGGCATCGAACGGTCTGCCGACCATCATGGGCGAGATCGCGGTGGGTGAAGGATTCACCGGTCAGATCGACGAGCTTGAAGTGGCCAGCACCGTGCGCAGCGCCGACTGGGTCAAGTTCACCCACGCGGCTCAAAGCGCCGATGCCAAGCTGATCGCCAGCAAGGGCGAGTCCGCAGACAGCGCCGATTCGGGCGAGGGCGACAGCGGCTACATGGGCATCCTGATCAAGAGCCTCACGCCGGACGCCAAGGCGGTGATCGCCATCCTGGCCGTGATGTTCGCCATCGCCACGTACGTGATGGTCACCAAGGCCATGTTCGTGGGCCGCACCGACCGCGACAACCGCAGCTTCCTGGGCCGCTTCCGCGATGCCAAGGACGACCTGCTGCATCTCGAAAAGGGCGGCGTGCACGTCAACTCGTCGCTGTTCCGTCTGTACCAGGCTGGCGTGCGCGAGCTGGTCAAGCGCGACGTGGGCAAGGGCCAGCGCGCGCTGTCCAGTGCTTCGCTTGATGCCGTCAAGGCCGCCATCGACGCCGACATGGTCCGCGAAACCCACCAGCTCAACTCGAAGATGGTGCTGCTGACCATCGCCATCTCGGGCGGCCCCTTCCTGGGTCTGCTGGGCACGGTGGTGGGCGTGATGATCACCTTCGCCGCCATTGCGGCCGCAGGCGACGTGAACGTCAACGCCATCGCCCCGGGTATCGCGGCCGCACTGCTCGCCACGGTGGCGGGTCTGGGCGTGGCGATCCCGTCGCTGTTTGGCTACAACTACCTCGCTTCGCGCATCAAGAACATCTCGGCGGACATGCAGATCTTCGTCGACGAGTTCGTGACCCGCGTCGCTGAAACCTACGGGGCCCAGTGACGCCATGTCCGCTGACGTCAAGGGCGACAACCAGCCATACGACGACATCAACATCACGCCGATGTTGGATCTCGCGTATGTGCTGCTCGTCACCTTCATCATCATGACCACCGCCTCGGTGCAGGGCGTCAAGGTCAAGTCACCCATGACCACGGCTGCCAACAACCTGGCCAAGCCACAGACCCGCGCCATCACCATCACGGCCGATGGCTCGGTCTACCTGGATGCCTATCCGGTGAGCATGGACCAGCTGCGCACCAACCTCGGCCAGTACAAGGCCGCCAACCCCAACCTGCCGGTGGTGCTCAAGGGCGACGCCGAAGCGCAGTACGACAAGGTCATGGAGGTGCTCGAGATCGCCAAGCGGCTCGACATCACCGAGATCGGCCTCGTCACCAAGCGCGCGCAATAAGCCGGAGTCGCCATGCAAGTCCAAGACGACGCCAAACCCTACGACACCATCAACGTCACGCCCATGCTCGACCTGGCCTACGTGCTGCTGGTCGTGTTCATCCTGATGACCACGGCCTCGGTGCAGGGACTCAGCATCAGCCTGCCCAAGCCGAGCAGCAAGCCCAGCACCGAACACCACGATTTGAAGGTGGTGCAGGTGATGCCTGATGGCGCGGTGCTGCTCAACGGTGTGGGCGTGAGCCCGAAAGAGCTGGAGACACAGCTGACGCAAGCCAAGCAGCGCGACGACAAGATGTCGGTTGCCATCAAGGGCGACGCGCGCACGCAGTACGCCAAGGTGGTGGCCATCATCGACATGTGCAACCGGCTCAATGTGAGCATGGGCCTGGTCACCTCGAAGATCGGAACCTGATCGTGAGCGGATTGGCCGAACAAGAAATCAACCAGTCGCCGGCGCGGGTCTGGGCCGGGCGCGTGGCCTTGGTGGGCGGCATTGCCGCAGCACTGGGCCTGGGCGCGTGGCTGCTCAGCGGCATGAGCGCCAAGGTGTCGTCGCCCAAGAAGCAGACCGTGGCGATCAAGGTGCTGCCCGATACCCCGCCACCGCCTCCGCCGCCCAAGCCCGAAGACAAGCCGCCGCCGCCAAAAGAAGAGCCCAAGCAGGTGATGCAGATGGAGGCGCCCAAGGTGCAGGCGCCGGTCGACAACCAGCCGCAGCAACTCAAGATGGAAGGCCCGGCCGGCGATGGCCCCAGCGCGTTCGCGGGCGGCTCGATCACCAAGGACTACGTGGGCGGGCCGGTGGGTGATGGCACCGGTGGCACGGGGACTCAATCGAGCCGGGCGCAGTACAAGTTTTTCATCAACACGGCGCGGCAGCAACTCAAGGACCAGCTGGAGCGCAACCTCAGCTCGGCGGAGCGTCAGATCACGGCCGAGTTCTCGATCTGGCTTTCTCCGGCAGGCGAGATTCAGCGGTACGAAGTGGCGCCGACGGGCAAGTCGGACGTCGATTCGCAGGTGAAGTCGGCCCTGTCCCAAACCGCGCGCGACTTGAAGCTGCCGCCACCGCCGGGCCTGCCTCAACCGCTCAAGTTCCGCTTGACCCTGCAGCCGCTTGGTTAACCCGAAAGTTTTTCATCATGACGAACAAGATGTTTCCCCGCATTCCTTTGGCGCTGTCGGCCACGGCCATGGCAATCGTGCTGTCGCAGCCCCAGTTGGCGATGGCCGATGAGCGTGCCGAGCTTGAGCAGCTGCGTGCTTCCACGATGGCGCTGGTGCAAGCGCTGGTCGATTCGGGCTTGCTGTCGCGCGAGCGGGCTGAAGCCATCCTGAAGCAATCGCAACAAGCGCGGCCCAGCGGCGCAACGAGTCCGGACGCTGCGAAGCCGGCCGCTCCCGCAACTGCTCCAGGCGTGGTGCGCGTGCCCTACATCAGCGAGACCACCAAGGCGGAGCTGCGCGAGCAGATCAAGGCCGAAGTGCTCGAACAGGCCAAGACCGAGCGCTGGGCGCAACCCAATGTGCTGCCCGAATGGTTTGGTCGGCTGACAATCGATGGCGATGTGCGTTTCCGATTCGAGCAAGACAGCTTCGACAAAGGCAACTATCCGGCCGGCTACTACCAACTCGCGGTGGCTTCAGGCGCCACGCCGATGTGGGCGCCCGACCTGACCAACACCACCAATGATCGAACCCGCACCACCTTGCGTGCTCGCCTGGGCGTGACGGCCAAGCTGGCTGACAACCTCGCGTCGGGCATCCGCATCGCGTCGGGCGCGCTCTCCAACGGCGCCACGTCCACGTCGCAAACGCTGGGTGCCGGGCTCAACCGCTACAACGTCGGGCTGGATCGGGCCTGGATCAAATGGGCGCCAGCCGAGGGGCTGGACTTCAACGCCGGGCGATTCGCCAACCCCTTCTTCGGCACCGACCTGACCTGGCCCGACGATTTGAATTTCGATGGCGTGGCGCTGGGGTACCAGCGTCCCTGGGGTTCGAGCAACAAGGCATTCGCCACGGCGGGCGTCTTTCCGTTGCAGGAGTTCTCGACGGGCGGTGATGCCAACAAATGGTTGTATGGCGCGCAGATCGGTACCCAACTGCGTCTGACGGCGCAAACCGACTTCAAGATCGGCTTGGCGATGTACGACTTCAACGGCATCGAGGGCGTGCAGGAAAGCGCCTACAAGAGTGACGCTGAAGCCAAGGCCTCGACGTATCTCAGCACCCAATACCCCGACACCTGGCGGCAGAAGGGCAACACGCTCGTCAACATCAACCCGGTCAACGACCCGATCTTTCCGAGCGGGAAAGCGCCGGTTTATGGCCTGGCATCGAAGTTCAAGCCGTTCAACCTCAGCATGATGTTGAACTTCCACCAGTTCGACCCGATCGGCGTGCAGCTGTGGTTCGACTATCTGAAAAACACCGGGTGGGATCTCAGCGACATCCGCACCCGCGCGGGCGATTCGACGATCGACCTGGAGGGCAAGACCCAGGCTTATCAGCTGCGCGTGAACGTGGGCAAGCAGCAGATCGAGCGCGCCGGCGATTGGCAGGCCTTTGCCGCATTGCGCCGCCTGGAGCGCGATGCGTGGGTTGACGCGTTCACCGACACCACCTGGAACCTCGGCGGCACCAACTACACCGGCTGGAGCCTCGGTGGGCAATATGGCGTGGCCAACCGCACCTCGGTGGGCCTGCGCCTGACCAGCACGCGCAACCTCAAGGACGCTTCGTCGAGCACCAGCACGGTCGATCTGAGCAGCGCGCCGTTCAAGCTCGATGTCTGGCAGCTCGAACTCAACTCGCGGTTCTGATCGGGCCGTCTTGCCGATCGCACCTCATAGGAGTCGCCTCATGAAAACCTCTCGCATCGCCATCGTCGCGTTGCTCGGCGTGCTTGGCCTGGCGCTGGTGGCGCCAGCCTCGGCGCAAGAAAAAGCCTCGCGTGAAAAGCAGGCCTTGCAGCGCGCCCAGCAAGCCTTGCGCGAGGCGCAGTCCGAGCGTGATGAACTGCAAAGCAAGCAGACGGCGTTGACGGCCGAGAAGACCAGCCTCGAAGCCGACAAGGCGCGGCTCAGCAGCGAAGTCAAGAAGATCGGCGCCGCTCAGGCGCAGGTGCGCGCGGTTCAAGCCAAGGTCACCGAGTTGGAGGCCGCCAATGTCAAGCTGCAAGAGCAGCTTGCGCAAGCCCAGGCCCAGGCCACCGAACTCAACGCCGGGCTGGTGGACACCCAGGGCCGTTTGCGCGCGGTCAGCAGCCTGCTCGCCACCAGCACGCAGACGCAAGCCACGCTCGAGCAGCGCAACAGCCAGCTCTACCAGGTGGGCTTGGCGACCATCGAGTTGTATCGCAGCAAGAACCCGGCCGACACCTGGACGCAAAAGGTGTCGGTGCTGGGGCTGGACGCGGTGCGCGTCGAGAACGCCGCGGAAGGCTTGCGCACCAAGCTCGACGACGCGCGCTACTTCGCGCCGGCGCCCTCGCTGTCGGCCACGGCCGCCGGCCCGCGTTGACCGCCCGACGCGCCAGCAGCCCTCAAGCCTGGGCACACACCAGCCAACCCATCACGGGCAGACCGGCCTCGGTGCGCAACTGCACGGGCTCGGCGCGCTGGTTGTTGAAGCCGGCGTCGCGCAACACCTGCTCCACGTAGCCTTGCCGGTGGCTGTAGCGGCCATTCGGGTGGAGATGGAAGTCTTCACTGGCGCCATCGGCTGGCGACGCCTGGGGCAGCGCTTCGACCGTGAACACCAGCCAGCCGCCGGGCCGCAGCGCGCCGTGCGCCGCGCGAATCGCCGCGTCGAGCTTGCCGAAGTAGCACAGCGTGTCGGCCGAGATGATCAGGTCGTGAGCCTGGTGCAGGGCTGAGAGGTAGGCGGTCAACTCGCCCTTGTGCAGCTCATCGTAGGTCTTGCGCGATGCGGCCTTGGCCAGCATCTGCGACGACAGATCCATGCCCACCAGCCGCTTCGCGTAAGACGCCACCAAGGGGCCGCACAAGCCGGTGCCGCAGCCGGCGTCGAGGATGTCCATCTGCTTGCTCGGCTCGCCATGGAGTCGCGCCACGGCATCGGCCACGAACTGCGGCGCGCGGTAGGTGAGGCGTTCGAGATTGGCGTCGAAGCTCTCGGCGAAGGCGTCGAAGGTCGCTTCGATGTAGCCGTCGTCCGCCCGGTCGGGCACGGCCACGCCGGTGCAGGCGGCCAGGTAGTGGCGCGGCAAGGGGTTGGCGGGCTCCGCTGCCGCCCATTCGCGGTAGACCTGCGCGGCCTCGTCGATGCGGCCCAGCTTGTAGTAGGCCAAGCCCAGCATCTTGCGCGCGCCGTGCAGCTGGGGGTCGAGCACCACGGCCTCGAAGAAGTGCTTCAACGAGGGTTCGACGCGCCCCATCTGGTGGTACAGATTGGCCAGGTTGTTGTGCACGTCGGGGCGCTTCGGGTCGAGTTGCAGCGCCTTCAGATAAGCCGCTTCGGCCTCGTCGAACCGGCTCTGCGCGCGACGCAGTGCGCCGAGGTTGTTGAGCACGGTGGCGTTGTCGGGCGCCAAGGCCACGGCTCGGGCATAGGCGTCCGCCGCTTCTTCGAGCCGGTCGAGGCGCAGCAGCACGTTGCCGAGGTTGCTGTGCCAGTCCGGCACCGCGGGGTCGAGCGCGATGGACTGCTGGATGCGCTGGACGCCTTCGTTGCTGCGGTCGCGCGCGTGCAGCAGCACGCCGAGGTAATGCAGCGCATTGGCGTTGCGCGGGTCGAGCTTGATGAGCCGCTCGTAGAGCTCCTGCGCGGCGTCCCAGTAGCCCTGCTGGTGCAGGCGCATGGCCATTTGCAGGGCTTCGCGGGTGGGAACGTGCCGCGGGGCGGGCAGGGGCGCGCGCCCTCTGCCGGTGTGAGACTTCTTGGACATGCGAGGGGGCGCGGCCGGCGGGCCGGGCGATCAGTCGAACGTGTAGGCGAAATCGCTGTTGGTCACGCCCACGCTGACGCCTTGAATCTCGTGCCCTTCCATCATGCGCGTCAGGAAGGCGCGGCTGATGTCGGGCAGCATGGTGTTGGTCAGGATGGCGTCGATCATGCGGCCGCCCGACTCGTTTTCGGTGCAGCGGCTCACCACCAGTTGCACCACGTCGTCGGTGTAGGTGAACGGGATCTTGTAGCGCGCCTCGACGCGCTTCTTGATGCGGCCGAGTTGCAGCTTGACGATGAGCTTGAGCACCGAGTCGGTCAGCGGGTAGTAGGGGATGGTGACCAGACGACCCAGCAGCGCGGGCGGGAAGATCTTCAGCAGCGGCTCGCGCAGCGCGTGGGCCAGGGCCGTGGGGTCGGGCGTGAGCTCCGGGTCCTTGCACATGCTGGCGATCAGGTCGGTGCCGGCGTTGGTGGTGAGCAGGATCAGCGTGTTCTTGAAATCGATCACGCGGCCTTCGCCGTCTTCCATCCAGCCCTTGTCGAAGACCTGGAAGAAGATCTCGTGCACGTCCGGGTGGGCCTTCTCGACTTCGTCGAGCAGCACCACGCTGTAGGGGCGGCGGCGCACGGCTTCGGTGAGCACGCCGCCTTCGCCGTAGCCCACGTAGCCCGGAGGCGCGCCCTTGAGCGTCGAGACGGTGTGCGCCTCTTGGTACTCGCTCATGTTGATGGTGATGAGGTTCTGCTCACCGCCGTACAGTGCCTCGGCCAGCGCCAGCGCGGTCTCGGTCTTGCCGACGCCCGAGGTGCCGGCCAGCATGAACACGCCGATCGGCTTGCTGGGGTTGTCGAGCCCGGCGCGTGACGTTTGAATGCGCTTGGCGATCATCTCCATCGCGTGGTCTTGCCCGATCACGCGCTCGCCCAGCAGCTTGCCGATGTTGAGGATGGTCTCGATCTCGTTGCGCGCCATGCGGCCCACGGGGATGCCCGTCCAGTCGCCCACCACCGAGGCCACGGCCTGGTGATCGACGCTGGGCATGATGAGCGGCGTCTCGCCTTGCAGCGTGGCGAGCTTGACCTGCCATTCCTTCAGCTCGGCCAGCAGCGCGGTGCGCTCGGCCTCGGTCAGCGCGGCGGGTTGGTCGGCGGCGGGCGCGGCGGCGTCGGCCGCAGCGGGGGCTTCGGTGGCGGCCGCTGCCGGCGCGGCATGCGGCGCATCGACCGGGTGTCCGCCGCTGCGCAGCTTGGCGCGGATCTCGAGAATCTTGTCCACCAGGCCCTTCTCTTCGTTCCAGCGCGCTTCGAGCGTGGTCAGGCGCGCGCGCTCGTCGGCGAGCTGCGCATCGACGTCGCTCAGGCGCTTGCCGATGTCGATGCCCACGTCTTGTTCGCGCAGCACGATCTCGCGTTCGATGTCCAGCGCCTCGATGCGACGGCGCGAGTCTTCGACCTCGGCGGGCGTGGCGTGCTGGCTCACGGCCACGCGGGCACAAGCCGTGTCGAGCAGGCTCACGGCCTTGTCGGGCAGCTGGCGTGCCGGGATGTAGCGATGGCTCAGCTTCACGGCGGCCTCGATGGCCTCGTCGAGCAGTTGCACGCGGTGGTGCTTTTCGAGCACGCTGGCCACGCCGCGCAGCATCACGATGGCCTTGTGCTCGTCGGGCTCGGGCACTTGCACGACCTGGAAGCGGCGGGTCAGCGCCGGGTCCTTCTCGATGTACTTCTTGTACTCGGCCCAGGTGGTGGCTCCGATGGTGCGCAGCGTGCCGCGCGCCAGTGCCGGCTTGAGCAGGTTGGCCGCGTCGCCCGTGCCGGCCGCGCCACCGGCGCCGACCAGCGTGTGCACTTCGTCGATGAACAGGATGATGGGCTTGGGCGAGGCCTGCACCTCGTCGATCACCGAGCGCAGGCGCTGCTCGAACTCGCCCTTCATGCTGGCGCCGGCCTGCAGCAGGCCGATGTCGAGCGACAGCAGGCGCACGTCTTTCAGCGAGGGCGGGACGTCGCCGCGCACGATGCGCTGCGCGAAGCCCTCGACCACGGCCGTCTTGCCCACGCCCGCCTCGCCAGTCAGCATCGGGTTGTTCTGGCGGCGGCGCATCAGGATGTCAACGATCTGGCGGATCTCTTCGTCGCGGCCCGAGACCGGGTCCATGCCGCCTTCGCGGGCGCGCGCCGTGAGGTCAACCGTGAACTTCTTGAGGGCTTCTTCCTTGCCCATCTGCGCCGGGGCGATGGCGCCGCTCGCTTCGCCGGGGGCCGCGCCGCCGACACCGCTGCCATCGCTGGTGCCCAGGCCGTCTTCGGGCGAGCCGGCCACGATCTTCAGCAGGTCTTCGCTCAGGTCATCGGGCTTGACCTTCTCGAACTGGCGCGAGATGGCGAACAGCGCGTTGCGCAGGAAGCTCGTCTTGAGCATGCCCAGCAGGATGTAGCCGGTGCGTACCGCGCCGTCGCCGAACATCAGCGTGCCGTAGACCCAGCCGCGCTCGATGGCGTTGCTGATGTTGTCCGACAGATCGGAGATCGACGTGGCGCCGCGCGGCAGGCGGTCGAGCGCGGTGGTGATGTCCTTGGCCAGCACGGACGTGTCGAGCTCGTAGTGCTTGATGACGCGGTGCCAGTCGGAGTCGGGCGCCTGCACGATCTGCGCGACCCAGTGCTCCAGCTCGACGTAGGGGTTGCCTCGCAGCTTGCAGAACACGGTGGCGCCTTCGACGGCTTTGTAGGCGGCGCTGTTGAGCTTGCCAAACAGGGTGACGCGGCTGATCTCGGCCATGGGGCTTCCTTTCAGGTGGATGCGGTTGGACTCAGGTAGACGGTTGAGACGGCGATGCCGCGGCCCGGTGCCGGGGCGCGCGCCAGGATTCGGGGTGCAGGGTGAGCGAGTCTTCGTCGGTGCTGGCGGCTTCGCGCTGGCGGTTCTTGCCGACCCAGCTCGTCCAGCCCAATCGGCCGTAGGCGCCGGGGCGCGCGGTGGGCACTTCGGCGCGCTTGAGGTGCAGGCGCACGTCCCAGTCGAGCTCGCCGCAAAAGTATTGGCGCACCAGTGCCGTCAAGCCGGCCATCGCCGGGCCGTCGGGCAAGAAGGCCTCGTACTGCGCCAGGCTGAGCGGGCCGATGTGGATGCGGAACTTGTGCTGCCGGTCGAACACGCGGCTGCCGAGCACGGCGCCCGAGCCGAGCTGCGAGCGGAGGCCGCCGCCGCGCTCCATGCGCGTGCGTTCGCTGGGCGGCAGGCTCATCCAGTGGCCGACGAAGGTTTCGATGCGTACCGGCTGCTGCAAGTAGCCGCTGAGCAGGGCTTCGAGGCCTTCGGCATTGCGCACCTGACGCGCCAGCCGGCCGGCGAAGTGCAGCTTGATGTGGTCGGGCGCAGCGTCGCGGCCGCGCAGCGCCGGGCTGCCGATGCCGATCAGCGAGCCCACGTAGTCGGCGAAGCGGTCTTGCGCCGGGCGGTCGAGGTTGACGGTGGGCTGGGCTTGCGCCCAGGCGCGGTAGAACAGCAGCGCCAGCCGGTGGTGCAGCACGTCGGCGAAGCGCGCGAAGGTCTCGTCGCCGTGATGCAGGATGCGTTCGCGGGCGTAGTCGGTGAGGTGCAGCGGCAGCGGGCCGTTGGGGCCGAACAGGCCGAAGAAGCGCACGTCGAGACGCGGCGGGCGGTGCGCCGTGGCGGGCTGCAGCGCGTGCAGCGTGGCGGGCGCGAAACCGAGATCGGGGGTCTGGCCCACGCGCAGCGGCTCGTCGGCCGGCTTGCGCCCGGTGCCCAGGCGCGGCTGGTGCGGGTGGGCCGCTTCGATCCAGCGCAGGGCATGGAAGAAGTCGTAGCGATAAGGCTCGGCCGCCAGCGCCGGGAAGGGGTCGGCCACCGGCTGCGGCTCGCGCGGCGTGCGTGGTGCGGCGGGCGTCGGCTCGCTGGTTGGGGCGCTGGTTGGGGCGCTGGTGGGCTCGGCCGCATCCGCCGGCGCGGCGAGCCCGGCGAAGTCGGCGAACGGGTCGTCGGGTTTCAGAGGATCGGTCTCGTCCCGCATCGCGGCACCCAGCGCATGATTTCGCCGCGGCCTTGCGAGCGCAGCGTGGTTTCGGCAAAAGCGTTGATCGAGACGTGGCGCGTGAAGAAGCGGTCCAGCACCGCGCCGAACAAGAAGGCGCTCAAGCCCTGGAAGGCGAATTCGTCCACTTCGACATCGATCTGCAGGCCGCGCCCGAAGGTGATCGGCCCCGGCATCGGCAGGCGGCGCACGATGGGCTGCGTGCGGACCGAGCGCAGCCCTTCGACCTGCTTGAGCATGCTGCCGTCGCTGCCGGCGGCGTAGAGCTCGAGCAGCTCGCGCAGCGCGGCGGCGCCCTGGCGCTCGTCGGTGTCGAGCAGCGAGAGGTAGTTGAGCGACAGGTGGTTGACGAACTTCCAGGCGATGCCACCTTCGCGCAGCGCCGACAACGGCTTGCTCGGCCCCTTGATGCAGCGCACGGCCTTCACGGCGGCGGCGTTGTCGAGCGTGAAGTCGCTGGCGCCCAAGCCCAACGGCATCAGCAATGGCAGGTCGCGGTTGGTGCACAGCGCGCTCATGCCGAGCTGACGCAGGTCACCCGCGAACGGGGCCTCGCGCGTGTCCACCAGCGAGAGGTAGAGCTCGGTGCCGACGTAGGACGTGCGCGTGCCGTTGCGCTGTTGCGTGGCCGACAGCAGGCGCGGCTCGCGCTGCACGGCGTAGTAGGCGCTGTGCGTGCTGGCTTCGGTGTGGTACGCGGCGTAGAAGGGCAGAAAGCGCTGCTCGTTGTCCACGCCCATGCCGTAGCCGGTGACCTCGGTGAGCTCGTAGACCTCGAAGTCCATCGGCTTGGTGCGATCGACCACGACGTGGAAGTCGTTGCGCGTGGCGTCCACCTGCACGCGGTCGCAGCGGCGCTCGAACAGGTTGATGGCGGGCACGCAGTTGAGCGCGAGGTTGCTGGCATCGACCACGCTTTCGAGCGCGGTGTCGCCACGATCGAACAGCAGCACGATCTCGGCCTCGGTGCCGCCCTGGGCGCGCAAGGCGTCGCCCACGCCGCACAGGTCGGCGAACAGAAAGCGCTGCGGAAAGGCGAAGTACTCCTGCAGCAGCCGATAGCCCGAGAAGCCGCGCAGGTGCACCGGCAGCAAGGCCTGGTCGTCTTCAAAGCCCACCGCCTGCGCGACGCGACCGGGCAGTGCCGTGTGCCCCGCGCTACCCGCGCCAAGCGGCCGCACCAGCGCCGCCACGGTGCTGCCGAGCACGCGTTCGTGCAGCTTGTAGGCGATCTCGTCGTTGCCGCTGAAGTGCACGCGCAAGTCTTGCAGCGCGAGCTGGCCGAACTGCGTGCCGCCGGTGGCGCGCAGCTTGATGCGCAGGCCGCCCTTGATCTTGCGGCTCAGGCCGCCGAGCGCCGACAGCGGCAGGTCGGCGGCGTACGAGAAATATTCGACCCGCGTGATCTCGATCGGCCACATCGTCACGTCGTGCCCGGTGCGGAACTGGCAGGCCGTGGCGTCGCCCTTGGCCAGCTGGCTGCGCAGCACGCTGCCGCGCGGCACCACCACGCCCCGCGCCAGATTGGCGTCGCCCAGGTCGGGCTGCAGCTGCGCGATCAGCATCGACGGCGTGGGCGCCAGAAACTGCGGGTGGACGATTTCGAGCAGGCGCTGCGTGAAGCGCGGGAACTCGGCGTCGAGCTTGAGCTGCACCCGTCCGCTCAGGAAGGCGACGCCTTCGAGCAGGCGCTCGACGTAGGGGTCGTTGACCTCGATGCCGTCGATGCCCAGCCGCGCGGCGATCTTCGGAAACTGCTGCGCGAACTCGGCCCCCATCTCGCGCAGATGCTGCAGTTCCTGGTTGTAGTAGCGCAGCAGTCGAGGGTCCATGGCGGGCGTGGGTGGGGTAAAGCGGAGAGGCGCGGGGTGGGCGACGGTGGGGCGGGGGTCAGCGAGCCAGATCCTGCACGTTGACCTGGCCGGACTCCAGATCGACCTCGGTGCGCAACAGCATCTCGAACGGCACGGGCTGCGCCCACAGGTTGCCGCTGATGCGGAAGCTCACCACGTTGTGATGATCCATCTGCAGCTCATCGACCAGCGCCTCGACCCGCAAGGTGGACGCCACCAGGCGCGGCTCGAAGTCGAGCAGGGCGCGCTTGACCTGGTTCTCGAGGTCGATGGCGTCGAGCGACGAAGCCGTGGTGCCCGACAGCGCCGGCAGGCCGTAGTTGATGACCGAGTGCTGCGCCAGCGGGGCCTCGCGCCAGTCGTGCTCGCCCGATACCTGCGTGGTGTTGAGCAGCCAGCCGATGTCGCGCAGCACCGCCTCGCGCAGCCGGTTGCGGGTCATCACGCGCATCTCGCGCGGCTCGACCTGCGTTTCGGGGTGGTCGTCGGTCAGCCGGTCGAGCAACGCGGGTTGCAGGCGCTCCTGGGGCGTCAGCTCGGCCATGGCGTGCTCAGGCCGCTGGAGCGGCGGTCTCGGCTGGCGCCGGCGTCAGCGCGATGTGGCGCACGTCCATCAGGGGCTTGTCGCCGCTGTCGGTGGTGAACAGTCGCTGCCCCAGTCCGGTGAACACGCCCGGCGCGGCTTCGAGCCATTCGGTCTTGCGCGACAAGGCCAGCAGGCCGTCGGCGCCGTCGCTGCCCGGGTAGCGCGTCGGGATCAGCCCGACCGAATCGCCGCCGTTCTCGAACTCGAAGTGCGCGGGCATCCAGACGGTGTCGCGCAGGTCTTCGGGGGCTTCGATCTCGATGCGGGTCAGGCGCGCGAACGGCACCCAGTAGTACTTGCCGTTGATGATGGCCTCGACGACCGGGCCCAGCCGCATGTCGGCGTCGGCGATCCATTCGAACGCGGCGTCGTCCAGCGTGCCCGCCGTCGCCGGGGCCTGCTCGAAGGCCTGATCGCGCAGCTTCCGGGCCGAGGCCGCGTCACCCTGACCATCGCGCAGCAGGGCCTCGATCAGCAGCGCGAGCCAGGCTTCGGGCTGGCCGAAGATCATCGGCACTTTCTTGCCCTTGAACACCTCGGCGCGCAGCAACTCGCACTTGATGGCTTCGCGGTAGGTCTGGGCCATGGCCAGCGCCGAGGCGTCGAGCCCGGTGGCCACGTCGAGCTGGTTGAGGGCGCGTTCCCACTGGCCGGTCACGCACAGCAGCTGGAAGAGAAAGATGCGCAGCTTGGCGTCGGCCGGCTTGGCGCGGATCTGGTCTTGCAGCAGCTTGAGAGCCTGCGCCGGGTCGCCGCCGTGCAGCGCGTCTTGGGGGGTGACGAGAGCGTTCATCGTGAGCTGGGGTTGGGCCCGGTTGGGGCTCAGTTCGTCTGAGCCGTGAAGTTCGAGCCGCCCTTGCGCGCGCCCTTGTCGTCCTGCGGGTAGTAATCGACCGAGATCTTCTCGAAGCTGAACGAGATCTTCTCGTCGAGCAAATAGGGCGTCTCGGGGTTGGTCGCCACGTCGTACGAGGTGATGCGGGCGTTCTCGAGGGTGATCACGAGATATTCGATGGGGTTGTTGCCCGACTTGCGCACCGTGAGCACGGCCTTCTTGAGCAACTCGTTGCTGCGCATCACGGACATCAGCGCGGTCGAGGCGGCATCGACGCGCTTGGTCACCATCAGCGCGTCGAGCGACGTCTTGGCCGCGTTGCCGCCGCCGCTCATGGCCGAGCCGGCGCGCATGCCCCAAGACCAGCTCAGCACGTCGATCTCGCCGCCGTGCGCGGCATCGTTGGACTCGCCTTTGACCGGCCCCGAGCGGGTGCCGTCGATCTTCAAGAACATGTCACCAAGTGCCATCGCGACCTCTGCAAAGCAAATCAATCCGCAAGGCACAACCGGCTGCCCGGCCTGTTCGGGGCGCGGCGGGCTGTGCCATGCAGACCTGGGGCCGGGGCAGGCGCCTCGCGGCGCTCCACCTCCGGCCGGACGTGACGGAATTACTCCGAGACGTTTTCGGCGACGTTGTACGTGATGGGGATTTCGCCGCCATCCTTCGAGCCGTCGGCCTTTTGCGGCTGGTACGCGTACTTCACCTTGGCGAAGTTCAGCGTCACGTTCTCGGTCAGGCGGTCTTCGCCGCCGCTGCCGCCGGTGCTCACCGAGGTGACCAGCACCTCGGTCAGCGTGACCTTGATGTATTCGAGCGGGGTGCCGCCCGCCTTGCGCACGACCAGGGTGGCTTCGGGGTAGTGCGTGCCCTTCATGCAGGCCAGCAGCAACGGGGGCGAGGCCTTGTCCACATACTTGGTGAACGACAGGTCTTGCACG
>NZ_JAYSBZ010000043.1:0-29023 GCF_041915145.1 Aquabacterium sp. | reverse complement strand
TTTGCGTGACGTTGATGCTGGCGCCGTACAGGTCGAACGGTTCGTCGGGCAGCAGGGTGGGGAAGGACTTGTAGGTCGGCTTCCAGATCATCATGGCCAGCGTCTGCAGCAGCAGCGACATGCCCATGGCCGTGATCAGCGGCGCCAGGCGCGGCGCGCTGCGCAGCGGCTTGTAGGCAAGGCGCTCGATCAGCACGTTCACCACCACGCACACCACCACGGCGGCCGGCAGCGAGATCAGCAACTTGACCCAGCCCGGCAGCGGCGCGTTCTCCAGCGCCTCGACCACCGACCAACTGGTGAGCGCGCCCACCATCAGCACCTCGCCGTGGGCAAAGTTGATGAGGTTCACGATGCCGTAGACCATGGTGTAGCCCAGGGCGACCAGGGCATACATGCTGCCCAGCACGAGGCCGTTGATGATCTGTTGGAGCAGGATGTCCATGCGGGTGCGATGAAGTCGAGGCTGGATGGTTGGGCTGCCACTCAGGTAGCAAAAAGCCCGCCAAGAACCGGCTGGTGGGCTGGTTGGCGGGCTTGGTGCAGGTTGGCCCTGGGCGCGCATTGTAGGCAAGGCGCGCCCGGGTCAAGCTGGCGGAAACCTCAAAGCTTGGGCAGGCGCAACGAGTCGACCGTCATGCGGATCAGTTTTTGCCGCAGCGGCGTGAACGGCGGGAAGAACATCTTCACCAGCATCAGCGGCGTGCCGCGCAGCACGGCGCGCTCGTGCGAAAAGGCCTTGAAGCCGAAGATGCCGTGCGCGTTGCCGATGCCCGAATTGTTGACGCCGCCAAACGGCAGGTTGCCGTGGGCGAACTGCATCACCGCGTGGTTCACGCAGGCGCCCCCCGAGCTGGTGCGCTGGATCACCGCATTGGCGTGCGCCTTGTTGCGGCTCCACACATACAGCGCCAGCGGCTTGGGTTGGGCGTTGATCTCGCCGATCACCTTGTTGATGTCGCGGTAGCCGATGATGGGCAGCAGCGGGCCGAAGATCTCTTCTTGCATGATGGCTGCGTCGGCGCTCACCTGGTCGAGCAGGGTCGGGGCGATGTAGCAGCTGCTCACGTCGATCTCGCCACCGGTGCGGGCCTTGGCGCCGCGTGCCACGGCGTCGGTCAGCAGACCCGCCACGCGCTGGGTGTGACGCTGGTTGATCACGCGCGTCAGGTCTTTGCTGGCCTTTTGCTCGGCGGCGGTGCGGCCATAGCGCTCTTGCAGCACGCGCTGGCAGGTCGAGATGAATTCTTCTTTCACCGATTCGTGCACGTACACGTAGTCGGGCGCCACACAGGTCTGGCCGCAGTTGGTGAACTTGGCCCACAGCAGCGTTTCGGCCGCCAGCTGCAGGTTGGCGGTCTCGTCAATGATGGTGGGCGACTTGCCGCCGAGCTCCAGCGTCACGCTGGTCAGGTGCTTGGCGGCGGCGGCCATCACCACCTTGCCGACGGCCGGCGAGCCGGTGAAGAAGATGTGGTCGAAGGGCAGATCGAGTAGTGCTTGCGACGTGGGCAGGCTGCCTTCGAACAGGGCCACTTCTTCGCTCGGGAAGACTTCGCGGATCACTTTGCTCATCACGGCCGACACGGCCGGCGTCATCTCGGACGGCTTGAGAATCACCGTGTTGCCGGCGGCCAGCGCCGAAGCCAGAGGGCCGAAGCACAGGTTGAGGGGGTAGTTCCAGGGGGCGATGATCAGGCAGCGTCCGCGCGGTTGGTATTCGACGCGCGCCCGGGTGCCGAGCATGGTCATGGTTGGCCACACGCCCTGGGGCTTCATCCACTTTTTCAGGTCGCCGATGATGTGGCGGATCTCGTCGAGCACCGGCAGCAGCTCGGTGGCTTCGACCTCCGAGGGCGACTTGCTGTAGTCCTGCTGGAACGCGGTGTAGAACGCCTCGCGCTGGGCCAGCATGGCGTCGCGCAGCTTCTTGATGCGGGCAATGCGCTCGGCGGCCGTCGACTCGCGCCAGCGCAGCGCGGTGGACTGCTGCGCGTCGAACACGCGCTTCATCTCGATCGGGTCGGACTCGCTCGACGGCGGTTGGGCGAGCGTCATCATGGGGCGTGTCATGGCAATCCTCTCGAAGGTGAAGGGCGCAGCAAAGCCGCTGCCGGCCGAACGCAAGACCCGCAGTGTGACGGGTCTTGGTACTTGTTGGTACCAGGGATTATGCCAAGAGCCTCTGCTCGGCTCAGGGGCGGGCATTCAGTCTGCCGGTTCGTCGCGGGCGGCGTCGTTCAGTTTGCGCAGCTCACGCAGTTTGTCGCCGATGCGGATCTCCAGGCCCCGCTCGACCGGCTCATAAAAGCGCGGCTCGCCCATGCCTTCCGGGAAGTAGCACTCGCCAGCTGCAAAGCCTCCCGACTCGTCGTGAGCGTAGCGATAGCCGCGACCGTAGTCGAGCTCTTTCATCAGCTTCGTCGGAGCATTGCGCAGATGCAGCGGCACGGGCCGGGTGCCGTCTTGCTTGACGAAGGCGCGGGCCGCCTTGTAGGCCGCGTACACGGCATTGCTCTTGGGCGTCACGGCCAGGTACACCACCGCTTCAGCCAAGGCCAGTTCGCCCTCGGGGGAGCCCAGGCGCTCGTAGGTTTCGGCGGCGTCGAGCGACAGTCGCAGCGCGCGCGGGTCGGCCAGGCCGATGTCTTCGGTGGCCATGCGTACCAGGCGGCGCGACAGATAACGTGGGTCCACGCCGCCATCGAGCATGCGCGCGAACCAGTAGAGCGCGGCATCGGGGGCGGAGCCGCGCACCGATTTGTGCAGCGCCGAGATGCTGTCGTAGAACTGCTCGCCGCCCTTGTCGTAGCGCCGCAGTTGCTCGCCCACGGCGCGCTCGAGCAGGGCCTCGTCGATGGGCTCGGTGCGCCGGGCACGCAAGGCGATGCGGGCCACGTTCTCGAACGTGTTGAGCAGGCGGCGCGCGTCGCCGTCGGCGTAGGCGATGAGGCGCTGGCGGGCGGCGTCGGTCAGCGGCGGGCAACCGAGCAGCGCCTGACCGCGCTGCAACAGGGTCTGCAAATCGTCTTCGGTCAGCGGCTGCAGCACGTGCACCGTGGCGCGCGAGAGCAGGGCCGAGTTCACTTCGAACGACGGGTTCTCGGTGGTGGCGCCGATGAAGGTGAACAGGCCCGATTCGACGTGCGGCAAGAAGGCGTCTTGCTGCGCCTTGTTGAAGCGGTGCACTTCATCGACAAAGACGATGGTGCGGCGCCCCGCCGCGCGCGCACCTTGCGCCTGCTCGACGGCGTCGCGGATGTCCTTGACGCCGCCGAGCACGGCCGAGATGGCGATGAAGTGCGAGTCAAAGGCATCGGCCATCAGTCGGGCCAGCGTGGTCTTGCCGACACCCGGCGGGCCCCACAGGATCATTGAGTGTGGCTGGCCCGATTCGAACGCCACGCGCAGCGGCTTGCCGTCGCCCAGCAAGTGGGCCTGGCCGATGACCTCGTCCAAGTGGCGCGGGCGCAGTCGCTCGGCCAGTGGCGCATCGGGTGCGGTGGCGGTGGTCGGTGCGGCACCCGACGGTGTGAGGTCGGAGTCCAGTGAGAGCGGCAGGCTGTCTTGCATGAGAGGAGGTGGTCTGGCCGGTGGCATTTGAGATCAGCCAATCGATCGAATTGTGACGGTTTTGTTACGCGTAATTCCTAATTCGTAATCTGTTCGGTGGGCGCATGCTGGAGACGCGGTGGTTGAGGAGCCTGCTTCTCCACTCAGTCTCTGATCCCGCCGCTTGAGTGTTTAGGTTTTTTGAACCGCTGTTGGTGACTCCTGAGCAGTACCTCGGCGGGGCGGGCCCACGAGTGTGTGTCCGCCCCCGTTTTTTTCAGACGCAACGTCACTGCTTCACATCATCATGCTCACACTCTTCTTGTTTATCTTGGTGGCCGTCCCCGTTCTGCTCGACGTCACGTTGCGCCACGGGCACTCCACGGGTGAGTTGACGCTGGCGCGTCAGAACTCACGGCATCGCTGAACCCACTCGGTGCCAGCAACAGGCGCGCGGTTGACACCAGCCGCGCGAGCCTTTTACTATCCTCAGCCATGTCTTCCACTCAGGCCTTCGCTCTCCAACTGACCGCATCGCGCGGCCAGGGCCTGCGTGCGTCTTCTCTGCGCTCAGACCGCCCGGCAACGGGTTCGCTAGCTCTGGCGCTGTCTCTATCGCTACTGGCGTCAGCCAGTCGATAACCACCCCCCCCTTTTGCTGGTTTTGTGAGTTGGCCGCGCCTGCGGCTGGCTTGTCGCGTTGATGGTCGTTTTGGCCGTCGCGCTGTTCATTCGGAGCCGACCATGTTGCTCACCTCGACAACGCTTTCGTTCTTCAACTTTTGCTCGGTTGCCGCGCCGGCCTGGCTACGACTACGCCGCGGTCGCCCGGCCTCGACCTCGTGGTTGCCGGGCGGCTCGGCCGCACAGCGTGGCGCTGCCACGCGGCTCCACACCTTGGCCACGTCCTCGATTTCTGATCCACCTGTTTACAGACGACCACCATGTTGAAGCACCCGCACACCAAGTACCCCGCCATCGCCCCTGTCTCCTTGCCTGATCGCCGATGGCCCAGCCGCGTGATCAGCGCCCCGCCGATCTGGATGAGCACCGATCTGCGCGACGGCAACCAGGCGCTTTTCGAGCCCATGGATGCCGAACGCAAGATGCGGCTGTTCAAGACGCTCGTTGCCATCGGCCTCAAAGAAATCGAAGTGGCCTTTCCGTCGGCCTCGCAAACCGATTTCGACTTCACCCGCACCCTCATCGAAGGCGGCCACGTGCCGGCCGACGTCACCATCGAGGTGATCACGCAGGCGCGCGAATCGCTCATCCGTCGAACCTTCGAGGCACTGCGCGGCGCCCGGCGCGCCATCGTCCACCTCTACAACGCCACCGCCCCGGTTTGGCGGCGCGACGTGTTTGGCTTGACGCGCGACGAGGTGCGTCGCCTGGCGGTGAGCCACATCCGCCTGGTGCGGCAACTCGCCGACGAACAGCCCGAAACCGAGTGGGTGTTGCAGTACAGCCCCGAAACCTTCTCGGCCACCGAACTCGATTTCGCGCTCGACGTGTGCAACGCGGCGGTGGACGAAGCTGGTGCCACGCCCGAGCGGCCCATCATCATCAATCTGCCCTCGACGGTGGAGGTGAGCACGCCCAACGTCTACGCCGACCAGATCGAGTGGATGGACCGCCATCTCGCGCGGCGCGACGCGATCGTGCTGTCGGTGCACCCGCACAACGACCGGGGCACGGCGGTGGCCGCAGCCGAGCTGGCCGTGATGGCTGGGGCACAGCGCGTGGAAGGATGCCTGTTCGGCAATGGCGAGCGAACGGGCAACGTCGATCTCGTCACGCTGGCCTTGAATCTCTACACGCAAGGCGTGAGCCCTGGGTTGGACTTCTCGAACCTCAATGAGGTGGTGCGTACCGTCGAGCACTGCAACCGCCTGCCGGTGCACCCGCGTCACCCCTACGCCGGCGACCTGGTCTACACCGCGTTCTCGGGCTCGCATCAAGATGCCATCCGCAAGGGCTTTGCCGCGCGGCAGGAGCGGGGCGGCGAGGGCGCGTGGGAGGTGCCTTACTTGCCCATCGACCCGGCCGACCTCGGGCGCAGTTATGCCTCGGTGATCCGCGTCAACAGCCAGTCGGGCAAAGGCGGCGTGGCGTATCTGCTGGAGGCGCACTACGGCGTGTGCCTGCCGCGTCGCATGCAGATCGATTTCAGCCAGGTCGTGCAGAGTCACACCGATGCCAGCGGCGAAGAGGCCAGCGCCGAAGCTCTGTGGGCGTGGTGCCGGCAGGCCTATCAGCCGCAAACGCGCGTGCAGCTCGTCAGCCATCACCTGATCGACGACGGCGCGATGCAGCGGGTGGAATTGGTGTTGTCGGTTGATGGCGTCACGCAGCGCATCAGCGGCGTCGGGCGCGGGCCGATGGAGGCCGCCGTGCAGGCCTTGCGCGAGGGGCTGGGCTGGCCGGTTGACATCGTCGATTACGAAGAGCACGCGATGCAGTCCGGCGCCGACGCCCAAGCCGTGGCACTGGTCGAAACCGCTTGGGCCGGACGCCTGGGCAGTCGCTTCGGCATGGGCGTGCACGCCAACAGCCTGACGGCGGCGCTGCAAGGCGTGGTGTTCAGCGCAGCGGGGTGGATGAGCCTGGTCGAGCCGGTTGATGCGGCCGGTTGATGTGAGCTAACTCACGCAGGTGCGGGGGGGGCTCAACTGGACAAAACCCGCCGTACCTGTCACAATCTCATGCTTTCGCGGCTACAAGCCGTCTGCATTTGCAAATTTGCAGTCGATCGAGCCGCGATTCGTTCATCCCCTCTGACCCTTTCAAGCCGGGTCGGCCCACGCAGTCAGCCAAAACACTTGGCGCTGTGCATGAGGCCACCAGCAACGGCATTGAGTCCCGGTTGGCGGCGATGCCGTCGCTTTAACCCGACTCTGCGTGGCAGGCGAGCGTGCTGCAAGACAGCGCGACTTCGCATTCACCTTGATCGACCTTGGTCGATCGCCACGGCCGTTTCGACTTTGCGACCCCACCTGTAGCGCGCCTCAGCACTTTGAAGCCGGCGCGTTGGTGCTGCGTGTTGCCGCTCGTTGCCCGAGCGGCCCCGGCACGTTTTTGCTTGAAAGAACGTCATGAACCAAAACGAAATCAACTCGGCCGATCTGGACCAATCCATCGACGCCGACATCACCGATACCACCACCGATACCACCACCGAGCCGACCGCGTCCTTTGACGACCTCGGCTTGGCGCCCAGCATCGTCTCGTCGGTCAAGGCCGCTGGCTACACCGCCCCGACGCCCGTGCAGCTGCAGGCCATTCCGGCCGCGCTGGCGGGTGGCGACCTGCTGGTGTCGTCGAGCACCGGCAGCGGCAAGACGGCAGCCTTCACGTTGCCCGCGCTGCAGCGCATCCTGCAAGCGCGCGGCGACAACAACAAGCGCCGTGAAAAGGGCGTGGTGCACGGCCCCCGCGTGCTCGTGCTGGCCCCGACGCGTGAACTGGCCCTGCAAGTGGCCAAGGCTTGCGAAACCTATGGCCGCCACATTCAAGGCCTGCGCGTGGCCACGGTGGTGGGCGGTGTGCCTTACGGCGCCCAGCTCAAGGCGCTGCGCGGCCCGCTCGATGTGCTGATCGCGACCCCGGGTCGCCTGATCGACCACCTGGAATCGGGTGCGGCCGTGCTGAGCAACGTCGAAACCCTGGTGCTTGACGAAGCCGACCGCATGCTCGACATGGGCTTCATCGATGACATCGAAGCCATCGCGTCCAGGCTGCCCGAGCAGCGTCAAACCTTGATGTTCAGCGCGACGTTCGCCGGCCACGTGGGTCGTCTGGCCCAACGCCTGACGCGCGACCCGCAGCGCATCGACATCGCCTCGCACACCGACACGCACGAAAACATCGAGCAGCGTCTGTACTGGGTTGACCACACCGGCCACAAGCACGATCTGCTGGATCACTTCCTGAATGGTCGCGAGATGGACCAGGCCGTGATCTTCACCAGCACCCAGCTCGACGCCGACCGTCTGGCCGATCGTCTGGCCGACATGGGTCACCACGTCGCCGCGCTGCACGGTGGCATGCCGCAAGGCAAACGCAACCGCGTGCTGCAGGGGCTGCGCCAGGGGCGTCTGCGCGTGCTGGTGGCCACCGACGTGGCCGCGCGCGGCATCGACGTGCCGACCATCACCCACGTCATCAACTACGGCTTGCCGATGAAGGCCGAGGACTACGTGCACCGCATCGGCCGCACGGGCCGCGCCGGTCGCCAGGGCTTGGCTGTGACGCTGGCCGGTCGTGATGATCACCACATGATTCGTCGCATCGAGCGCTTCACCACCCAGCGCATTCCGGTGGCCGTGGTCGAGGGCATGGAGCCGACCAAGCCGGTGCCGGTCGATCGCCCCGAGCGCAAGGGTGGCAAGTTCGCCAAGCCGATGCCGGGTCAGCGCAATCGCCATCGCGAAGGCGGCTACGGCGGTCAGCGCTTCAGCGACCGTGCCGAGCGTTTCGATCGTGCCGACCGTCCGCAGCGTCACGAAGGCGGTGATCACTCGTTCGGCCGTGGCGAAGGCGCGCCGCGTTTCCAGCCGCGTGACGGCGGCGACTTCGCTCCGCGTGAGCGCTCGTTCGGCGATCGTCCCTTCGGTGATCGCCAAGGCGCCAGCCGCCCGCATTTCGGTGATCGTCCGAGCTTTGGTGACCGCCCGCACTTCAAGCAGCAGCGTGACGCTGGCGGCCGCGACTTCGGTGGCCGTGAGCAGGGCCCCCGCGAGGGCGGTCAGCGTTCGTTCGGCGACAACCGCTTCGAGCCGCGCGGCGAGCAAGGCTTCCGTGGTCAGGGCGACTTCCGTCCGAATCGCGAAGGTCGTGGCCCGGACCAGCGTCCGGCCTTCGGTGACAAGCCGCACGGCTTCAAGCCGGGGTTCAAGTCCGAAGGCTTCCGCCCCGGCCCGCGCGCTGGCAAGCCGACCGGCGGCGGTGACCGTGGTCCGGGTGCCGGCTTCAAGGGCAAGAAGCCGGCCGGGCCGCGTCGCTCATACGAGTGAGCGCGACCTGAACGACGCCTGATGTGCGTCAAACGAAACAGAAGGGGGCTGCGGCCCCTTTTTGCTGGGCGAGGCGGAGGCAGCACGTAAAATCGCGCCTCCATTTTCAACACATCGAGACGCACTATGGCCGGTCATTCCAAGTGGGCCAATATTCAACACCGCAAGGGCCGTCAAGACGAAAAGCGCGGCAAGATCTGGACGCGCGTGATCCGTGAAATCACCGTGGCCGCGCGGCAAGGGGGGGGCGACATTTCGGCCAACCCGCGTTTGCGTCTGGCCGTCGAAAAGGCCAAGGCCGTCAACCTGCCCGCCGATACCGTCAAGAAGAACATCGACAAGGCGACCGGCAACCTGGAGGGCGTGCACTACGAAGAAATTCGTTACGAGGGCTACGGCATCGGCGGTGCCGCGATCATCGTGGACTGCATGACCGACAACCGCGTGCGTACCGTGGCCGAAGTGCGCCACGCTTTCAGCAAGCACGGCGGCAACCTGGGCACCGAAGGCTCGGTGGCCTTTCAGTTCAAGCATGCCGGCCAGTTGATCCTGGCGCCAGGCACCAGCGAAGACAAGGTGATGGAAGTGGCGCTCGACGCCGGCGCCGAAGACGTGGTGACCCACGACGACGGCTCGATCGAGGTGCTCACGTCGCCGCATGATTTCGAGGTCGTGAAGCATGCGCTCGAAGCAGCCGGCCTGAAGGCCGAGATGGCCGAGGTGACGTGGCGCGCCGAGAACACCGTCGAGTTGCATGGCGACGACGCCGCGAAGATGCAGAAGCTGCTCGACGTGATCGAAGACCTCGACGATGTGCAAGAGGTCTATCACAACGCGGTGATTCACGAGTAAACGGCAAGATTCGTGGCGTCCGCGGCGAAGGTCGTGGCGTCACCACTAATGGGCAAGGTTATGAAAGTTCTCGTGATCGGGGGTGGGGGCCGCGAACATGCGCTGGCCTGGAAGCTGGCTCAGTCGCCCCGCGTGCAACAGGTCTACGTGGCGCCCGGCAACGGTGGTACCGCGCTCGACAACCGCCTCGTGAATGTGGCGGTGACCGACGTGAAGGCGCTGGCCGACTTCGCGCAGGCCGAGAAGATCGCGCTCACCGTGGTCGGCCCCGAGGCGCCGCTGGCGGCAGGGGTGGTCGACGAATTCCGCGCGCGCGGCTTGCGCATCTTCGGCCCGACCAAGGCGGCCGCGCAGCTCGAGAGCTCCAAGGCCTTCGCCAAGGACTTCATGCAGCGCCACGGCATCCCGACGGCGCTCTACGTCACCTTCACCGACGCGGCGGCGGCACATGCCCACGTCGACAAGGTCGGCGCGCCCATCGTGATCAAGGCCGATGGCCTGGCGGCGGGCAAGGGCGTGGTCGTGGCCATGACGCTGGCCGAGGCCCACGAAGCCGTCGACTGGATGCTGCAAGACAACAAGCTCGGCGTGCAGCACAACGAAGGCGGCGCGCGCGTCGTGATCGAAGAATTTTTGCAGGGCGAAGAAGCCAGCTTCATCGTGCTGGCCGACGGCAAGAACGTGCTCGCGCTGGCCACCAGCCAGGATCACAAGCGCCTGCTCGACGGCGACGCCGGCCCCAACACCGGTGGCATGGGCGCCTACTCGCCGGCTCCGGTGGTCACGCCCAACGTGCATGCCAAGGCGATGCAAGAGATCATCCTGCCCACGCTGGCGGGCATGGCGAAAGACGGCATTCCGTTCACCGGCTTCCTGTATGCCGGCCTGATGATCGACGCGCAGGGCAACCCCAAGACGCTCGAATTCAATTGCCGCATGGGCGACCCCGAAACGCAGCCCATCATGATGCGACTCAAGAGCGATCTGTTCGACGTCTTCATGCACGCCACAGAGCAGACGCTCGATCAGGTCGAGCTGCAATGGGACCGCCGCTTCGCGCTGGGCGTGGTGGTGGCCGCTGGCGGCTACCCGCTCGACCCGCGCAAGGGCGACGTCGTCACCGGCCTGCCCGATGAGGCGCCGGATGCCGTGGTCTTCCATGCCGGCACCGCGCACAAGGACGGTCAGACCGTGACCAGCGGGGGCCGCGTGCTGTGCGTGACCGCGTTGGGCGACTCGGCCAAGATGGCGCAGAGCCGCGCCTACGAGATGCTGGCAGGCATTCGGTTCGAGGGCATGCAGTTCCGTCGCGACATCGGCTGGCGGGCCATCAAGAAATGAATTCGGACGCCGCGCGCCAGTACTTTCTGGGGCTGCAAGAGCGCATCGTCAGCGGGCTCGAAGCCGCCGACGGCAAGCCCTTCTGGCGCGACAGCTGGACGCGCGCCCCTGGCGAACGTCTGCAGGGCGATGGCATCTCGCGCCTGGTCGAAGAGGGCAACCTGCTCGAGCGGGGCGGCTGCAACTTCTCGCACGTCAAAGGCCCGAGCCTGCCGCCCTCGGCCACGCAGCATCGGCCCGAGCTGGCGGGGGCGCCGTTCGAGGCCATGGGCGTGTCGCTCGTGCTGCATCCACGCAACCCGTATGTGCCGACCGTGCACATGAACGTGCGCCTCTTTGCCGCCCACAAGCCGGGCGGCGAGACGGTCGCCTGGTTTGGCGGCGGCATGGACCTCACGCCCTACTACGGCTTCGAAGAAGACGCGCAGCACTTCCACCGCGTGTGCCGCGATGCACTGGCGCCGTTCGGCGACGACAAATACCCGCGCTTCAAGACTTGGTGCGACGAGTACTTCTTCTTGAAACACCGCAACGAAGCGCGCGGCGTGGGCGGCGTCTTCTTTGACGACTTCCAGGAGCTCGGCTTCGAGCGCAGCTTCGCGATGACGCAGGCCGTGGGCGATGCCTTCCTGAGCGCTTACCTGCCGATCGCCGAGCGTCGCCGCGAGTTGCCTTATGGCGAGCGCGAGCGCGACTTCCAGGCGTATCGCCGAGGCCGCTACGTCGAGTTCAACCTGGTGTGGGACCGTGGCACCTTGTTCGGCCTGCAATCGGGCGGGCGCACCGAGGCCATCATGATGTCGATGCCGCCCATCGTGAAGTGGCGCTACGACTGGCACCCCGAGCCGGGTTCGGCCGAGGCGCGCTTGTACAGCGACTTCCTGCCGCCGCGAGACTGGGTCTGATGGCGGCATCCGGCCCCGCTCGCATCGGGCTCATCGGGGGCAGCTTCGATCCAGTGCACCAGGCGCATCTGGCGCTGGGGCAGGTGGCTGCCGCTCACCTGGGCTTGACCGAGCTGCGCTGGATCCCCGTGGGGCACGCCTGGCAAAAGGCGCGGCAGCTGGCGCCAGCGGCACACCGTCTGGCCATGCTGCGCGCGGCGCTGCAGGCACCCCTGCCCGGTGCGACACGCCAGCTGATCGACGACTGTGAAATCCGCCGCGACGGGCCGAGCTACACGCTCGACACGTTGCGCGAGGTGCAAGTCGCGCACCCCGAGGCCGAGCTGGTGCTGATCATCGGTCAAGACCAATATGCCGGTCTGCCCACTTGGCACGGCTGGCGCGAGATCGTGCAACTCGTCACGCTGGCGGTGGCCGCGCGTGCCGGTCAGGCCGTGCGGCCGGGGCCCGAGTTGGCCGCCGTGCCGCATCGCCTGGTGACGCTGCCCTTGCCGGCGTTGGCGGTGTCGTCCACCGACATCCGGGCCCGCCTGGGTCGGGGCGAGCCGGCGGCATCCCTTGTTCCCGCCTTGTTGCCGGCCACGGTTGCAAGCTATATTGAATCCCATCACCTCTACGCCGAAGGCAACGCCCACTGAATGGACATCCGTAAACTGCAACGCGCCATCGTTGATGGCCTCGAAGACGTGAAGGCGCAAGACATTGCCGTCTTCAACACCGAGCATCTCTCGCCGCTCTTCGAGCGCGTGATCGTGGCTTCGGGCACGTCAAATCGGCAAACCAAGGCGCTGGCGGCCAGCGTGCGCGATGAAGTCCGTGCCAAGGGCTTTCAGGTGATGCGCACCGAGGGCGAAGACAACGGCGAATGGATCATCGTGGACTGCGGCGCGGCCGTCGTCCACATCATGCAGCCGACCATTCGCCAGTACTACCACCTCGAAGAGATCTGGGGTGACAAGCCCGTGAAGCTCAAGCTCGGCAGCGAGGTCAAGTCGCTGCCCAAGGCTTCGGAGCCCGACGACGAGGTGGCCGCCAAGCCGAGCGCCAAAAAGGCAGCCGCCAAGAAGCCTGCAGCCAAAAAGGCGGCGGCCAAGCCGGCGGCGAAGAAGTCTGCCGCCCAGCCCGCAGCCAAATCGGCCGGCAAGAAGCCCGCTGCCAAGAAGGCGGCTGGCGCCAAGACGACCAGCAAGACCACGGCCAAGCCGACCACCGTGAAGGTGCCGGCACCCAAGGCTGTCGTGGCGAAGCAGGCGGCGGCGAAGAAGGTCGCTGCCAAGAAAGTTGCCGCTAAAAAGGTTGCCGCCAAGAAGCCCGTAGCCAAGACGGCAGCCAAGCCTGCCGCCAAGAAAGTGGCGAAGAAGGCGGTCAAGAAGGCATGAAGCTGGTGATCGTCGCGGTCGGGCAGAGGCAGCCCGACTGGGCGCAGACCGCCTGCGACGATTACGTCAAGCGCTTCCCGCCCGAGTGCCGGCTGGAGATCAAGCCGGTCAAGACCGAGCCCCGCACGGCCGGCAAGCCGGTGGACGTGATGATGGCGGCCGAGCGCAAGCGCATCGAGGCCGCCCTGCCCAAGGGTGCGCGGCTGGTGGTGCTCGACGAGCGCGGCGAGCGCCGCACCAGCACGCAACTCGCGGCGCGCCTCCAAGATTGGATGAACGACGGCCGCGACGTGGCGCTGGTGATCGGCGGCCCCGACGGGCTGGATGCCGAATTCAAGGCCACGGCGGCCGAGACGCTGCGCCTGTCTGACCTGACCTTGCCGCACGCCATGGTGCGGGTGATGCTGACCGAGGCGCTGTACCGCGCGTGGTCGGTGATGGTGGGGCACCCCTATCATCGGGAATGACCATCGAATTCATTTACCTGGCCTCGCAAAGCCCGCGACGCCGTCAGTTGCTCGACCAGATCGGCGTGCGCCACGAGCTGCTGCTGGCCGGCCCCGACGAAGACGCCGAGGCGCTCGAAGCGGTGCTGCCCGGCGAGCTGCCGCACGACTACGTGCAGCGCGTCACGCAAGCCAAGCTCGATGCCGCCGTGGCGCGGCTGGCTCGCCGTGGCTTGCCCGCCGCGCCGGTGCTGTGCGCCGATACCACCGTGGCGCTGGGCCGCAGCATTCTCGGCAAGCCGGCGGATGACGCCGACGCGGCCGCCACGCTGGCGGCGTTGTCCGGCCACAGTCACCGCGTGCTGACGGCCGTGGCCGTGGCGGCGGCGGTGGCGGCGGGTGGGGCGAGCCGCTTGCTGGTCAGCGAGTCCCACGTGCGCTTTCGCGCTCTCGGCGCGGACGAGATCGACCGTTACGTGGCCAGCGGCGAGCCGCGCGGCAAGGCCGGGTCGTATGCCATCCAGAGCCAGGCGGCGGCCTGGATCGAGCACATCGAAGGCAGCTACAGCGGCATCATGGGCCTGCCCTTGTTCGAGACCGCCGAGCTGTTGCGTCCATTGGGTTTTTGCTTCTAGCCAGCGCGCGGCGCCCGGCTACATTCGACTTCATGCAAGACATTCTGATCAACTGGTCGCCCCAAGAAACCCGCGTCGCCATCATCGAAGGCGGGGCGGTGCAAGACCTGTATGTGGAACGCGCGCTGGAGCGCGGTCTGGTGGGCAATATCTACGCCGGCAAGGTGGCCCGCGTGCTGCCGGGCATGCAGTCGGCGTTTATCGATATCGGTTTGGAGCGCGCCGCGTTCTTGCATGTGGCCGACCTGCATCGCGACCCGAGCGCGGGCCGGGGCACCGCACGCGGCAACCCCGACGGCCCGCCGCCCACGCCGATCGAGAAGCGCGTGTTCGAGGGGCAGACGTTGATGGTGCAGGTTATCAAGGACCCGATCGGCACCAAGGGCGCGCGGCTGTCCACGCAGATCAGCATCGCGGGGCGCTTGCTGGTGTTTCTGCCGCAAGACGACCACATCGGCGTGTCGCAAAAAATCGGCTCGGCCGAGTTGCGCGACCAGCTGCGCATGCGTATGCAGCGTTTGGCAGGCGAGCAGGGCGGGGGCTTCATCTTGCGCACCAATGCCGAAGAGGCCACCGACGACGAACTCGCTGCTGACATCGCTTACCTGCGCAAGACCTGGGGCACCATCCGCGAGCGCAATCTCGTCAGCGGCGCGGGCACCTTGCTGCACGAAGACCTCAACCTCGCGCAACGCGTGCTGCGCGATCTGGTGAATGACGAAACGCAGAGCATTCGCATCGACTCGCAGTTGCAGTTCGATGCGCTGGGCGCATTCGGCCGCGAGTTCACCCCGACGTCGGTCGATCAGCTCACGCTCTACAAGGGCGAGCGGCCGATCTTCGACCTCTACAACATCGATCAGGAGATCGAGCGGGCGTTGGCCCGGCGCGTCGATCTGAAGTCGGGCGGCTACCTCATCATCGACCAGACCGAGGCGCTCACCACCATCGACGTGAACACCGGCGGCTTCGTCGGGGCGCGCAACTTCGACGACACGATCTTCAAGACCAACCTCGAAGCCGCGCAGGCCATTGCGCGCCAGCTGCGCCTGCGCAACCTGGGCGGCATCATCATCATCGACTTCATCGACATGACGCGCGAGGAGCACCGCGACGCCGTGCTCGCCGAGCTGCGCAAGCAGACCGGGCGCGACCGCACCAAGCTCACGGTGAGCGGCTTCAGCCAGCTCGGGCTGGTCGAGATGACGCGCAAGCGCACGCGCGAGTCGCTGGCGCACATGCTGTGCGAGCCCTGCCCCACCTGCGATGGGCGCGGGCAGGTGAAAACGGCTCGCAGCGTGTGCTACGACATCCTGCGCGAGATCCTGCGCGAGGCGCGGCAGTTCAACCCGAAGGAGTTTCGCGTCATCGCCAGCGCCACGGTGGTCGAGATGCTGCTCGATGAAGAAAGCGCGCATCTGGCTGGCCTGAGCGACTTCATCGGCAAGCCGATTTCGCTGCGAGCCGAGCCCACCAACGCACCCGAGCAATACGACATCGTCCTGATGTGATGCGCCGCGCGCCTCAGCCGCGCATCCTGAAGTACGACACCGCCTGCACGAGGTTGCGGGCTTGCTGGCTCAGGCTGTCGGCGGCGGCGGCGCTTTGGTCGACGAGCGCCGCGTTTTGCTGCGTTACCTGATCGAGCTGCGCGATGGCGTCGCCCACCTGCGAGATGCCCGAGGTCTGCTCGCCCGTGGCGTGGCTGATTTCGCCGATGAGCTCGCTCACGCGACGCACCTGATCGACGATGTCTTGCATCGTGTGGCCGGCGTCGTCAACGAGTTGCGTGCCGGCCTCGACTTCTTCGACGCTCGCGCCGATGAGTGTCTTGATCTCCTTGGCCGCGGCCGCCGAACGCTGCGCGAGGTTGCGTACCTCGCCGGCCACCACGGCAAAGCCGCGCCCTTGTTCGCCGGCGCGGGCCGCCTCGACGGCGGCGTTGAGCGCGAGGATGTTGGTCTGGAAGGCGATGCCATCGATCACGCCGATGATGTCGGCGATCTTCTTCGAGCTTTGGTTGATCTTGCCCATCGAATCGACCACCTTGCCGACCACCTCGCCGCCGCGCTGGGCCACCGAGCTGGCGGTGCCGGCCAGATCAAAGGCGGATCGGGCCGTGTCGGCGTTGTGTCGCACGGTGCTGTTGAGCTGCTCCATCGACGCGGCGGTCTGCTCAAGATTGGCGGCCTGTTCTTCGGTGCGCTGGCTCAGATCGGCGTTGCCGCTGGCGATCTGGCCCGAGCCCGTGGCGATCGAATCCGACCCGGCCCGCACCTGCTGCACCACGTCGCCGAGGCGGTCACGCATGTCGGCCATCGCGGCCAGCAGGCTGTGGCGGTCGTGAGCTTGCACGCGAATGTGTACCCCCAGGTTGCCGGCGGCGATTTCGTGGGCGATGTCGACCGCTTCGCGGGGCTCGCCGCCGAGCTGGCGCAGCATGCCGCGGGCGATCATCACGTAAACGGTGGTGGCCAGCAAGGCGCCGATGGTCAGCAACACGGCCAGCGCGATGAGGGCGTTGCGCTGCTGAGCGGCACGTTGATCGAGCTGGGCTCGCAGGGTGTCGCTGGCCGCGCGGATCAGCTCGTATTGCACGTCGATGGCTTGCGTCATGGCCGACACGAACGCTGGCGCCGGGTGGCTCAGCGTGCTGGCCGACACGATCTGGGTGTCGATGGTCTGGATCGCCGTTTCGGCAGCCCCCAGGGCTTGCGTCACGGGCTGATCGAGCGCTTGCTTGAGCGTGGCATCGATCGCCGTGGCGTGCTCAAGCGCGCCGCGCGCGGCCACGAAATTGGTGCGGATGCTGCTCATCAATGCGCGCATCACGGCGCGCTCTTCGGGCGTGCCTTCGGCCTTGGTCAGCATCACGGCGCCACGGGCGCGCGATTGCCCCATCGATTCGGTCATGCGCGGCAGGTATTCGTACACCGCAGAGATCATGGTGCGGCTGCCCAGCTCCGGGTCGACGGTGAGGCGCGTGGTGCGCGCCACCTCGTTGATCCAGCCCAGCTCGGCCTCGATCAACTCGGCGTGTTGTTTGTTGCTCTGCTCGCCGCTCACGGCCTTTTGGCTCACGGCCTGCGCCAGGGCCTGCCAAGCTGACTGCGCCTTGGCGGCGGCGGTGTCGAGCGCGGCATCGCCAAGGGCGTTCGAGCTCGCCAGGGCTTGGGCAAGCGCGGCTTCAACGCGGGTTTGTTCTTCGGCGCGTGCCGCTTGTGCGGTGGCATCGTTGCCGCTGAGCGCCAATGCCGATTTGCCGCGATGGCGCTGCGTGAGCTTGATCAGCTCGATCACCTCAAAAGCCGCGGGCGCGCCCGCCGCCTCGGACTGTGCCAGCCGCATCGCCGACCACGCCTGCCGCACCGACAGCACCGTCGGGGGCAACACCATGGCCAGGGCAATGATGCCGATGAGCGCAAATTTCTGCCACGTGGGCAGCCTGAGCAAAACGCGATTCATGTGATCGTCTCCGACCCGTAATTCAAAAAAGGGGGTCAACCTCTTGCCCCGACTGCCGGGCAACTGGAGTGCACTGTAGGGGCGGGCGGCGACGGGGGTTTGCTCGAAATGCCGTGATTTTTCGCAGTTGATGCGACTTTGTGCGGGCGGGGCTGATGTGCGTCAGACCGGTGGGGGCGAGCGAAGCGGCTCGCCCATGAAAAACGGCCCGCTTCACGTAACGAAGCGGGCCGTTTGGCGGGGTGGAGTGATCGCGCGTGGCCGACCGCTCGTGAGGCCGGTGTTATTGCACGCTCACCGGGATCTTGCCGATCTTGGCCTGCCATTCCTTCGGGCCGGTGATGTGGGCGCTGGTGCCGCCCGCATCGACCGCCACCGTCACCGGCATATCGACCACGTCGAACTCGTAGATGGCTTCCATACCCAGGTCGGCAAAGCCCACCACCTTGGCGGCCTTGATGGCCTTGGACACAAGGTAGGCGGCGCCGCCCACGGCCATCAGGTAGGCGCTCTTGGCGTCTTTGATGGCCTCGATGGCCACGGGGCCACGCTCGGCCTTGCCCACCATCGCGATCAGGCCGGTTTGCTCGAGCATCATGCGGGTGAAGCCGTCCATGCGCGTGGCCGTGGTGGGGCCGGCGGGGCCGACGACCTCATCGCGCACCGGGTCGACCGGGCCCACGTAGTAGATGACGCGGTTGGTGAAGTCGACCGGCAGCTTCTCGCCCTTGGCCAGCATGTCTTGAATGCGCTTGTGGGCGGCGTCGCGGCCGGTGAGCATCTTGCCGTTGAGCAGCAGGGTGTCGCCGGGCTTCCAGCTTGCCACGTCTTCTTTGGTGAGCGTGTTGAGATCGACGCGCTTGCTCTTGTTGTAGTCGGGCGCCCAGTGCACGTCGGGCCACAGGTCGAGGCTGGGCGGCGTCATGTAGGCGGGGCCCGAGCCGTCGAGCACGAAGTGGCCGTGGCGGGTGGCCGCGCAGTTGGGGATCATCGCGATCGGCTTGCTGGCCGCGTGCGTCGGGAAGGTCTTGATCTTCACGTCGAGCACGGTGGTCAGGCCGCCCAGGCCCTGCGCGCCGATGCCCAGCGCGTTGACCTTTTCGTAGAGCTCAATGCGCAGCTCTTCGAGCTTGTTGCTCGGGCCGCGCTCAAGCAATTCGTACATGTCGATGTCGTCCATCAGGGCTTCCTTGGCCAGCAGCGCTGCCTTCTCGGCCGTGCCGCCCACGCCGATGCCCAGCATGCCCGGCGGGCACCAGCCGGCGCCCATCGTCGGCACGGTCTTGAGCACCCAGTCGACGATGTTGTCGCTCGGGTTGAGCATGTAGACCTTCGACTTGTTCTCGGAGCCGCCGCCCTTGGCCGCGACGATCACATCGACCGTGTTGCCCGGCACCACTTCCATGAAGACGACGGCGGGCGTGTTGTCCTTCGTGTTCTTGCGCTCGAAGATGGGGTCGGACAGCACCGATGCGCGCAGCTTGTTGTCGGGGTTGTTGTAACCACGGCGCACGCCTTCGTTGATGGCGTCGTGGATCGAGCCGGTGAAGCCCTGCCACTGCACGTCCATGCCGATCTTCAGGAAGACGTTGACGATGCCGGTGTCCTGGCAGATGGGGCGATGGCCCTCGGCGCACATCTTCGAGTTGGTCAGGATCTGCGCGATCGCATCTTTGGCCGCGGCGCTCTGCTCGCGCTCGTAGGCGCGGGCCAGGTGGGCGATGTAGTCGGCCGGGTGGTAGTAGCTGATGTATTGCAGCGCGGCGGCGACGCTTTCGATCAGGTCGTCTTGCTTGATGATGGTCATGGCGGTCTCGCAGAGAGGGTGGGGCGCCGGCAGAATGCGGGCAAGAGTTCAAGTTTACTGAATGAGGATTTCCATGACGCCTGCGCTGCGCCGCTTTTTGAAAGATGAATCGTCCGGTGGCATCGTGCTGGCCGTCGCCGCGTTGCTGGCGCTGGTGGTGAGCAATTCGCCCTGGGGCGCGGCATACCGCCAGTTGTTGACGCTGCCGGGCGAGGTCCGCATCGGGGGCGATTGGCTGGTGCTGGCCAAGCCGCTGGTGGTGTGGGTCAACGACCTGTGGATGGCGGTGTTCTTCTTTTTGGTCGGGCTGGAGATCAAGCGTGAATTCGTGGGTGGTGAACTGGCCCAGCCCAGCCAAGTCGTGTTGCCCGCGGCTGCCGCGCTGGGCGGCATGGCCGTGCCCGCGCTCATCTACGTGCTGTTCAACCTCGGCCACCCGGATGCCCTGCGTGGCTGGGCCATTCCGTCGGCCACCGACATTGCTTTCGCCATCGGCATCGTCACCCTGCTGGGCTCGCGGGTGCCAGCCTCGCTCAAGGTGTTCTTGACGGCGGTGGCCATCATCGACGACCTGGGCGCCATCGTGGTGATCGCGCTGTTCTACACCAGCCAGTTGTCGCCCACGATGCTGTGGGGTGCTGCCAGTTGCCTGGCGGTGCTGTTTTTGCTCAACCGCACCGGTGTGCGCAACGTGGGGTTGTATGTACTGGTGGGGCTGGTGATGTGGGTGTTCGTGCTCAAGTCGGGCGTGCATGCCACGCTGGCGGGGGTGGCGACGGCGTTGGCCGTGCCCACGCGTGACCCACGCCAGCCGGGCGAGGCATATTCGCCGCTCGAAGCGGCCGAGCACGCCTTGCACCCCTGGGTCGCCTTCGTGGTGCTGCCGGTGTTCGCCTTTACCAATGCCGGCGTCGATCTGCAGGGGGTGTCGCCCGGCATCGTGCTGGCCCCGGTCACGCTGGGTATCGCCGTGGGGCTGCTGATGGGCAAGACGCTGGGGGTGTTCGGCACCTCGTGGTTGCTGGTGCGGCTTGGCTGGGCGCCGCGGCCGGGCGGCTCCACCTGGCGGCAGTTCTTCGGCGTGTGCGTGCTGTGCGGCATCGGGTTCACGATGAGCTTGTTCATCGGTGAGCTGGCGTTTGCCGGGCAGGCCGCCGAGCTGGAGACCGAGCTCAAGCTGGGCGTGATCCTGGGCTCGGTGTTTTCCGCCATCTGCGGAGCGTGGATCTTGTCCAGGCGTGCATAAGCCTCACTTGAGTTCTGGCCGGGGCATCGTTGACTCGGGTGTGAGGAATGCGTCGGAGCTGTATCGAATTGGCGCAGCGTTCTCTAGTGAAACCCCCCAAACGGTCAGGTTTTATCCCAGCGCATCATCAATCTCGCAGCACGACTGCACACCGAGGAGAACAACATGTCGAGCAACCCCGCCCCATCCGAAACCAAGCTGTACGCGCCGCCCGCCGCGTTTGTGCAGGGCGCGCACGTGTCGGGCATGGCGGCCTACCGCAAGCTGTGCGACGAAGCCGAGTCCGATTACGCGGGTTTCTGGGCACGGCTGGCTCGCGAGTTTCTGAGCTGGAAGCAGCCCTTCACCCAGGCGCTCGACGAGTCCGCCGCGCCGTTCTTCAAGTGGTTCGAGGACGGCACGCTGAATGCGTCCTACAACTGCCTGGACCGCCAGGTCGAAGCCGGCCTGGGCGACAAGGTGGCGATCATCTTCGAGGCGGACGACGGCAGCGTCTCGCGCCACACCTATCGCGAACTGCTCGAGCGCACCTGCAAGCTGGCCAACGGCCTGCGCTCGATGGGCATTCAAAAGGGCGATCGCGTCGTCATCTACATGCCGATGTCGGTTGAAGGCGTGGTGGCCATGCAGGCCTGCGCGCGCATCGGCGCGACCCACTCCGTCGTCTTCGGCGGCTTCTCGGCCCAATCGCTGCGCGATCGCATCGAAGACGCCGGCGCCGTGGCCGTGCTGACGGCCGACGAACAGGTGCGCGGCGGCAAGCATCTGCCGATCAAGGCCATCGTCGACGAGGCCCTGGCGCTGGGCGGCTGCGACAGCATCAAGAAGGTCGTGGTGTACCGCCGCACGGGCGGCAACGTGGGGTTCAACGCCGCGCGCGATGTCTGGCTGCATGAGCTGACCGCGTCGCAGCCGGCTGCGTGCGAGCCCGAGTGGGTCTCGGCCGAGCATCCGCTGTTCCTGCTCTACACCTCGGGCTCCACCGGCAAGCCGAAAGGCGTGCAACACAGCACGGGCGGCTACCTGCTGCATGCGGCAGTCACCACCAAGTGGACGTTCGATCTCAAGCCCGACGACGTGTTCTGGTGCACGGCCGACATCGGCTGGGTCACGGGCCACACCTACATCACCTACGGCCCGCTCGCGCTGGGCGGCACCCAGGTGGTGTTCGAGGGGGTGCCCACCTACCCGGACGCCGGCCGCTTCTGGCGCATGATCCAAGACCACAAGGTCACCATCTTCTACACGGCGCCCACGGCGATCCGCTCGCTGATCAAGGCCGCCGAGGCGAGCGAGGCGATCCACCCCAAGCGCTTCGACCTCAGCAGCCTGCGCCTGCTGGGCTCGGTGGGCGAGCCCATCAACCCCGCTGCGTGGGAGTGGTATCACGCCAATATCGGCGGCGGCCGCTGCCCGATCGTCGATACCTTCTGGCAAACCGAAACCGGTGGTCACATGATCACCCCGCTGCCGGGCGCGACGCCGCTGGTTCCGGGCTCGTGCACGTTGCCCTTCCCGGGCATCCAGGCAGCGGTGGTCGATGAGACGGGCAAAGACGTGCCCTGGGGCCAAGGCGGCATCCTGGTGGTCAAGCGGCCATGGCCGGCCATGATTCGCAACATCTGGGGCGACCCGGAGCGCTTCAAGAAGAGCTACTTCCCTCAGGACTTTCAGGGCAAGTACTACCTGGCGGGCGACGGCGCGATCCGCGATGCCGAAACCGGCTACTTCACCATCACCGGCCGTATCGACGACGTGCTCAACGTGTCGGGCCACCGCATGGGGACGATGGAAGTCGAATCGGCGCTGGTGTCGCACCCGATGGTGGCTGAGGCCGCCGTGGTGGGGCGCCCAGATGATCTGACCGGCGAGGCCGTGGTGGCCTTCGTGGTGCTCAAGTGCCCGCGCCCCGAGGGCGACGCCGCCAAGGAGCTGGCCAACGAATTGCGCAACCACGTGGGTAAAGAGATCGGCCCGATCGCCAAGCCCAAAGACATTCGGTTTGGCGACAACCTGCCCAAGACCCGCTCCGGCAAGATCATGCGCCGCCTGCTGCGCTCGGTTGCCAAGGGCGAGTCGATCACGCAAGACACCTCGACGCTCGAAAATCCGGCGATTCTCGATCAGCTTGCCAAGAACAATTGAATCGCGGCGTCGAGCGATTTAATTGAGTCGATGCTTTGTTTTTGCGCCGCCGCGCCCGGCGCAAGGTTTTCGTCTTCTCAAATAAAACTGAAAGTTATTCGCCAGGCGTACTGCCTGGCGAGTTTTATCTGGCGACCTCAATTAATGCGTGCGTCTGAAATGTGCGAAATGGCAAACTTTCAAGCACCGTATTAGCAAAGTCACCAATCCCCTTTTTAAGGGGGTGCCTATAAATTGCAAACAAGGGATCCACATCCGCACCCCGGTGCGTTCGTTTGACAGGAGACAAAAATGAGCAGCTCGGTTTCGTCCGGTAGCACCGCCGCCCAAAAGTCGGCGGTGCCCGCAGGCTACTCGCCCATGACGCGGGAAGAAAAGAAAGTTATTTTCGCGTCGAGCCTGGGCACGGTCTTTGAATGGTATGACTTCTACCTGTACGGGTCGTTGGCAGCCATCATTGCCAAACAGTTCTTCTCGGGTCTCGACCCCAGCTCGGCTTTTATTTTCGCGCTGCTGGCTTTTGCCGCCGGCTTCATCGTCCGCCCGTTTGGTGCGCTGGTATTCGGCCGGTTGGGCGACATGATCGGCCGCAAATACACCTTCTTGGTCACGATCCTGATCATGGGTATGTCGACTTTCGTGGTCGGGATATTGCCCAACTACGAAACCATCGGCATGGCCGCTCCGGTCACGCTGATCGCGCTGCGCTTGCTGCAAGGCCTGGCGTTGGGCGGTGAATATGGCGGTGCCGCCACCTACGTGGCCGAGCACGCGCCGCATGGCAAGCGGGGGGCCTACACCTCGTGGATCCAAACCACTGCCACGATGGGCCTGTTCTTGTCGCTGCTGGTGATCCTGGGCACGCGCACCTTCTTCGGCGAGGCCGACTTCGCCACCAAGTACTGGCGCATCCCGTTCATCGTGTCGATCGCGCTGCTCGGTGTGAGCGTGTGGATCCGCATGAGCATGAACGAATCGCCGGCCTTCAAGAAAATGAAGGAAGAGGGCAAGACCTCGAAGGCGCCGCTGACCGAATCCTTCGGCCAATGGAAGAACCTCAAGCTCGTGATCCTGGCGCTGTTCGGTCTGGTGGCGGGGCAAGCGGTGGTCTGGTACTCGGGGCAGTTCTATGCGCTGTTCTTCTTGCAAAGCGTGCTCAAGGTCGATGGCTCGACGGCCAATATCCTGATTGCGCTGAGCTTGCTGATCGGCACGCCCTTCTTCGTGGTGTTCGGCTCGCTGTCCGACAAGATCGGCCGCAAGCCCATCATCATGGTCGGCCTGCTGCTGGCGGCGCTCACCTACATGCCGCTGTTCAAGCTGCTGACCGAAGCCGCCAACCCCGATCTGGCCCGTGCCCAGGCCAACGCCAAGATCGTGGTCACGGCCGATCCGGCTCAGTGCTCGTTCCAGGGCAACCCGGTGGCGCGCGAAGTCGACTTCCGCACCTCGTGCGACATCGTCAAGCGCACGCTGGCTCAGGCTGCCGCGAGCTACACCACGGTCGACGCGCCTGCCGGCACGGTGGCCAGCGTGAAGATCGGCGACAAGGAGATCACCGCGCTCAACGCCACGCTGATGGCAGGCGGCTTCAAGTTCGAGAAGGACAGCGCAGACAAGATCGCCGCCTTCAAGAAGGACGTGTCCGGCTCCATGAAGGCCGCAGGCTACCCCGCCAAGGCCGACCCGGACAAGATGAACAAGCCGTTGATCGTGGCCATCCTGGCGGTGCTGGTGATCTACGTGACCATGGTTTACGGCCCGATTGCCGCGATGCTGGTCGAGATGTTCCCGACGCGCATTCGCTACACCTCGATGAGTCTGCCGTATCACATCGGCAACGGCTGGTTCGGCGGCCTGATGCCGACGATCGCCTTCGCGATGGTGGCGCAGAACGGCAACATCTACTATGGCCTGTGGTATCCCATCGGGATCGCCGCGCTGACCCTGGTGATCGGCATGCTGTTCGTGCGTGAAACCAAGGACGTGGATATCTTCCACGGCGACTGACTTGGCCGAGCTTCGGCAACGAAAAGGCCCCGCACGCGGGGCCTTTTTCATGGTGAAGCGCCAATGGCGTCAGATCACTTCTTCTTCAGCGACAGCACCCAGGTCACCAGCTGCTTGGCTTCGGCTTCGGTCACGGCGTTGGGGGGCATCGGCACCTGGCCCCAAGCGCCCGAGCCACCCTTGATGATCTTCTGGGTCAGCTTCTCGACGGCGTCTTTCTGGCCGGCGTACTTGGCAGCCACGTCTTGATAGGCGGGGCCGACGAGCTTCTTGTCAACGGCGTGGCAGCCCAGGCAGTTCTTCTTTTGGGCCAGTTCCTGGTTGGCGAAGGCGGGGGCGGCAAACAGCGCGGCAGCGATGAGGCTCAGAAGGGTTTTCATGGCGTCCTTTCTTTCGGCGGAGTGGTTTACAGTGCTTTGAATGGTGACGGTATCCGGCACGCCGTGCGATTCTATAGATGCAGCCTGACGTGCCGATATTGATGTGCTGAACATCTACTGCGAGGTTGTCGATATGTGGCTTGTGTTGTTGGGCGTGCTGCTGCTGATCATGAAGCTCATGGCGTTCGGGCCCGCGGCCGACCTCAGTTGGGGCTGGGTGCTGGCTCCCTTTGGCGGCGCCGCCGCGTGGTGGGCCTGGGCCGATTCCACCGGCTACTACCAGCGCAAGACCATGGAAAAGCTCGACGCCAAGCGCGTCGAGCGACGCACGAAGAACCTCGACGCATTGGGCATGGACCACAAAGGGCGCCGTCGCTGAGTCGGGCTGCCGGGTGCAATCAAAAAACAAGGGGCCGTCTCGGCCCCTTTTTCGTGGACGCGGTTGGCTCAGCCGTTGGGCAGGGGGCTCGTGTGCAGGCCGCGTGAGCCGGCCAGGATGTCTTTCGGGCGCAGGCCGTAAACCTGCCGGATCGAGTTGCTGAAGTAGCTGGAATCGGTGTAGCCGAGGTCTTGCGCCAGCCGCGTCAGGCTGTCGGTGCTGCTGGCGTAGATCAGCATTTGGCGGGCGCGCTTCCAGGCTCGAAAGTGGCGAAACGGCACGCCGATCTCGGCCTTGAACAGATGCAGCAGGCGTGAGGGCGACACGCCGCAGCAGTGCGCCGCGTCGTCGGCCGACCAGTCCGCCGCTGCTTCGTCGCGCATGCGGCGAATGAGGCGGTCGATGCGCGGGTCGAGTTGGCGGCGGGGCAGGGTCAGCGTGGCGTAGAACAGGTCGTCCGGGCTGAGGTCTATTTGCGCGTCGTCAGGCCCGGCGCCGCTCAGGGCTTGCGCCAGCAGCGAAGCGGTGGCCCAGGGCAGCTGGGCGGTGCTGGCGGGGCCGGGGCGCGAGAAGACCGGCAGCCGGGTCAGGTCGAGGTATTCGGGCTCGATCAGCAGGCAGGTGACCCAGTCGTCGGCGCTGTGCACGCTGTGCGTCACGTAGGGCGGCACCACGGCCAGGCGGGTGGGTGGGGCATCGCGCCCGTCGATCGACAGGTGCAGCGGCGCGCGGTGGGCGGCATACAGCGTCAGGCAGCCGAGCTTGCGGCAAACGGGGTGCCCGAGGCGGCCCCGGTAGTAGACCCTCTCGGCGTCGATCAGCAGGTGTTTCCGGTCTGCCGTCGGCAGGACGATGCCCGACGCGTGGGGCGACGCGGCGAGGGGCGTGACGGCGGGGGCACGGCGGCTCATGGCTCGATTGGAGGGGCCCGGGCGCACGCTGACCACCGGGAAAGCGCGTAGCCAGCCAGTTATTGCAAGTCCGGGCCGGGCGCGGCCGCTAAGGTCTGCCCGGCGTGGTGGCGCGCACCTTGGTGCACGCATTCTTGCGCGTGCCTCATCTGCAACCTGATCGAGAGGAGATCGTTATGTCCCGCATCATTGCTGCATTCGTTCGATTCGCTAGCGCCGCGGCGCTGCTGGGCGGCTGTCTGGCCGCGCAGGCCGATACGGTGGTCTTTCAAGACTCGACCGGCAAGGTCATCAATGCCTCGCTCAACGTGGGCGGCACCAACTACAGCGTCGACTGGTATCTGCCCAGCGGCACGGCCAGCGCGCTGGTGACGGTGCAGCACGGCTTTTCGCGCGGTTGCGGCAATTTGCGCGACACCTCCAAGCGCATGATGGCCAACGGCCTGATGGTGTTCTGCATGAACGCCAACATGTCGGGCGGCGCGCCGGCGCTGGCCGAAACCCTGGGCGATGCGCTGGTGAACGGTGGCATCGTCACGCCCGATGGCCGCGGCATCCCCGCCAAGATCATCGTCGGCGGGCACTCGGCTGGCGGGCATTTCGCCACGCGGCTGGGTTGGAAGCTGAATCAGATTGCGCCCAGTCGCTTGCTGGGGTCGATCCTGTTCGACCCGGTGGCGGCCGGCGGCTTCACCGACAACCTCGTTGCCATCTCGAACGCGGGCCAGCGGCCGGTGTATGCCATCACCTCGAACAGCAGCCTGTGCAACCAGTTCAACAACGCCTACGGCGCGCTGCGACAGATCCGCAATGCCGCGCTGGCCAACGGGCGTGACGGCTTCGTCGGCCTGCAACTCACATCGTGGTCCACCCATGTGGACTCGGAGGGCAACAACACCGACATCATCGGCTACGGCGCCTGCCTGCAAAGCCCGCCCAAGAGCACCAACATCGGCTACCTGCGCGACCTGTCGAGCCAGTGGGCCTTCGATCTGGCCAACGGTGTAAAAATGCCCACCGCTTACCCAGGCGGTAGCTACGTCAACAGCCTGCTCACCGGCAAGTGGGCGACGTTGATCCAGTAAACCGCGCTCGCACGCTCTCCGTGCTGGGTCGGTGGCAGATGCCCCGGCCCTTTTTTGTTGTGGCCTCATCTCATGTTGATTCACCCTCAGTTCAGCCCCATCGCCGTCAAGATCGGCCCCCTGGCCGTGCACTGGTATGGCCTGACCTACCTGGTGGCCTTCGTGCTCTTTTTGCTGCTGGCCAACTTGCAGACTCGGCGCGAGCCGTTTGCCAGCCGAGGGTGGAGCGGCCGCGACGTCGAAGACCTGCTGTTCTTCGGCGTGCTCGGCGTGGTGCTGGGGGGGCGACTGGGCTACGTGCTGTTCTACAAGCCCGGCTACTACCTCGCCCACCCGCTCGATATTCCGGCCGTGTGGCAAGGTGGCATGTCCTTCCACGGCGGCCTGCTGGGCGTGAGCTTGGCCATGATCATCTTTGCGCGGCTGCGGCGGCGGCGTGTGTTCGACGTGTCCGATCTCGTGGCGCCGTGCGTGCCGCTGGGGCTAGCCTCGGGCCGCATCGGCAACTTCATCAACGGCGAGCTGTGGGGCCGGTTTGCCGACCCGGCCTTGCCCTGGGGGATGGTGTTTCCGCAGTCGGGCAGCCCGTTGCCGCGGCACCCGTCGCAGCTCTATCAGTTCGGGCTGGAAGGCGTCACGCTGTTCGTCATCCTGTGGTGGTTCGGGCGCAAGCCGCGTCCGCTCGGCCAGGTGACGGCGGCCTTCTTGATGGGCTACGGCGCGTTCCGCTTCACGGCCGAATACTTCCGCGAGCCCGACAGCTTCCTGGGCCCGCTGGCGCTCGGCCTGAGCATGGGCCAGTGGCTGTGCGTGCCGATGGTCGTGTCGGGCGCGCTGCTGTGGCGCTGGTCGGCGCGCCAGGCTCGCGCCTGAGGCGTCGCGCCACGGCGCTCACGCGGCCAGCTTCTCGGCCGGCTTGCCGTGGCGCGTGTACAAGAAGTCGATCACGGCCTTGCGGCAGTGCATGTAGGTCGGATCTTCTGCCAGCTCGACGCGGTTGCGCGGGCGGGCCAGCGGCACGTCGAGCACTTCGCCGATCGTCGCGGCCGGGCCGTTGGTCATCATGACGATGCGGTCCGACAGCAGCACGGCCTCGTCCACATCGTGCGTCACCATCACCACAGTGCTCTGGGTGCGGGCCACGATCTTCAGCAGCTCGTCTTGCAGGTGGGCGCGGGTCAGGGCGTCGAGCGCACCGAAGGGCTCGTCCATCAGCAGCACCTTGGGCTCCATGGCCAGGGCGCGGGCAATGCCGACGCGTTGCTTCATGCCGCCCGAGATTTCGTTCGGGCGCTTGGTGGCGGCGTGCGCCATGTTCACCAGCTCCAGCGCGGCCTGCGTGCGGGCCTTGAGCTGCGCCTTGCTCTCCTTGGCGCCGAACACGCGCTCCACCGCGAGGTAGACGTTCTCGAAGCAGGTGAGCCACGGTAGCAGCGAGTGGTTCTGGAACACCACGGCGCGCTCGGGGCC
>NZ_JAYSBZ010000042.1:0-29230 GCF_041915145.1 Aquabacterium sp. | reverse complement strand
TATCCGAAACGCCCCACATCATGGAAGTCGATGGCAGCCAGCACACCTGCAAAAGCAATCGAGATCAGGTACACAGGATAAAACCGTATTAGTCGAATTACGACAAAATCCGTTCTTGAAATGGCTCCCTCATCAAGTCGTCTGTCATAGGCACTCGATATAACAAAGCCGCTTAACAAGAAAAATAGATCAACCGCGAGATACCCGTGGAAAAACTTGAACCCCCAGAAATCATAGGTGTGCCGCGTCAGCACGATTAGCGCCGCCAGCCCTCTTATCCCATCAAGAAATACAAATCTATTCATACCGCCCCGATATTTTCGAGACAAAATCTTGCCGGGCGGCAAGCAGCATTGATTCATCAGGCATTCAATTACCGGCCGCACAACGTGTTGTCTATCGCTGACGAATCTGGTCAGTCGGTGCGTTCTTTGGGCTTCGCGATTCATCAAGCCCTTCCCAAATCTCGGCGCGTACGGTGTGCCAGACACTGTCCCAGTTGTATTTGGTGTCGAAACGCCGCCGCCCTTTTTGCCCCAGATCGGCCGACAAGACCGGATCGCGCAACACGGTCACCAAGGCTCGCGCCAGGGCCTGCACGTCGTTGCATGGGGCGATCAGGCCGGCATCGCCCACAAGCTCGGGCATCGCGCCGTAGTCTGAAGCTATACATGGCGTGGCTGCCGCCATGGCTTCGAGGATGCTGATGGGGTTGCGATCCACCAGTGACGGCAAGGCGAACACGTGAGCGGCGCGCATCAGCTCGACGATGCGGTTGCGATCGCGCACGAAACCATGGTTCACCATGCCGCTCACCTCGGGCAGGTGCTCCTGCCCCACCACGTGCAGCACCGCGTCAGGGATCTCTTGCTTGACCAGCTCGAATGCCTGCAACAGCAGGGTGCCGCCCTTCTTCTCGAAATCGCCCTTGCCGATATAGAGAATGCTGCGACCGTCGAAACGCTTCTCGTAGGGATCGCCAAAACCGAGTCCTGCGCCAAAACCCGCCGTGACCGCGCGCCGGGCATCGACGTGGTAGTCGTTGATCAAGGACTGCCGCACGAACTCGCTGCCGACGAAGATGCGCGTGGCGCTTCGATAGACCTGCCCTTCGAGATCGAGCCAACGACGTTCATCGCTGGCCGATTTGAAGTGCGAGACTTCATCGTGCTGATTCTTCGACGACAACCGACGTGTCGAGTCCGTGAAGATGAACATCGGTTTCTTCAAGTCCAAGGTTGGCGCGTACATGGCGCCCATGAAGAGGATGAAGTCGTACTGCCCCTCGTAGGCCTGCAAGGCCTTGTGAGCTTCGAGAGTGGTGCACCGAAATGCAAACGGCGTTTTCTCGACCATGTAGCGCCAGCGGCGATACCAGGCGATCTTGGGCCAACGAACGGAGAGAGCCAAGAACACGCCGCGCCAGAACTTGGGCATCTCGGGCGAAATGACGCCGGCGACATCGAAGTCCTGGGTGAAACGCTGCATCAACGGCGGGAACATGCCGATGCCGCCGCCGAACACCACGACGCGGGGGCGTTGACGAGACGATATCGGTGGCTGGGCAATGGTGTTCATGGAAGCTCCTGTTTCTTGTCGCGCGTCGCGGTGGTGCTCATTGGCGGGCGTGCCTCACAGCACGCGAAAGCTGAATCCGGCCGACTGCCAAGCTGGAATCGCCCGCGCCAGCGCCTCGACGGTATGCGGGTTGTTGTCGTGAAAGAGAACGATGTCGCCGGGCTGCGCGGGGTCGCGCTCGATGCGCGCGCACAGCGCGTCGGCGCCGTCCTGCTGGTAATCGCTGTAGGTCTTGCTCCAGTGCACCAGCTGATAGCCCAGCCGGCACACGCGACGGATCGCCGCCACGTTCACCTCGCCCTTGGGCGGGCGGAACAAGGTGCTGTCGACACCCGACAGCTGGCGCATGAGCACGCGGCAACGCTGCAGATCGTCGGCCAGTTGCGACTCGCTTTGCTGGGTGATGACCACGTGCTCGAAGGTGTGACCGCCGATGGCATGCCCCTCTTGCACGATGCGCCGCACGAGATCAGGGTACTGCTCGGCGTTGCGCCCGATCAGGAAGAACGTGGCCTTGACCTTGAGGCGGGCCAGCAGATCGAGCGTGGCCGGCGTGTGCACTGGGTCGGGACCATCGTCGAAGGTCAGCGCGAGTGTCCGCTCGTTGGCAGGCAGGCGCCAGATGAATCCACCGCGCAGCCAGACGTGCTGAAAGAAGTCCTTGCTCGCGTTTCTAAACCACGGGTGCATGACAGGCCTCGTTCATCACTTGTTGCATCAGTTCAATGTTCTTGGCCGCGATGGCCGTCCAGGTGAGGTGCGCCACCGAAGCACACACCTTGTCGCGAACCCATTCGCGACTCAAGGCGTTCGCCAGCGCTTCGGCCAGTGCGCTCGGGTCTTCGGGCGGCACCAACAAGCCGTTCTTGCCGTCCACCACCAACTCGGGAATGCCTCCCACGCGCGAGGCCACCACCGGCAGGCCGCTGGCCAGCGCCTCGACCACCACGTTGGGCGTGCCCTCGTTTCGACTGGGCAGGCACAGCAGATCGGCTGCCGCCATCCAGCGCGACACCTCGGCCTGCGCCACGGCCCCGACGAAGCGCACACGCTCGCTCAAGCCGACTCGCGTCGCACGTGATTCCAGCGCCTTGCGATTGTCGCCATGGCCGATCAAGACCAGCAGGCAGTCCTGGCCGACGCCGGGCTTGGCCAGCAGGCGCACCCAGGCATCGATCAGCACGTCCACTCCCTTGATTGCAATCAGGTGGCCCACGAACAGCACCACGCGCGCATCAGGCGCGAGGCCCAGCTCGCCACGCGCTGGCGCACGAGGGCGAGGCACGAACAACGCCGGGTCGAACCCCGCGCACGGCGCCAACACCACCCGAGGCGTGGCCGGAGCGAGCAAGCGCTGAACCTTGCCCAGCAACGCGCGGCTCACCGCCACCACGCCGTCGGCGCGGCGCAAGGCCCAGCGGATCTGCCAGCGCAGCATGGGCCGCTCGGCGTAGACGTTGATGTCGCTGCCGTGCGTGGTCACCACGAAAGGCAGCCCCAGCAGCCTGGCGACCAGCGCCACGCCCACGCCGTCCGGATAGGCGCAGTGCCCGTGCACGACGAAAACGCCCAGCTCGCGCTTCAGTCGGGCCAGGTGCGTCACGACCCCCAAAGCGAATGTCAGCCCCGACAACCACCCCAGCTTCGGCACCACCACGAAACGCGGGTGCAGCACCTCGATGCCGGCGACTGATTCGACGCGAGGAATGCCCGCCTGCAGGCGCCATCGACCGAACGGCGGCGCCAGCGGCACGGGCGCCACCACGGTAACCGTACAACGCTCCCGCATGGCGCGCACCAGATTGGCCACGAAAACCGTGCGATGGGGATCGGCTGAGTTCGGGAAAAAGGTGGTCACCGTCACGATGCGCAAGGCGCCGTGATCGAAAGAAGCCGGGGCGGGTCGTCGATCTGCTGCGGTCATGTCTTGTTTCTCAGCGCTCGCGCAGCAGACACCACTCGATGTGGTCTTCCGACACGCCGCCCGACGGGCCAAGCCGACGCAGCTCGAACAGCTCCGTCGCCTTCGCCGGTCCGCGAGCCGTGGCCAATGCCGCCACGAAATGCTGACGGCAGAACTCGATGATGTCACGCGTGTAGTCCTGCGGCTTGCCGTTCGGGTAGCAGAACACCTTGCTGCAGCTGCCAAGCTGTTCGACGATGGCATCTCGGCTTTGCAAGATCTCGCGCTGCGCGACTTCGATCGGCACGCGCGACAAGATCGGGTGGTTCACGGTATGCGCCCCCACCTCGAACCCGCCTGCCAGCAAGCCGCGGGCCTGGTCCCAGCTCATGAAGCGATAGTCGTCCTGCGGCGAATGGCATTCGACGCCGGCCTGCCGCGCCAACTCGCGAACCTCATCGAGATACTCCACCTCTTGGCGCGTCTTCATGCTGACCTTGATCTGCGCCAGCGCCTGCAGCTTGCGCTCGGTCGAGCCCAATGGCAGGCGACGCCCTAGAGCCGGCACGTTGATCTCGGCCACACGCGCCTGGTCGAGGACGAATTCGAGCAAGTCGTTCCAGACCCACCGCTCGGCGCCGACGTAGCCCGTCGTCAGGTAGAACGTGCCGCACATCCCGAAGTCGGCGAGCATGGGCGCGGCGCGCGTGACGTTGTTTTCGTAGCCATCGTCGAACGTCAGCGCCACGGTGTTGCGCATGTCGTCGCCACGGATCAGGCCCTGCACCAGATCGGTCAGCGGCAGCACCTTGCGCCAGCGCTTGAGCACCCTCAGTTGCCGCGCAAACGCGTCGACCGGGATGTGCTTGCTGTCGAGATTGCGAATCGTGCCCGGTACGGCCTTGCGATCAGCCACGCCGTGATACATCAGGATCAGCGGATTGCTGCGCCGCCAGGCCAGCGCTTGCCGCCCCAGCCCGAAATCCAACACGGCTTGACGTGCCGCGCTTGTCAGTCTGCTCACCATTACCCCCTGGTTGTTGACGCTACCCGCTCGTACAAGTCTTCGTAGCGTTTGATCATGGCTCCAATATCGAATGCCTGCAGCGCGCGCCGCCGTCCGTTCTCGGCAAACCTCGCGCGCAGCGCGGCATCGGCGGTCAGGCGCTCGAGATGCCCGCGCAAGACGGACAGATCGTCGCTCGGAAACAGCAAGCCCGTTTCTTCGTGACGCACGATCTCGCCATTGCCGCCCACATCGCTGGCCACCGCTGCCACGCCAGCCGCCATGGCTTCGAGCAGGGTGTTGGACATGCCCTCGCTGAACGACGGCAGCACGAACACGTCGAAGGCGCCCAGCAGCGAACCGACGTCCTCGCGATGCCCCAGGAATCGCACTCGATCGACGATGCCCAAAGACTCCGCCAACGCCGTCAAGCCCGAGCGCTCGGGCCCGTCGCCGATCAGCACCAGCTTGCACCCGGGCACGGCCTGCACCGCGCGCAGCAGCAACGGATAGTTCTTGACGGGCACCAGCCGCCCCACGCTGCCCACCACCACCTCGCCGGGCCGCACGCCCCACTCCGCATGAATCGACGCGCGATCAACCGACTTGAAGCGCTGCAGATCGACGCCGTTGTAGAGCACCTCGATTCGCGACGGCGGGATGCCGATGTGGCCCACCAGATCGCGCTTGAGCTGATCCGACACGGCGAAGATGGCATCGGTGAAGCGCGACATCTGCCGCTGCGCAAAGAAGCGGATGCGCCGGTCGTTGAAGGTGCGGCCGTGCTCGCTGTGAATCAGGTGCGGCACACCGGCCAGCTTGGCACCCAGGAAGCCGTAGAAAAAAGCCTCGGCGTTGCGGGTGTGCACGATGTCGGTCCGCGTCTGCTTGAACATCTTCGCCAGCCGCCAGGCCAGCCCGATGTCGTTGCCGCCACGCCAGCCGAATTCATGGATGGCGATGTCGTCTCGCTTCACGCGGGCAGCGAATTCGCCAGCGATCTTCAGGCAGCACAGCGACGACTGGAAACGCGCAGGGTCGAGCCGGTTCACGACGTTCACCACGCCGTTCTCAAGCCCGCCCGGCTGCAAGCTGAGCAACACGTGCTGGATGTGTACCCTGGAAGTTGCCTGCCCCATCACCTGCGACCTCACCATCTCAGCCACGCACCCGTTGTGGCACCACCTTGCCCAGCCAGCGTCGCGCCAAGGCCCAGTCGCCCTCGGTGAACAAACCGATCACCGCGCCTACCGCAAAGAACACCACGCTGTAGAGCACGCCGCCGAGCGTCAGATTCATCAGGCCGGACGCCGTTACCGCCCCCAACGCGCGCGCAGCCACCAAACCAGCCAGCGCAGCCGCGACCACCTTGGCCAGGCTCAGCCACGGCAGCATCTCTGACAACGTGGCCCCGATCAGGCGCTTGGCCACCATGAAAAAGATCAGGCTCGCGATGTAAGAAGAAACAACCCCGGAAATGGCGGGGCCGTAGAAGCCGACCACCTTGAGCAGCACGAAGCTCAGCATCAGATGAATGGTCGCCGTGGTGATCACGATATAGAGGTTGGTCTTGGTCTTGCCGAATATCTGCGGGATCATGCTCAGCACGAACATGTGCAGCGGTATCAGGAACAGATAGATACGGAAGACCGACACGCTTTGCTCGTAGCGCGAGGTGAACAGCAGCGTGATGAACTCTTGCGAATGCCCGTACAGGAAGATGAAGCTCGGCAAGACGATGATGGCCAGCTTGCGCACCGACTCGCGCATCAGCCGCGTCACCTCCTGCATCCGGCCATCGCGAATGAGCGGCGGCAGCGATGCCCGCAAGACGTTCGCCACCGACGCCTGAAAGATCACGTCGAGCGGAATCTCGAGCGCGCCCACGCTGTAGATGGCGTAATCGACCGGCGTGAAGTACGCGGCCACGAGCCCCCGGTCGAGCTGCCCGCCCACCAGGCCGACGATGCTCATCAGGGCCAGCGGCGTGCTGTAGGCCAATTGCTCCTTGACGAAGCTCTGCCCCGCGCCCGCTTGCGCCGGGTCAGTCGCCCCGCCTGACTTGAACAGGATGACCGTGCGCAAGACAAACCGCAACGCGGCATACATCACCGCCGCCAGCACGAGCCCTTTGAGGCCGTACCCCAGCGACAACGGCACGATCAGGATCAAGACCCGCACGATGGTCTCGCCGGTTTCAAACGACACCGCCACGCGATAGCGGTCCTGCGAGATCATGAACGGCGTGAACTGCTCGCTGGCGATCAGGAAAGCGATGGACAGAGCGTAGAGCGGCAGCAGGCCGACGAGCGTCGCGTTGTTCATGCGCGAGCCGATCAAGCCCGCCGCCCACGCCACGCCCAGCCCTGCCAGGCAGCCGGACGCGATCAGCATCCAGGTGGTCTGCGAACGCAGCGCCGCGTGTTGATGCGGCTTGACGTGGTGAAAGAAGTAGTAAACCGAGGTCGGCAGGCCGAGCGTCAAGATGCCCGACACGATCGTGTTGACGAGCTGCATCTGCTGGTAGGTGCCGTAATCAGCCTGATTGAGCAAGCGCACCAGCACCATGGGCATGACAAAGCCCACGGCATATTTGATGAAGTTGGCGACGATTAAAAAACCCGCCTTATCGGACAACGAACTCATAAGCCCCCACGTCAAACCCGCCCCCTTGTGGTCGCCGGGTTTCAAGATCGAAATCGTTTTGCACCACGGGTGCCACGGCCGACGAGCCCGCGTCGATGGCCGGGCTCTCCGGTCTCAGCCGGAAATCGACCCCTGCGAGCCTGAAGCCCGGATCGGTCTTGATCGGCGCGGCGTCGAAGTCCAGATCGTCCGGGTCGCTGCGCCGCAACCGGCGCAAGGTCGAAGCCAGCACCGAGCGCCAGTCCCGCACCTGCCAGCGCTCGCGCCACCACACGTTGCGCAGCACCACGCCGATCGGCCCGCCAAACCCGACGGTGCCGCCAGCGAAAGGCGTGCCCGGCGATGGCACGAAGATGTTGTTTTCGATATCGACGGCTCGCGCGCCGAGCGTCCAGTCGTTCGTCAGTGCGCCGTAGAGCGGCATGCCCGAGAGATCGGTGCGATAGAAGGTATTGTTGTAGACGCGGCAATCGCGCAGCAGGGTCGAGTTGAAGCGCAGGCCCGAGAAGCGGGTGTCCGACACCACGTTGTTGCTGATCACGATGCCACCGCGCGCGTTGTCGGCAATGTTGATGCCGTGCTTGTTGGTGCCGCGAATCAGGTTGTGGTGCAGGTTGACGTTGTCGGCCACGTCCGACCCGTTCGAGCCGTTCACGTAGATCTGGAAGCCATTGCCGCCGAAGATGCGCTCGATGCGGTTGAAGGCCACGTCGTACGAGCCATTGCCGTCGATGTAGATACCGTGGTTCTCCTGGCCGTTGCCGTGCACGTCGTGGATGTGATTGCCGAAAAGCACGACGTTGAGGCCATTGCCCGCGATCCCGCCGGCCTTGGCGGTGGTGCTGGCGGTTTCAGCCGTGAGTTCATTGTTCACCACGCGCCAGTGGTTGCCGTGGATCTGCAGGTTCACCGCGCCGTCGTCTCCGCCGCCCTCGATGCGCAAGTTCGACACGCTCACCCATTGCCCCAGCCCGGCGTAGGTCTGTCCGTTGATGGCGCTGATGCCGCCATCGTGCGTGCCGTAGGCAGCCTTGATGTACACATCCTCGCCCGGGTACCCCATCACCGCGATCGGCCCGGTGCCAGCTTGCCCGCGCGGCTCGCTGCCGGACTTGTCGCGAAAGCGCAAGAAGTAGCGCTCGAAACCAACGTCCGTCCAGGGCTGACCACGCCCGCGCAGCACGATCACGTCGCCCGCCTGGGCTTGTCCGTAGGCACCTTGCGACAGGTCGCGCAGCTGCACATGACGAAACGGACGCGATATGTCGTCCGGCGCCGCCGAGGCATCGTCGCCGCGCACGTTGTCGACGAACAAGATGCGCCCGGGGTTGACCACGAAGGTGTGATCGGCGTTCGAGACCACCCCGTTGACGCTGACCGCGATCGGCAGCGGCGTGCCGGGCCGAGGATCACCGCGATGGCCGATCTGCACCGTGATCTGCTGGATGTCGGCCCGCCCATGCGAAGCGCCCAGATATCGGTAGTTGTCCACCTCGACGCCGTTGAGCGTGACCTTGACTTTTGTGCCCAGGCCATCGCGCCCAAAGTTCTTGCCGAAGATCGACAGGTACGCGCCCTTGTCGTTCTCGCCGCCCGTGTTGGGGCCGGACGTGATGTCGGTATAGAGCACGATGGGCGCGCCGCGAATGGCCGACGGATCATCGACTCCGCCCGGCTCGGTCTGCGCCGCCAGGCGCGGAAAACCAAACAGCATCCAGGCCAGCCCAACGAGCAACAGCAGCAACGCGCTCAACGCTGCCCCGGCCCATAACCGTATCGACCGTGCCCGCGATCGCTGTTGTTGAAGGTCTGCTTGCGCCATGGTGAATCGCTGCACGCGGCGACAACGCGTTGCGCGCTGCCGGCCGAACGCTCAGTCAGTCGAGCGCCCCGAGGCGAGACAGCACTCGCGCCTTGACGAAACTCGCCAGGCGCGGCGGCAAGACCAGATTCGTCATCAGCTGGACGCGGGCATGGTTGCTCAACTGGAGGTCGTTGCGCAGCACCCAACCAACGGCCTGACCTCGATCGGCCCGGCGCAAACGCTCCAGCTCCAGCTCGGCCACGGCGAACTTCTGGATCTCATGGCGACGCGACGCCAACGGGACGTTGAACTCGGCGCAACGGCGGTTGAAGCTGTCGGACATTACCTTGCATTCGCGCAGCAAGCGCGCGAGCTTGGCGTCATCGGTTTGAGGTCCGACGCCGCCGTAGTCGTTCGAGTCATGCAGCACGTAGGCACCCAGGCATTCGGACGTGCCGCAGTAGCGACCGTAGAACATCACGTTGCGCATGAAGTACGCATCGTGAAAACCCCACAGCCCTTCAGGTATGGGCAGCACCTTTTCAAGCGCCGCGCGACGCCAGAGCGCCCCCGACGTGATGGCCTTGATCGACTCGCCCGCCAGGTAGCGCGGCAACACGTTTTGCGGCTCGGGCGTCAGGAATGTGCCTGCAGAGCCAAACCAGGTGCCCTTCTTCTGGCCGGTCGAGTCCTGCACGACATCCAGATCGTGCAGCACGGCCACGACGTCGTCGGCCCGATCGAACATCGGCACGCATGTCGCCAGCTTGTTGGGGTACCAGTAGTCGTCGGAGTCGAGCTGCGCGACGATCTCGCCTCGCGCCTGCCGTATACCGTATTGACTCGCCGAGTTGATGCCGCCGTTCGGCTTGTGAAAGTAGCGCACGGTCGGCACGTGGCCGTAACGATCGGCCACCAGCTGCCGCGTGTTGTCGGTCGATCCGTCGTCCACCAGCACGATCTCGATGTCATTCAACGCATAGCGCTGTTGCAACACGCTGTCCACGGCGCGCGGCAGCAGGTCGGCTCGGTTGTAGGTCGTGATGACGACCGATACGCGAGGATCTGTCATGGCTGGTCGGGCGAGTGATCGTTCCGGCTGGATCAGAGGCGCCACACCTCGAAGCCGCGCGCGCGCAGAGCTTCGGCATCGTGCAGGCACTTCACGTCGACGATCAGGCCGCCGTCCACCAGCTTGCCCGTGAGCTGCTCGATCGGCATGGTCTTGTAGTCTTGGTGCGCCACGGCCGACACGATGGCCACCGCGCGCGGCAGCTGATCCCAAGGCGTCAGCGTCACGCCGTATTCGTGCTCGGCCTCGTCGGACTGCGCCACCGCGTCATGTACGTGCACGTTGACGCCATACGACTTCAGCTCGCGGATCACGTCGATCACCTTCGAGTTGCGCAGGTCGGGGCAGTTTTCCTTGAAGGTCAGGCCCAGCACGATCACGTCGGCGCCCTTGATCGATCGACCCGACTGGATCAGGTTCTTCACGGTCTGCTCGGCAATGAACTGGCCCATGCCGTCGTTGATGCGACGCCCAGCCAAGATGACCTGCGGGTGGTAGCCGAGCTTCTCGGCCTTGTGCGTGAGGTAGTACGGGTCCACGCCGATGCAGTGGCCGCCCACCAGACCCGGGCGGAACGGCAGGAAGTTCCACTTGGTGCCGGCGGCCTGCAGCACTTCGAGCGTGTCGATGCCGATGCGGTGAAAGATCAGCGACAGCTCGTTCATCAGGGCGATGTTGAGATCGCGCTGCGTGTTCTCGATCACCTTGGCGGCTTCGGCCACCTTGATGCTCGACGCCCTGTGCACGCCGGCGGTGATGACGCTGCCATACATCTCGGCCACCTTGTCGAGCGTCGCGGGCGTGTCACCCGATACCACCTTGGTGATGCGCGTGAGGGTGTGCTCCCGGTCGCCCGGGTTGATGCGCTCGGGCGAGTAGCCGATGAAGAAGTCCTTCTTCCACTTGAGGCCCGAAACCTGCTCGATGATGGGCACGCAGACTTCTTCGGTGGCGCCGGGGTACACCGTCGATTCATAGACCACGATGGTGCCGGGCTTGATGTGCTTGCCGATCGAGCGGCTGGAGCTTTCCAGCGGGCTGAAATCGGGGTTGTGCGCGTCGTCGACCGGCGTGGGCACGGCCACGATGATGAAGTCGGCCTGCGACAGCGCGCTGGCGTCGGTGGTCGGTTCCAGATACTTGGCGGCCTTCAGGTCGTCGTTCGACACCTCGCCCGTCGGGTCGTAGAACTCGCGATAGGCCTTGACCTTGGTCTCGGACAGATCAAAGCCAATGGTGCGATGCACCTTGCCGAACTCCACCGCCAGCGGCAGCCCCACGTAGCCCAGACCCACAACAGCAACGACGCTCATAGTCACCTTTCAACCTGAAAATTTATCCACTTGCTCCAGCGTCCCGCACCCACGCTGATCCTGATCCACTACCTGCCACCACCTCACCCCGCTTGCGCAGGCTCAGGCAGCTTCAAAACCAAACACGCGGTCCACGCGATCCCATTTGAAGTCCTGCACCAGCCGCCGCAGACGCGACTCGGTGCGGTGCAGGTTCACGTAGTGCCGGAAACGCGTCTTCCAGTCGATATCGGCCACCCGCGGCTGCTCGGGATCGAACTCCCACGGGTGGGTGTAGAAGATCGCCGGCTGGCGGTCTTGCTGGTTGACGCGCCTGATCGCCCAGCGCGATACCGCGTAAGGCAGCAACCGGAAGTAGCCACCGCCACCCGCGGGCAGATTGCGGCCCAGCGCGCGCGCGGTCGTCACCGGAATCTCGGTCAGGCTTTGTGCCGGCTGGTACGGAAAACGCGGCGCATCGGGCATGCCGTAGTGATCGTGCTGCACCGGGTAGACGCTGGAGCTGTAGCGGTAGCCCGCCTGCTCAAGACAGTCGAAAGCCCACAGGTTGCCGTCCCCGATCGAGAAACTTGGCGCCCGATAGCCCTGCACCGGCACGCCAGCAATGTCTTGCAGGAGCGCCTTGGCCCGCACGATGTCGGCCAGGAAGTCTTGCGGCGACTGCTCGGACGCACGCAGATGCGAGTCGCCGTGGCTGGCCAGTTCGTGCCCGGCATCGACGATGCGCCGCACCAGCATCGGGTAGCGTTGCGCGATCCAGCCCAGCGTGAAGAACGTTGCCTTGGCGCCGTGCTCGTCGAACAAGCCCAGCAGCAGGTCGACGTTGCGCTCGATGCGGCACGGGATGTGGTCCCAATCTTCGCGCCGGATTCGCGGTGCCATGGCCGAGACCTGGAAGTAGTCTTCGACATCGACGCTCAAGGCATTGACGATCGGCTGCTGCCGAGCAACGCTCATACGTGCGCCTCGTTCAATGCGCGATCGCGCGACGCCACGCCCCGTTGACGCATCCAACCCGCCAGATGCTGGGCGATGCGGTCGGCGGTGTAGCCGTCCCAGAACTCGGGGGCCATGCCGCGCCGGCCACCGCTCTTGAGGATGTCGTTGAGCGCATGCATCACATGGTGGCTGCTCTGCCCCACTTGCGCGCTGGCGCCCTGCTCGATCGAAACCGGCACCGCCGTGTGCGAGCCCATGGTCAGGCACGACACGCCCAGCGCGGCGGCCTCTTCTTGCACGCTGATCGAATCGGTGAGCACGCAAGTGGCCATGCTCAGCAAGGCCACGGTTTCGAGGTAGCCGAGCAAGGGCATGAAGAAGACGCGCGCGTCGTCGAGCATGCTCTGCAGCCCGAAGCTGTCGATCTTGGCGCGCGTGGTCGGGTGCATCGGCCACACGAGCGGGCAGTCGCGGCTCACCTGGCGCAGCACCGACAAAGCCTCGGACAAGGCCGCGCGGCTGTCCAGGTTGGCGGGGTGGTTGACCAGCACCAGACCGTAGCCGTTCTTGTTCTGCAGGTACTCAGGCGGCACGCCAGCGCGGCGCAGGGTCTCGCCCGGATGCGGCGCGACCGGCAGGATCAGACGCAGCGAATCGACCAGCAGGTTGCCGACGAACTGCACGCGGTCGGCCGGCACGCCCTCGCGGGTCAGCGTGTAGTGCGCGCTGCGGCCGGTGGTGTAGAGCACATCGGCGAGCTGATCAGTGAGCACGCGATTGATCTCGTCGGGCATCGAGCGGTCGAAGCTGCGCAGGCCGGCCTCGATATGCAGCACCGGCACGGCCTTCTTGCAAGCCACCAGGCTGCAGGCGAGCGCCGAATCGCTGCTGCCCACCACGATGACTGCGCTGGGGCGGTATTCGTCCACCAGCGGCTCGAAGCGCTTCATCACCTCGGCGGTCTGGACGGCGTGCGACGCCGACTCGACGCCGAGGTTGAAATCGGCCTGCGGCAAGCCCAGGTCGGGCGCCGCGGCGCCGGTGATGTTGAGCCCGATGAGTCGCCCGGTCTGCACCAGCAAGGGCTGCGGAACGTCTTGGCGTGCTGCCAGCGCGCGCAACAGCGGGATCATCTTGATGTAGTTGGAGCGCCCCCCCACGATGCACAGCACCGGACCCGCCACGCCGCGCGCAGGCGGCTCGGGGCGCGGGCGCGCGGGTTCGTCGGCACTCGCGCCGGCGTTGTCGCCCACGATGGACGGTGCCACGGCGGTGGACGACACCCCATCGCTCGGCGCGTCGCTCAGCGGCGGCGCCACGACGGATTCGCCGATCTCGGCGCGCAGCTCGCGAGCCGTCTGCGCCACCAGCGGCGCATCGATCTCTTGACGCCCCGACAGGAACGCCGCCAGCAGCAGGCGGTTGCACAGGATGTTGATGCGTCGCGGCACGCCTGACGTCCAGCGGAAGACCTCGTCGAACGCAGTCGCGTCGAACGCCGGGTTGTGCCCTTGCCAGCCCACATGCTGCAGACGGTGCTCGATGTAGGCCCGCGTCTCGGCGCGATCCATCGGACCCAGGTGGCACGACGCGATCACGCGCTGCCGGAACTGCTCCATCGACTTCGACGTCAGGATGGTGCGCAACTCGGGCTGCCCCACCAGGAAGCTTTGCAGCAGCGCCTGATTGCCGAGCTGGAAGTTCGACAGCATGCGCAGCTCTTCGACTGCCTCGCGGCTGAGGTTCTGCGCCTCGTCGACGATCAGCAGGGCCCGGCGGTTCTTGGTCGCCAGCAGCGTCAAGAAACCTTCGATCGTGGCGATCAGATCGGCCTTGCTCAGGCTGCCGCTCGAAATGCCGAACGCGGTGACCACCGAGCGCAACAGGTCGCCCGCTTCGAGTTGCGTGCTGACGATCTGCGCCGCCACGACCTTCTCGGGGTCGAGCTCGCGCAGCAGGGTACGCACCAGGGTGGTCTTGCCGGCGCCGATCTCACCCGTGACCACGATGAAGCCCTCACCCTGATGCACGCCGAACTTGAGATAGGCCAGCGCGCTGCTGTGCCCGCGGCTGTCGAAATAGAACGCCGGGTCGGGGTTGAGCTGGAACGGGGGGCCGGACAGGCCGAAATGGGACTCGTACATGGCTCGCCTTGGCCCTTCAGAAACGGTGATCCAGGCTCACGTACAGCGCCGTCTCTTCGGCATCCGTGGCCACGTTGGATCGCAAGTGCTGCCAGCGCAGCCCCATCGCGCCCGTCGTCTTGGGCGCCAGCTGCCAGTTGAGTCCGGCACGGTACACGCTTTCGCGCGAATAACTGCCTTCGCTCGCACCTCGCCCGCTCAACCGCGACCAGCGTGCCTGGGCGTCAAGCGCGGTAACCGGTGTGAGGCGATGAGCAAACTGAAAAGCCAAGCCCTGTTGCGAGTTGCCCACCGCCAGCAAAGGGTCCAGGGAGCTGGGCGCTCCCGGAATCACCAGCGGCTCGCGGCGCTGAACGTAATACGTGCAGGCCAGCGTGTCGCGCCGTCCGGTATAGACGTAGGTCGCCGATGCCGACTGCTCCAGATCGGCGCCTTCGGAATAGATGTCGATCGGCCCCGTCAGGTTGTCAGGCAAGCCGTAGCGAGTCTTGAGCGCTTGCGCTTCCTGGCTGCGCGCCACGGGATCGGGAAAGCGCGTGGCGAGGATCTTGTCGAGCTCCTGATCGACATTGCCGCCAGCCGACAACGACGCCAGCGAGCTCGCGTAAGTCGTGGCCTGACGCGACAGCCGGATCGTCCATGCATGGAAAGGCGTTCGATGCGCGAACTCGGCATCCCACCCCAGCCCAAAGAAATGATGCTCGGCCGTGGCGTCGAGCCGGGTTCGTTCGTTGGGCTGCCAACGCGTGCGCAAGCCGTAGATGGCATCGCTGATTTCGCCGTAAGGCACCTTGTCGCGTTCGTGCCCGCCGATCAAACCTGCCTCGAGCTCGTCGTAAAACGAATACGACCCGATGGCGCGAGCCTTGTCGATCACCAGCGCCGATGTCGAACGCCCGCTGTAGCGGGTGTCCTGACGCCCGAGCTGCAACTCACCGCCAAAGGGTACGGGCTTGCGCTCGATGCTGACGAACTGATCCTGGACGTACGCGTTGTTGCGCGGGTCGGCTGCCACATCGTTCGCGCCACCGCTGGTGTGCACCCAGGTGTTGTCGGCATGTGCGTTGAGCTGCCAGTTCGGAGCCAGTTCGCGCTGCACGTACGGCTTGATGCGGTATTGCGCGGTGGTCTGCGCGTTATACGAAGAAGCGCCGTCCGGACGCGCGGCATAGGGCGTCTGGCTGGTCTGGGCTGCGGACGCAGAAGTGTCGAGGAACAACAATCGTTCGACGAGCGTGCTATTCAGGTCAACGAAACCGTGCGGAAGCAGGCGATTGGATTGCGTGCCATTGACGTATCCGATGGCATCCACATAAAACGCCGCATCCAGACGAGCATGCGGCATGTTGCCGTGTGCGATCAGGCCAGGCGATACGTTGACGATGACGTCGCTGTGCGCCTCCGACGAACTGGAATAGCCGGAATTGCTCGTGGCCGTGACTTCGCCCTTGACGACTGGCTGCACGAACCAGTTCTGTGCCTGCACCTGCCACGGCGCGACGCCGAGCACGGCCATCATGGTCACGCGCCAAGCGCCGGAGGCACCGCGAAAGAGAGGGGCTGAGTGAGTCATGAGCAGATGATGAAGGCGCCTCAGACGGCGTAATACCCGTATTTCGAACTGGCTGTCAAACCTCGGCTCTTGTTCAACACCGCCATCACGACCGGGCACGTCTCGAGCGTGGCGAAAGCCTGGGTCACGGTGCCCTGCGTGGTCTGGTCGGCCTCAACCACCACCGCCACCTGCCCCATGTGCGTGGCCAGCACGCGCGATTCGGTCGAGGGCAGTAGCGGTGGCGTGTCGAAGATCACGATGCGGTCATCGTACGACTGGGCCAGCTCGTCGAGTAATTCTTCCATCACGCCGCTGGCCAGCAGCTCCGTCGAGCGCGAGCTGGGCGTGCCGGCGGGCAACACCACGAGCTTGGGGATGTTGGTGCGCAGCAGCACGTCGGACAGATCGAGACCCGGGTCGGTCAGCAGATCCATCAACCCCTTGGCTGGAGGCAGGCCCAACCGATCGAGGACGCTGGGGTGCACCACATCGGCATCAACCAGCAGCACCGTGTGATCGAGCTCGAGAGCCATGCTCATGGCCAAATTGATCGCTGTATACGTCTTGCCTTCGCCCGGCAAGGCGCTCGTCACCATGATGAGGTTGGCGCGGTCGAGCTGCGCTGCGGTATCGCCCATGGCGTTCTTGATGAGCGGTCGCTTGATGATGCGAAATTCTTCTTCGAGTTGCGACCGCTCCTGGCCAGGCACCAGATAGCCGGCCTCGCTCAGGCGTCGCAGATCGAGATCGATCACCCTGGATCGCCGAATGGGCTTGTCGAGCGAGGTGAGATGATCCGGCTCAGTCGACTCGGCCACGCCGGGCTGCTGAACCGCATCGGCAATGACCTTCGCCACGCTGGTATCCGGCGCGCGCGGAGCCGAAGGCTCGCACACCACTGCTTCGGGGAGAGTTTCCCCCTCCTTGAAGCCTGCCGCTGCCCAAGGAACATCCACACCAGCTCGACGCAGCTCCTCGATGCGTTTGGCAGCTTGTTCAATGAGGTTCATCGAGCCTTCCTTACACCCGCGACTGCAATGTGATCCACCCCACCCAGACCACATGCAACGCGACCAACATCAGCCCGACGCCAACGAATTTCATCACGTCGCGCCGCTCGCGAACGTGCATCGCGGGGCTGACGAACATCGATACCGAGCCCAAGACCGGACGTCCGGACACCTCGCGCAGGTCCTTGACCGAACTGAAGGTTGGGAAGACCCGAGTCAACGCGAACGTGACGGCAACCCCCACCCCCAACGAAACCAACAGCGTCAGCGCAGCCAGAACCTGCCGATTCGGAAACACTGCCTTCTGCCCGACGCGCGGCGGCTCGACCAAGCGGAAATCAGCCAGTTGCGCCGATTGGTCGAGTCGCTCGCCCAGCGCGGCTGATTCACGGCGTGTTACTAGTTGATCGTAGTTCTTGCGCAGGATGTCGTAATCGCGGTTGAGCTGCGCCAACTCGGCCTCCGCCTGCGGCACCTTGCCCGCCATGGCTCGCGTTTGGTCGAGGCGAGCCTGCTGCTCGCCCAACTGCGAACGCAAAGACGCGACGTTGGCCTCTGCCTCGGCCAAGGCGATGCGGATTCGCTGATAGACCGGGCTGGTGGCCGCGCTGCCACGCGAGCGCACGCCCGAACGAGTCGCCGCGTCCTGCTCCTGCTTCTTCTGGCGCTCCAGCGTGGCGATCATGCGGCGCGTGCCGAGGACGTCGGGGTGCTCGTCGGTGTAGCGGCGCAGCAACTCGTCAAGCTGCTTCTTCTGGGCTTCGATACGCAGATCGATATCCGATTGCACGGCGACTCCACCGGGAACGCCCGTGTCAAACGGCAATTGCGGGTCTTCGGCCGACAGCTCGCGCTTGAGTGCATCGCGCGCACGCTCGGCCGCACCGAGATCGACACGCAGTTTGCTGACCTCGTCGGACAAGGTCGAAACACGCGCGAAGTAGTCCTGATTCGAGGTGCCGGTCAAACCGAAATTGCGCAGCTTGAATTCCTTCAGCCGGTTTTCAGACTCGGTAAGCTTGACCTCGTACGAACGAATCTGATCGTCGATGAACCGGCGCGCATCTTCGGAGTCTCGTCGTTTGTCGCTCACTCCCGAATCGACGAACAGCGCCACCAGCTCCTGCACCAGGCGCTGGGCGCGCATGCGGTCGGTATCGCGGTAACTGATGGCATACAGGTTCTTGCCAGCCGGCGTGACCTTGATGGCAAGCATCAGCGAATCCAGCGAGCGTTCGCGGTCGCGCGACGTGGCGGGATGCGTGAGCCCGATGGTCTTGGAGTCGAGCAGGTGCTCGACGTTGGGACGCGAAATCAGCGTCTTGGCCAGCATGCTGACCTGCTGATCGATGTCGGGCTGGAAGGCCAGCCCTTGCATCAGGGGCTTGAGGACGGTCTGGGTATCGACGTAAACCTGCGCCGTCGCCTCATAGCGCTCGGGCACGAACATGACCGCGATACCGCAAATCAGCGCCACGGGCCAGGCCACGGCAAGCCCCACCCAGCGCCGCAACCACATGCCGTGGGCGATTTGCAGAATCTTGGCGACTATTTGATCCATGCCGGTGCGTTGCTATACGTGGATATTGGCTAAAAGCTGGGCAGCTTAAAACCAGCTTTGCGGCACGATGATGATGTCGCCAGGCTTGACTTCGACGTTTGCAGAAATATCACCGCGCTTGAGCAGATCTTTCAGGCGCAAACTGTATTGCGCGCCACCGTCGGCACCGCGCACCAGAACGGCACCGTTACCGTCGGCATAGTCGGTCAGTCCACCCGCCTGGATCATGACGTCAAGAACGGTCATGTTCTTGCGATAGGGCACCGACTGAGGCTTGGCCGCTTCACCCACGATGCGAATCTGCTCGGTCGACGCGCCCTGGAAGCCGGTGATCACCACGGTCACGACCGGATCGCGAATGAATTTGGACAGCGCCTTTTCGATGTCCCGGGCCAAATCGGCGGGATAGCGATCAGCGGCCTGAACGTCTTCGACGAGCGGCAGCGAAATCCGTCCGTCAGGTCGGACCGAAACGGTGGTGGACAACTCGGGGTTGCGCCACACCACGATATTTACGGTGTCGAGTGCGCCGATTTTGTATAGATGATCAGGTGTATTCGCCTTGGCCGGGGCGGCCGGATATTTTGTGCTGCTGCAAGCAGCCAGAACCATGACCAAGGCAGGGAGCAAACCCCACCGGACAGTCTTACTCAACCAAACCATAAAACCTGACTTCATGGGTATCTCCCAATACGATGGATATGCAATGAAATGCTCAGCCCTGATTCGGTTGCAGCCCTGCACAAAGCGATTGAACAGCACAAAGAAACGATTACCGGACAGATTTGTCGGGCCCGCATATGTCGGCCACTAAACCCTCTCGACTATTTCGTCGCGCCGAATTGGATGCAACCGGGGCGCACCAATCAGAATCAAACCCGTCAGAAAATTCTGTCACACCTTGTAGCACCAGATTGTGACCAGCCCCAGCCATATGGGAAACCCCATATTTCAGTGCTGGGAATACTTCACGCATCTCAAGCGGCCGCAAGCCATTTGTTGCTAGGGCGCCATCGGGTCGCCAACGCTGCAGATGCACAGATCATGGGCGGAGTCGCCGCCAACCGCCATCCCATGAAAGCGCGGAGAACCTGCCCCGACAGGTAGAGGCGGCGCGCGACGCGCAAGCTCAATGCAGTGTCACGCTGGAGCGCATGGCTCGTACCGCGCCTGCGCCAACCGAGGCGCCAAATCGCTTGGCCAGCCGCTCGGCCACGTTGTCCTTGGGCGTGTAGTCGATGATGTCCTCTGCCTTCACGACATCGCGCGCGACTTGGTCGAGGCTGCCAAGTTGGTCGGCCAGACCCAAACCCACTGCCTGTTGCCCGTTCCAGAACAGCCCGGAAAATGTGTCCTGCCCTTCCTTGAGACGCTTGCCTCGCCCTTCGCGCACCACAGCGATGAATTGCTGGTGGATCTGATCGATCATGGCCTGGGCATAGGCCTTGTGCTTATCGCTCAGCGGCGAGAACGGATCGAGCAGCCCCTTGTTGCTGCCCGCCGTGATCAGGCGGCGCTCGACGCCGAGCTTTTCCATCGTGCCGGTGAAGCCGAAGCCGTCCATCAGCACCCCGATTGAGCCGACGACGGACGCCTTGTCGACGTAGATCTGGTCGGCTGCCACCGCGATGTAGTACGCAGCCGATGCACACATCTCTTCGCAGACAGCGTAGACCTTCTTCTCGTGCAGCGCCTTGAGGCGACGGATTTCATCGTTGAGCAAGCCGGCCTGCACTGGGCTGCCGCCTGGCGAGTTGATGCGCAGCACGATGGCGCGGGCGCCGTCGTCTTCAAAGGCATCGCGCAGCGCGGTCATGAGGCTGTCGGCATTGGCGGGGGATTCATCGGAGATTTCGCCGCGGATGTCGATCAAGGCCGTGTGCGGCGCGCTGGTGTGCGGCTCGCCGTGACGATAGTCCCACCCGCCCACCAAGGCAAAAAGCACAACCAGGATCCAGATGACGCGCCAGACCCAGCGGCGGCGACGCTCTGAGCGGCGCTCGGCCAGATAGGTACGAACGAACTCGGCAACGAGTCCGCTGGGCAATATGGTGGAGCCGTCGGGCGAGCTGCCTGACGCGTCGGGCTGGGTCATGAAACGGGCCTTCGTTGGCGAGGGAAATCAGTGAACGGAGTCTGGCGCAGCACTCTGCGCGCGGGACTCGGCAGGATAGCAAGATACGGCGATTCAGGTGGGCTTCGCTGCTGTGACAACTGTCATCATCGGCGCACATAATCCGCCGCCCGGATCAATCAACATGAAGGACTGCCCATGGCTGGGACGATGTTTTACGAGCGCCCGGTGGCGCTCAACCGCGAACGCCACGCCCGATTCAAGCTGGCGATCGCCCCCAACCACAGCGCTTTCGCAGCGAAGACGAACGCCCTGCCCATCACCGGCACTGAATTCACCGAGGCAGCGCGCGACTACCCGCTGCTGTTCGTGCACGACGAGCGTGGCCAATTCAATGCCGTGGCCTTGGTGGGCTTGCGAGACAACGAAAACCTGCTGATCGACGAAGCCGGTCGCTGGGCTGCCCAGACCTACGTGCCGGCCTTCGTGCGCCGCTACCCGTTCGTGCTGTCCACCGAAGAAGGCAGCGACCGCCTGACGGTGTGCATCGACGAGGCCTACCCGGGTTTGAGTGAAGGCCAAGGCGAGCCCCTGTTCGACGCCGCGGGCGCCGAAACGGCCTACCTGAAGAACATGCTGGAATTCCTGAGCTTGTTCAACAACGAAGTGCAGCGCACGGCACTGTTCGCCAACCGGCTGAACGAGCTGGGACTGCTGGTGTCGAAAGTGGTGACCGCCGAGCGCGATGGCCACCAGCAGACCCTGCAAGGCTTGTGGGTGGTGGACGAGGCCAAATACCGCGCCCTGGAAGACAGCCAGGTGGTGGAGCTGTTCCGCCAAGGTCTGGTGCCCTGGATCGAAGCGCATCTCCTGTCGCTCGCCAACCTGAACCGCCTGCTGGCCCGTCTGCCGCGCTGAACGGGCGCGGCAACGGCATCGCACGAGGCGCGTCAAGCCAGCAGCGCGACCGCCTTGATCTGCGCCCAAACGGCCGAGCCGGCGGCCAGACCGAGCTGATCGGCCGACAAGCGGGTGATGCGGGCCAACAGCGGCACGCCGCCACTGCCCACCTCGCCACCCCCCACGCTCAAGCGCACCAGCACGTGGGCTGGCGAGTCGGCCGCGCCGAGCGCCTCGACGCGCGCCGGCAGGTGGTTGAGCACGCTGGTGTCGTGCTGCCGCGCCAGCGTCAGGCTCACGTCGCGAGCCAGCACCTGCACGCGCACCCGCTCGCCCACCCGACGCACGCCGTGCCCCACGCGCATCGCCGCGCCAGCAAAGCCCAATGTCAACAGGTGGTAAGCCGGGTCGAAGGACTCGACTTGCGCGTCGATCACCACGGCCGCGTCAGGCGCCAAGGCCAGGGGCAGATCGAGCCGCGCCAGTTGCTCGCCGAGCGGGCCGCTGGCCAGCACGCTGCCCTGCTCCATCAGCACGAGGTGATCGGCCAGCCGCGCCACTTCATCGGGCGCGTGGCTGACGTAGACGATGGGCACCGCCAACTCGGCCTGCAGCCGCTCGAGGTACGGCAGCACCTCGCGCCGCCGGGCGTGGTCGAGCGCGGCCAGCGGTTCGTCCATCAGCAAGAGCTGCGGGCTGGCGAGCAGGGCGCGGGCAATAGCCACCCGCTGACGTTCGCCGCCCGACAAGGTCGCCGGGTTGCGCGGGAGCAGGTGCTCGATGCCGAGCAACTCGACGGCCTGACTCCAGGCCACCCGGCGCTGCCCGGGCGGCACGCGACGCATGCCGAACGCCAGGTTGCGCTCGACGTCGAGATGCTCGAACAGGCTGGCCTCCTGGAACACGTAGCCAACGGGGCGCCGATGCGGCGGCACGAACACCCCCTGCGCGTCGTCTTGCCAGGTCTGCTGGCTAACCACCACCCGGGCGCCCGGCACGCGATCCAGCCCCGCCAGGATGCGCAGGACGCTGGTCTTGCCACACCCCGAGGGGCCAAACAAGGCTGTCACGCCTCGCCCCGGCAAGCGCAGATCCACATCGAGCACGAAGCGCCCGCGCAACACGCGAAAGCTCGCCTCGATGGCGCTCGGCTCGTGCTCGGCCCGGCTCAGACGTGCAGCACTCATGGCGTGCCCCCCCGCCAAGCCTTCAGCCCATGCAGGCTCAACAACACCACGAAAGACACCACCAGCAGACCAGCCGCCAGCGTGTGAGCCTGGGCGAATTCGAGCGCCTCGACGTGGTCGTAGATCTGCACCGACAGCACCCGGGTGCGATCGGGGATGTTGCCGCCGATCATCAGCACCACGCCGAACTCGCCCAGCGTGTGCGCGAACCCGAGAATGGCTGCGGTGACGATGCCCGGGCGCGCCAGCGGCAGCGCAACGGTGAAGAAGCGATCGAGCGGGCCGGCTCGCAAGGTGGCCGCAGCCTCCAGCGGGCGCGCGCCGATGGCCTCGAAGGCATGCTGGATCGGCTGCACCACGAACGGCATCGAATACAGCACCGACGCCATCACCAGGCCCGGAAAGGTGAATGCCAGTACGCCCCACCCCAGCGCCTGGGTGAAGTGCCCCACCGGGCCATGCGGCCCCATGGCCACCAGCAGATAGAAACCCAGCACCGAGGGTGGCAGCACCAACGGCAAGGCCACCACGGCTGCAATCACCGGCTTGAGACGCGACCGCGTGCCGGCCAGCCACCAGGCCAGCGGGGTGCCGATGAGCAGCAGCAGCGCCGTCACAGTAACAGCCAGCTTGACCGTCAGCCAGACGGCCGCGCCGTCGTCAGGGTTCAGTTGGAACATCTCATAGTGCGTAACCGTAGGACAGGATCACCGCCTTGGCCGCGTCGCCTTTCAGGAACTTGAGCAAGGCCTGGGCGGCGGGCCGGCCCGCGCCGGGGTTGAGCAGCACGGCATCTTGCCGGATCGGCTCGTAATTGGCCGTTGGCACCACCCACGCCGAGCCGGCAGTGATTTTGCCGTCTCGCCAAACTTGCGACAGCGCCACGAAGCCCAGCTCGGCGTTGCCGGAAGCCACGAACTGATAGGTCTGAGAGATGTTCTCGCCCTGCACGAAACGAGCCTGCCAGGCATCGAGCAGCCCCAACTTCTTGAGCGCTTCGACACCAGCCGCGCCGTACGGTGCCAGCTTGGGGTTGGCGATGGCCAGGTGATGCAGATCGGCACGCTTGAGCACGGCGCCTTGCTCGTCCACCAGGCCGGGCTGTGCCGACCACAGCACCAGCTTGCCGATGGCATAGGTGAACTGCGTGCCCGGCTGCGCTGCGCCCTCGGCCACCAGCTTGGCGGGCGTTTCGTCGTCGGCGGCCAATAACACTTCAAACGGCGCGCCGTTCTTGATCTGCGCGTAGAACTTGCCCGTTGAGCCAGAAACCAGCATCACCTTGTGCCCGCTGGTCTTTTCGAATTCGGCGGCCAGCTTTTGCATCGGCGCGGCGAAGTTGGCGGCCACAGCCACTTGCACTTCGTCAGCCCAGGCGCTCAGCCATGCTCCACAGGCCAATGCTCCCGCCAATATGCGAAGCCCGACTCGCGGCCCGCAGCTTGATTTCTTGATCACGTTGTGCTCCTTTCAAGGCATGTCACGATGACCTGGCGTTGCTGCCCGGTCGGCATTCGCTGTATAGGTGAATACATAACGTAAGTGTGTCAGAAATTGGCGCCAGACGCGGCAGCCAGATCAATTCTTGGTCGAACCAGACGACCCGACCTCGCCCAAGAGTTCGGCAAACACCTCGTCGAGTTGCCCGCGAAGCCACGCATTGGCGGGGTCGTGCTCGCCGCTGGCGTGCCAGTAGAGATGCACATCGAGGCTGGGCGTGGACAGCGGAAAGGCGTGCAGCTGGTTGCCGAAGGGCTCGTTGGCGATGCGCGCGTAGTGCTCGGGCATGGTCAGGATCATGTCGGTTTCGCTCACCACGCGGCAGGCCGCGAAGTAGTGCTGGCAGCGCAAGCCGATGCGGCGACGCAAGCCCATGCGGTTGAGCTCGAAGTCTTCCAGCCCCGGCCCGGTGCGGCGAGACGACACCAGCACGTGCGACTGCGCCAGGTACGTTGACATGGTCAGACCCTGCTCGAGCGACGCGGAAAAAGCCGGGTGCCCACCCCGCGCGACCACCACCAGCTGGTCGTTCATCAGCGGGCGATGGCGCACATCCGAGCCCATTGGCAGGGCCACGTCCACCGCCAAATCGAGCCCGCCCGAGGCGAGCTCGGTTTCCATGTCGCGCCGGTCGATGCGAACACAATGCAAGGCCACGCCAGGCGCGGCGCGCTGCAACCGGGCCACCAGGGGCGGCAGGGCGATGGCCTCGAGCACGTCGCGCATGCCGAGGTGGAACACGCGCTGCGCCTGGCCGGGGTCGAACTCCGCCGGGCCCTGCAGACCCGATTCGAGCAGTTGCAGGCTCTGCCGCACGGTGCCGATGAGGTTGCGCGCGAACGGCGTGGGCACCATGCGCTTGCCTTGCCGGGCGAAGAGCGAGTCGCCCAGCAGCTCGCGCAGCCTCGCCAGCGCGTGGCTCACCGCCGGCTGGCTCAGACTGAGCTTGAGCGCCGCCTGCGTGAGCGAGCCCTCGGTGAAGATGGTGTCGAACACCACGAAGAGATTCAGATCGACGCGATTCAGATGCATGTCATGAATTTTGTTTGATTCAAATAATTCATTTGATTGATTCTATGGCGCCGCCTACGCTTGCGGTCATCCCCAAAACCCAGAGGCTGCTCCATGGACTTCGCTCACTCCCCCAAAGCGCAGGAATACATCGAACGCATGAGCCATTTCATGCGTACCCACGTGCTGCCCGCCGAGGCTGAATTCCATGCCGCGCTTGGCGGCACCAGTGATTGGACGAAGTGGAAGCTGCCCCCGGTGCTCGAATCGCTCAAGGCCAAGGCCAAGGCCGAGGGCTTGTGGAACCTGTTTCTGCCCGACGCGCACCATGGTGCCGGCCTCAAGAACGCCGAATACGCCCCGCTGGCCGAGCTCACAGGCCACGTACCCTGGGCGCCCGAGATCTTCAACTGCAACGCCCCCGACACCGGCAACATGGAAGTGCTGCACATGTACGGCAGCAAGGTGCAGCAAGATCGCTGGTTGGAGCCACTGCTCGCCGGCGAGATCCGCTCGGCGTTTTGCATGACCGAACCGGGCGTGGCCTCGAGCGACGCCACCAATATGCAAGCCACCGCCGTCGTCGAAGGCAACGAGGTGGTGCTCAACGGCCGCAAGTGGTGGAGCACCGGCATCGGCCACCCCAACTGCCGCATCCTGATCTTCATGGGCCTGAGCGACCCCAACGCCGACAAGCACCGCCGCCACTCGATGGTGCTGGTGCCACTCGACACCCCGGGCGTCAAGATCGAGCGCATGCTGCCGGCGTTCGGCGTTTACGACGAGCCCGGCGGCCACGGCGAGGTGAGCTTCACCAACGTGCGCGTGCCGCTCGACAACGTGATCGCCGGCATCGGGCGGGGTTTCGAGATCGCTCAAGGCCGCCTCGGCCCGGGCCGCATCCACCACTGCATGCGCGTGATCGGTGCCGCCGAGCGCGCGCTGCAACTGGCCTGTGCCCGCGCCGAAAGCCGCGTGGCCTTCGGCAAACCGCTCACTCACCTGGGCGGCAACCTCGACGTGATCGCCAACGCCCGCATGGCCATCGAGCAAGCCCGCTTGCTCACGCTCAAGGCGGCCTGGATGATGGACACAGTGGGCGTCAAGGGCGCGATGAGCGAGATCTCGCAGATCAAGGTGGTGGCGCCCAACATGGCGCAGCAGGTGATCGACGCGGCGATCCAGATCCACGGCGGCGCGGGCGTGAGCAACGACTTCCCGCTCACCGAGCTGGCCGGCTACGCGCGCATCCTGCGCATCGCCGACGGCCCCGACGAAGTGCACCGCGGCCTCATCGGCAAACTCGAAATCAAAAAACAACGCGCGCTGCGCGCTGCCTGAGGATCGCCCCGCATGAGCACGCCAAACGAATCCCTCATCGATGTGGCCGGCCCGGTGCGAGGCGGCGAAGAGCTCGACATCGCCCGCATCGACGCTTACCTCAAATCGCAAATCGGCGGTCTGCAAGGCACGCCCGAGGTCACGCAGTTTCCGGGTGGTGCATCCAACCTCACCTACCGCCTGCGCTACCCCAACCGCGACCTGATCTTGCGCCGTCCGCCCTTCGGCCACAAGGCCAAGAGCGCGCACGACATGAGCCGCGAAGCCAAGGTGATGAGCAAGCTCAAGCCCGTCTACCCGTGGGTGCCCGACGTGCTGGCCTACTACCAGCACGCCGGCCAGGAGCCCGCCGTGATGGACAGCGACTTCTACGTGATGGACCGGCTGGTGGGCATCATCCCGCGCCAGAACCTGCCCAAGGAGCTGAACTTCACGCCCGAGCACACGCGCAAGCTGTGCCTCAACGTGATCGACAAGCTCGTCGAGCTGCACAAGGTGGACCCGGCCGTCGCAGGCTTGGCCGACCTGGGCAAGGGCGAGGGTTACGTGAAGCGCCAGATCGAAGGCTGGAGCCAGCGCTACTCAGCCGCCAAGACCGACGACGTGAGCGACTTCGAGAGCGTGATGAGCTGGCTGGCCGCCAAGATGCCCGAGCGCGAGGTGGCGCACTGCATCATCCACAACGACTTCCGCTTCGACAACGTGGTGCTCAACCCGACCAACCCCTTCGAGGTGATCGGCGTGCTCGACTGGGAGATGGCCACCATCGGCGACCCGCTGATGGATCTGGGCAACTCGCTGGCCTACTGGGTGCAGGCCGACGACGACGAGTTCTTCAAGATGACGCGCCGCCAGCCCACCAACGCGCCGGGCATGCTCACGCGGCAAGAGGTGATCGACTACTACGGCGAGCGCACCGGCTGGTCGGTGGCGAGCTTCGATTTCTACGCGATCTACGGCCTGTTCCGCCTGGCCGTGATCGTGCAGCAGATCTACCGCCGCTACAAAGACGGCCACGCCCGCAACCCGCAGTTCGCCACCTTCGGCCCGCTGGTCAATTACCTCGATCAACGCTGCCAGAAGCTGATCGCGCAATCCAAACTGTGACGAAACCGAGCCCCGCGTGACGACCATCTACCTCGTGCGCCACGGCCAGGCCAGCTTTGGCGCGGCCAATTACGACCAGCTATCGCCCTTGGGCGAGCGCCAGGGCGCGCTGCTCGGGCGCTGGTGGCGGCAAACCGGCGTGGCGGCGCCCAGCGTGGTCGTCGGCGCCATGCAGCGCCACTTGCAAACCGCTCGCGCGTGCCTGGCCGAATTGGGCCAAACCGCTCTGGCCGACGAAGCCCTGGTCGACCCCGGCTTCAACGAATACGACCACGAAGCCATCTTGCGCATTTACCGCCCCGACCTGGGCGATCACGCGTCGGTGCGGCGCTACTTGATCGGGCAAGCCGAGCAAGGCATCGACCCCAAGCACGCCTTTCAGCGCGTGTTCATGCAAGCAGTCAACCGCTGGACGAGCGGCCAGCACGACGCCGACTACGCCGAGTCGTGGGTAGGCTTCCAGCAGCGCTGCAGCGCGGCGGTGCGGCGCGCTGCAGCGCTGACCCAGGAGCGCGGGCACGACAGCGTGGCCGTCTTCACCTCGGGCGGCCCGATCATGGCGATCACGCAAGACGTGATGGGCGTGCCCGACGAGCGCGCCTTCGATCTGGCCTGGTCGCTGCACAACGCCGGCGTCACCCGGCTCAAGGCGCGCCCCAGCGGATTGCGGCTGGGCGGCTTCAACGACGTGGCCCACCTCGACATCACCCGCGACCCCAGCACCCTCACCTACCGCTGATTTCATCCATCCAATAAACCCAAGCGAGACAACCCATGAGCACCCCCGTCAACCTGTTCGACCTCAGCGGCAAGGTCGCCCTCGTCACCGGCGCCAGCCGGGGCATCGGCGAGCACATCGCCAAGACGCTCGCGGCCTACGGCGCACACGTGATCGTGTCCAGCCGCAAAGCCGAGGCTTGCGACAGCGTGGTTCAGGCCATCAAGGACGCTGGCGGCTCGGCCGAGACGCTGGCCTGCCACATCGGCGAGATGGCGCAGATCGAGGCGGCATTCGCGGCCATCGAAGCCAAGCACGGCCGGCTCGACATCCTGGTCAACAACGCCGCCACCAACCCCTACTTCGGCCACATCACCGAAACCGATGTCACCGCCTTCCAGAAGACGGTGGACGTGAACATCCGCGGCTACTTCTTCATGTGCTCGCACGGCGCCAAGCTGATGGCCAAGCACGGCGGTGGCGCGATCGTGAACGTGGCGTCGGTCAACGGCGTGATCCCGGGCGCGATGCAAGGCATCTACTCGATCACCAAGGCGGCGGTGATCTCGATGACGCATGCCTTCGCCAAGGAATGCGCGCCGATGAAGGTGCGCGTCAACGCCCTGCTGCCCGGAGCCACCGACACCAAGTTCGCCTCAGCGCTGGTGCAGAACCCGGCTGTGCTCAAACATGTGCTTGAGCACGTTCCGATGAACCGCGTGGCCCAGCCCGATGAAATGGCCGGCGCCGTGCTCTACCTCGTCAGCCCGGCTGCCAGCTACACCACCGGCACCGCGCTGAACGTGGACGGCGGCTACCTGCTGGCCTGACGCAACGCTCCCGACGCGGGCGCCGCATCCG
>NZ_JAYSBZ010000041.1:0-29667 GCF_041915145.1 Aquabacterium sp. | reverse complement strand
TCACCGGCTGCCACCCCCTGCCCGTGCAACACGGCCTCACGCTCGGCGAGCTGGCGCGGCTGATCAATGCCGAGCAACAGATCGGCGCCGACCTGCGCGTGGTGGCCATGCAGGGCTATCGCCGCAACGCGTGGTACGACCAGACCCATCTCGACTGGGTGCCGCCCAGCCCCAACCTGCGCACCCTCGCGCAAACCGCGCTGTACCCCGGCGTGGCCTTGGTGGAGGGCGCCAACGTCAGCGTGGCGCGCGGCACCGAGCATCCGTTCGAGTGGATCGGGGCGCCGTGGGTGGACGGCGCCGTGCTGGCCCGCGAGTTGCGCGCGCGCAAGCTGCCCGGCGTGAGCGTGGCGCCGGTGAGCTTCACGCCCACCGAGTCGCCCTACAAGGGGCAGCCCTGCCAGGGCGTGCGCTTCACCATCACCGACCGCGGCGCCTTGCGTGCCGTCGAGCTCGGCATCGAGCTGACAGCGGCGCTGCAGCACCTCTACGGCGCCCGCTTCGAGCTCGACAAGACCGCCGGCATGATCGGCTCGCGCGCCGTGCTGCAAGCGCTGCGCGAGGGGCGCGAGCCGGCGCAGATCCGCGCCGAATGGGCGCCCGCCGCGCAAGCCTTTGCCGAGCGCAGCCGCGCCTGGTGGCTGTATCTGCCAACGCCGTAGGTCTCTTCTCGCCCCCCGATCGCGGGGGTAGGGACTGGAACGATTTCACGCTTCGTGGCCGGCAACTGGGTGAAATCCTGTGCGCGCGGCCGCGTCGTCGCCACGACCATACGAAGCGTGAAGTCCGCCACCCCCCCTCCTTTGACGCTGGTGGGAGTCGCTCCTGAACCCGGGGCGGCTGCCGCGCCCGTCGATCTGCCCATCGACCAGTTGGTGCGGCGCGACCGCATCCGCATGCTCTACAGCCATGTGCGCGTCACGGTGCTGGTGGCCGGCGCCTTCGCCGCCATGATGTGCTGGCTGCTTGCGCCGATGCTCCAGTCGTCGCTGGTCTGGCCTTGGCTGGTTGCCAAATGCGTGGTGCTGGTGCCGCGCTGGTTGCAGGCCATGCGCTACGGTCAGGCCAGCAATCGCAGCCAGGAGCACTGGTACCGCTGCGCGGTGCTGCTGGCCTTTCTCGACGGCCTGGTGTGGGGCGCGGCGGTGTGGCTGGTGTCGCCCGCGGATCGCGCCGACGTCATGGCCATCACCATCGGCGCGACCCTGGGCATCGGCGCCATCGGCTCGTTTGCCCTGGCCATCGACCTGCGCGCGGTGGCCGCGCTGATCGTGCCCATGACGCTGCCCAACATCGTCTATTGCGGGCTGCTGGGCAATCGATTCGGTGCCTTCACCTCGGTCGGCTTGCTGGTGTTCATGACCATCCTGCTGCTCGAGGCCAAGCGCGCGCAGCGCCGCGTGACCGAGCTGCTCACGCTGCGCTACACCACCGAGCGCGTCGCCAAGGAACGCGAGCAGGCGCTGGCGCTGGCCGAGCACCACAGCGAGGCCAAGAGCCGGTTCCTGGCCACCATGAGCCACGAGATGCGTACGCCGCTGCACGGCATCCTGGGGCTGGCGCGCATGCTGCACGACGACGAGCACCGCCCGCTGGCGCGCAACAGGCTCGAGCTGCTGCAACGCTCGGGCGACCACCTGCTCACCGTCATCAACGACGTGCTCGACTTCTCCAAGATCGAGGCCGGCTACCTGCGCGTCGAGAACAAGCGCTTCGAGCTGTCGGCGCTGGTGGACGAAGTGATCGGCGTGCTGTCGGTGGCCGCCGCGCAGAAGGGCCTGAGCCTGTCGCTGCAATACGAGCTGCCGCGACCCTGCACCGTGCTGGGCGACCCGGCCCGCCTGCGTCAGGTGGCGCTCAACCTGCTGAGCAACGCCATCAAGTTCACCGAGCACGGTCGGGTGGCGCTGCGGGTGCGCGCCGGCGAGTGCGAGGGCGAGGTGCACTTCGCCGTGCAAGACACCGGCATCGGCATCGACGCCCGCGAGGTGGCGCGCATTTTCGAGGCCTTTCACCAGGTCGAGAGCACCTTCGCCCGACGCCACGCCGGCACCGGCCTGGGCCTGACCATCTCGCGCAAGCTCTGCCAGGCCATGGGCGGCGAGCTGACCTGCGCGAGTCAGCCCGACGAGGGCTCGACCTTCGCCTTCGCGCTGCCGCTGTCCCGGGTGGACGAGCCCGCCGTCTCGGCGCTCGAACCCGATCAACCCAGCTTGTGGGCCGGCCCGGGCGTGCAAGTGCTGCTGGTCGAGGACAACCCCGTCAACGCCCTGGTGGCCGAGGCCATCCTGCAGCAGGCCGGCGTGGCCGTGACCTCCGTGGCCGACGGCCTGGCCGCCGTCGAATGGCTGGAGCGGCGTCAGGCCGACCTGGTGCTGATGGACTGCCAGATGCCGGGCATGGACGGCTTCGAGGCCACGCGGCAGATTCGTCGCCGCGAACAGCAGCGCGCCTGGCAGCGCGTGCCCATCGTGGCCCTCACCGCCAACGCCCACGACGCCGATCGCCAGCGCTGCCTCGAAGCCGGCATGAACGATCACCTCGCCAAACCGTTCTCGAGAGAAGCCTTGCTGGCCGTGCTCGAACGCTACGTGGGCGGCCAGCCCTTCGAGCGGCGCGCCCGCGCCTGAAGCGCGCCACGCGGGCCGCGACCCCGACGTACCATCGGGCGATGCCCTGCACGCCCCACCCCGCCCCGCACGAAGCGGCCGACGCCCCCACGGCCGACACGCCCTACGCCGATCTCACCCCCGCCGCCGTGCTCGACGCGCTCGACGCCGTGGGCCTGCGCGGCGACGGCCGGCTGCTGCAGCTCAACTCCTACGAGAACCGCGTCTTCCAGGTGCACCTCGAAGACGGCGCCGTGATCGTCGCCAAGTTCTACCGCGCCGGGCGCTGGAGCGACGCCGCCATCCTCGAAGAACACGCCTTCGCCCGCCAGCTCGCCGAGGCCGAGGTGCCCATGGTGGCGCCCCTGGTGCTGCAACCCGATCACCCGGATCACACCGAAGGCCCCGACGCCCCCACCCTGCTGGGCACGCCGCCCACCTTGGCGCGGCGCGGCGCGCTACGCTGGGCGGCGGCGCCGCGCCGTGGCGGGCGCGCGCCCAACCTCGAAGACCCCGAGGTGCTGGCCTGGCTGGGCCGTTTGCTGGGGCGCCTGCACAACGTGGGGACGACCGAGCCCTTCGCGCACCGCCCGCGGCTCGACGTGGCCACGCTGGGCCGCGGCGCGCGCGACTGGCTGATCGAGCACGACGTGGTGCCGCCCGAGCAGATCGGCGCCTGGCGCGGCGCGGCGGACGAGGCCCTGGACTTGGCCCAGGCGGCCTTCGACGCCCTGCCCGACCTGCGCTGGCTGCGCGTGCACGGCGACTGCCACGTCGGCAACCTGCTCTGGACGCCCGACGGCCCGCACTTTGTTGACCTCGACGACACCGGCACCGCGCCGGCCGTGCAGGACCTCTGGATGATGCTGGGTGCCGACCCGGCGGAGCGGCGGCACCAGCTCGACGCGCTGCTCGGCGGCTACGAGCAGGTGCGCGAGTTCGACGACCGCGAGCTGCGCCTCATCGAGCCGCTGCGCACCTTGCGGCTGCTGCACCACAGCGCCTGGATCGCGCGGCGCTGGCGCGACCCGGCCTTTCCGGTGGCGTTTCCGTGGTTCGACAGCCCGGCCTACTGGGCGGGGCAGGCGCAGCTGTTGCGCCAGCAGATCGACTGGATGGCGCCGGGTGGCGCCGAAGCCTGAGCGCCCGGCCCGGCGTCAGGCTGCGTCGCAACCCAGCGCGGCGGGGTCGACCGGCTCGATCAGACCCACTTCGAGCAGACGGCTGGCGGCGGCCACCGGGTCGTCGATGCCGCTGGCTTGCGGCGTCAGCACGCCGAGCGGCGTCAGGCCCGTCACCATGCGCAACAGACGGCGCTCGGCGGGGTCGAGCAAGGTGCGTTCGAGCAACACCTCTTGATGGCCCGCCAGGGTGCGGGTGTAGACGCCATCCAGGCTGGGCGGTGTCGAGTCGGTGGGGGCGAGAGCGCGAGCGAGGGCGGGCGAAGAGGGGCGGGACAACGAGGACACTTTGACGGCATTCATTTCGGGCTCCAGCGGGTGTTGTCTCCCCCATCAGGTTCGAGCCTGGCGCTGTTTTATTTTTTTCGCCTCGCAGTGTATGCCGTCCCTAAGTAAAAACCCGCCGAACTCGGACGAGTCGGCGGGTTTCTTGACGCGACCGTGACGGCTGCACGGCCACGTTGCGCAAGGCGGCGGATCAGCCCAGGGTGGCCAGCTCGGCGTTGACCTTTTCGAGCAGTTCCTTGGTGATCAGGCCGCCCGAGAAGTTGGCCACCACCGACAGCGGGAAGCCGCGACCCATGCCGATTTGCGGGTGGGTCGAGATGCCGGGCATATGCTTTTCAAGAATGGCCTTGGTGGTTTCGTTGTCCAGCAGGTCGCCCAGCTTGTTTTCGATGGAGAAGCTCATGTTTGTTCCTCGGTAGCAAGTAAATGGATTGCAATGAATGCCGGGCCGACGAGAACCAGGGGTTCGACTCGTGCGCGCCGGAGCGCGGCACGGGGTGGGCGAGCGTCGCCTCGGCAAGCGGAAATTTCGCGGCACCAGTGCGCAAGCATAACGGCTTGGCGCGACATTTTTAACACCGGCGCAGGTGCTTTTCAGGGGGCGCAAAAGTGGTTGCGTCAAGGGCTTGCGCGCCGCGTGGCGGCAGGTCAGGCGCCTGCCGAAAACCGGGTCAGGCGCCGAGCAACGCCTGGGTGTAGTCGGGGCCGCAGCCAGGGGTCATCATGTACATGCGCAAGAAAATCTGGAACATCAGCTCGCTGTTCATGGCCTCGCTGGCATCCACCAGCGGCTTGCCGTTGATGCTGCCCGTGATGCCCACGCCGGGGTGCCAGTCCATGCGAACCACGTCGCCCTTGCTGATCTTGCCGATGGCGCTGTAGATGCCGCCCAGCCGGCCCACTTGGGGAATCAGCTGCTTGAACTCGGCCTCGCTGGCCGCCGATTTGAAGTCCGCCACGAAGTAGCGCGACAGCATCGGCCCGGTCAGGTCGCGCAGCAGCGTGAGCTCGATGCGCTTCGGGCCGTGCAGCTTGTAGATGCCGTCCATCGTGTGGCGCGGCTCGCTCAGGTAGATCGCGGTGACGTTGGTCTTGAAATAGCCCCGCTTGAGCACCGCCGCGCCGTTGAGCGTGAGCGTGGCGCCATCGAGCACGGTGGTTTCTTTCACGGGCACGCCTTCGAGCTCGGCGGCCAGGGCCCCCACCCAGGCCGACAAGCCCATGCACACCAGCGCGATTTTTCGGGGCAAAGATCTCATGACGGCAGCCTCGCTGTCGATTCGTTGCGGAACTGTAGAAGGCAGTATCGGCACCTGAGCGCCAGGGCCTCGGCACGCGCCCTCGTCAGCCGCCAAAAATTGCCGCCGCTGCGGTCTTTTTGCAAACGCCGCATCAGCGGGTTTTGACGAAGCCCGCCCGAATGGCGCGACGAATGTCACGGCCTTCGTACCACAATCGCGCATCGCGCATCAAGACGCACGGATCCAGAACCCAGGAGGACGCCCATGGCCGACACGCAAAACCACCCCTCGTCATCGACCCGCTCGTGGCGGCAACGCCCGGGTTGGCGCGGCGCCGTCCGCCTGCTCGGCGCGGCAGCAGCCGTGGCCGCGCTGGGCGGCGCCGGCGCGCTGTGGGCCGTGACGCTGCAGACCGTGTCGCCGCAAGGCGAGGTGGCCCGCGTGCGGCAAGCCCGCGCCACTTTCAGCGACTCGATGGTCAACTTCGGCGACCCGCGCCTGCCCGCGCCGCTCGACGTGCGCTGCACCAACGACAAACCCGTCACCGGCACCGGCCGCTGGGTGGACGACAAGACCTGGGTTTACGACTTCACGCAAGACGTGCCCGCCGGCACGCGCTGCAAGCTCAACGCCAAGGCGGGGCTCAAATCGCTGGGCGGCGAGGCCCTGACCGGCAGCACGCAGTTCGAGTTCAGCACCGGCGGTCCGGCCGTGGTGCGCGCCTACCCCTCGCCCGGCGACTACAACAAGATCGAAGAAGAGCAGATCTTCGCGCTGCTGCTCAACGGCCCGGCCACCAAAGAAAGCATCGAGCAGCACGCCTGGTGCGAAGCCAGCGGCGTGAGCGAGCGCCTGCCGGTGGCCGTGGTGACGGGCGCCACGCGCACCGACATCCTCAAGGCCGTGGGCCTGGTGCCGCAGCAAGAGCGCGTGGTCACCGTGCGTTGCGCGCGCCCCTTGCCGCCCGATGCCACCGTGAGCGTGGTGTGGGCCAAGGGCATCGCCACGCCGTCGGGCGTGCCGAACTCGGCCGATCGGCGCCTGGGCTACAAGGTGCGCCCGCCCTTTACCGCCAGCTTCACCTGCGAGCGCAGCAACGCGCGCGCCGACTGCCTGCCGATTCGCCCGCTGCGCGTCGAGTTCTCGTCGCCCGTGCCGCGCAAGCTGGCCGAGCGCATCGTGCTCAAGACGCCCGATGGCGACGTGAAGCCGCGCGTCGAGCAAAACCGGGGTGACGTGAACGAGCGCCTGGTCGAAGTGGAAAGCGGCGGCCTGCGCAAGTGGTTCTACTTTTTCAGCCGCAACCAGGGCGAGGTCAAGATCGACCCGTCCGAGAGCGCGGTGACGGCGGTTGAATTCGCGCCGCCGTTTGCCGAGAACGCCGCCGTCAGCATCGAGCTGCCGAGCGACTTGCGCGACGACTCGGGCCGCGCGCTGAGCAACGCGGGCGCCTTCCCGATCAAGACGCGCACGGCCGATGCGCCGCCGCTGGCCAAGTTCTCGCGCGCCACCTTCGGCATCCTCGAACTCAACGCCGAACCGACGCTGCCGGTGACGGTGCGCCACGTCGAAGGCGATCTGGCCGTCAAAGGCCTGAACCTGCCGGGCAGCGCGGTGCGCGATCTGAAGCTGGCCGACGATGCCGCCATCATCGGCTGGCTGGCGCGCGTCAAGCGCTACGACGAATCGCGCTTGCCGCGCGACGAGGTGCAGAGCGAGCTGGGCATCAAGCTGCCCGTGCCGGCCAAGCCCAAGGCCAGCAAACGCAAGGCCAAGCGCTACGGCGCCGACGACACGGTGGACGACGGCGAACCCTACTTCGATGCCGAAGACCCGGCCTTTGTGCAGACGCGCACCGTGAGCCTGCTCAACCGCCAGCACGAGGCCAAGAAGCTGAGCCTGCCCAGCAACGCCAAGACCGAGCCGCATCCGTTCGAGGTGATCGGCATCCCGATGCCGCAGCCCGGCTTTCATGTGGTCGAGATCGAGTCGCCGCGCCTGGGCCGAGCCCTGCTCGACCGCGACGCGCCGATGTTCGTGCGTACCAGCGTGCTCGTCACCAACCTGGGCGTGCATTTCAAGTGGGGCGCGCTGAACTCGGGCGTGTGGGTCACCACGCTGGACAAGGCCCAGCCGGTGGCCGGTGCCGCGCTGCAGATCTCCGACTGCCAAGGCAAGGTGCTGTGGAAGGGCTACTCGGACCGCAACGGCTTCGCGCTCGTCAACCAGGATCTGCCGCCGCTGGATTGGGACTACTGCTCTGCAGGCCGCAGCGGGCGCGAAGAAGGCTACTTCGTCAGCGCGCGCAAGACCGACGAGCAAGGCCGCGCCGACATGGCCTTCGTTTGGTCGAGCTGGAACGAGGGCATCGAGGCGTGGCGCTTCCACGTCAACACCGGCGACCGCCACGACCCCGAGCCGGTGCACTTTCATTCGGTGCTCGACCGCACCTTGCTGCGCGCCGGGCAGACCGTGTCGATGAAGCATTTCCATCGGGCCGAAACGCTCACGGGCATGCGTCTGGTGGATCGCGACGAGTTGCCGACGCAGGTACGCATCGTGCACGAGGGCTCGGGGCAGCAGTTCGAGTTCCCGCTGCAGTGGCGCGGCGGGCGCTACGCCGAGACCACGTTCAAGATCCCCGAAGATGCCAAGCTCGGCGTCTACAACGTGTCGCTGGTGCGCGGCTTGAGTGCGTGGGGCACGGGCGACTTCCGCGTCGAAGAATTCCGCCTGCCGGTCATGACCGGCCGCATCATCGGCCCCAAAGAGGCACTGGTGCAGCCCAAGGACGTGCCGCTGGGTTTGCAGATCAACTACGGCAACGGCGGTGGTGCGTCCGGCCTGCCGGTGCGCGTGTCGGCCCAGCTGGGCGAAGCCAATGTGGCCAGCGCGCTGCGCACCGACCGCTACCCCGGCTACCGCTTCGACCCGCCCGCCGAGCCGCGCGACCCCAACGCGCGCGGTTTCTTCTCTGAAGAGTATGTGGACGAGGACGACAACGAGCGCTTCACCCACACGCGCAACGACAGCAACAAGCTGGTGGCCGACAAGCTCGCGGTGACGCTCGACAAGAACGGCGCCGCCAACGTGACGCTGCCCAAGCTGCCCGAGGTGAAGACGCCGCGCGAGCTGCTGGTGCAGGCCACCTACGCCGACCCGAACGGCGAGGTGCAGACGCTGAGCCAGACGCTGCCCGTGTGGCCCGCCGCCGTGGTGCTGGGCGTGCGTACCGAGTCGTGGGTGTCGGTGCGGCAGAAGGTGGGCACCCAGGTGGTGGCGCTCGACACCGCTGGCAAACCGCAGGCCGGTGTGAGCGTGAAGCTGCGCGCGGTGTCGCACCGTACTTCGTCCACCCGCAAGCGCCTGGTGGGCGGCTTCTATGCCTACGACAACCAGAACGCCGATCAAGACCTGGGCGAGGTGTGCAGCGGCACCAGCGACGCGCGCGGCCTGGTGTTCTGCGAGGTCGAGCTCAACACGCTCGGCCAGGTCGAGCTGATCGCCGAAGCCAAGGACAACGGCGGCCACGTGGCGCGCTCGGCTTCGTCGGTGTGGGTCACGCGGCAGGGCGAGGTCTGGTTCGGCGGCGACAACCAGGACCGCATGGACGTGATCCCCGAGCAGCGCAATTACGAGCCGGGGCAGACGGCGAAGTTTCAGGTGCGCAGCCCCTTCCGCCACGCGACCGCGCTGGTGGCGGTGGAGCGCAACGGCATCATCGAGACCTTCACCGTCGAGCTGAACGGCAAGGACCCGACCATCGAGGTGCCCGTCAAGGCCGAGTGGGCGCCGAACGTGTATGTGTCGGTGCTGGCCGTGCGCGGCCGTGTGCGCGAGGTGCCGTGGTATTCGTTCTTCAGCTGGGGCTGGCGCGCGCCCAGCGAGTGGTGGCACGCGTGGCGCACCGAGGGGCAGGAATATCAAGAGCCGACCGCGATGGTCGATCTGTCCAAGCCGGCGTTCAAGTACGGCATCGCCGAGATCCAGGTGGGCATCGCCGGGCACAAGCTCAAGGTGGACGTGACGCCCGACAAGTCGAGCTACCCGATTCGCGCCACCAGCACGGTGCGCGTGAAGGTGACGCTGCCCGACGGCTCGCCCGCGCCGGCTGGCACCGAGGTGGCCTTGGCCGCGGTGGACGAAGCCCTGCTTGAGCTGCGCCCCAACGCCAGCTGGGATCTGCTCGGCGCGATGATCAAGCCGCGTGGCTACGGCATCGAAACGGCCACCGCGCAGATGCAGATCATCGGCAAACGGCACTACGGCAAGAAAGCCGCGCCGGCGGGTGGCGGGGGCGGCGAGTTCCCGACGCGCGAGTTGTTCGACACGCTGCTGCTCTGGAACCCGTCCGTGGTGCTCGATGCGAAGGGCGAGGCCGTCGTCAAGGTGCCGCTGAACGATTCGCTCACTAGCTTCCGCATCGTCGCCGTGGCCGACGCCATCAAGGGCAAGAACGTGGCGCTGTTCGGCACCGGCTCGGCCAGCATCCGCGCCACGCAAGACCTGCAGATCGTTTCGGGCGTGCCGCCGCTGGTGCGCGAGGGCGATCAATACCGCGCGATGTTCACGCTGCGCAACACCACGGGCAAGCCGATGGATGCGGTGCTCACGGGTCAAGCCGGGTCCGCCTTGCCCGAGCAGCGCATCCACATCGAAGCCAACGGCGCGGCCGAGGCCGGGTGGGACGTGACCGTGCCCTACAACGTCAAGCAGCTCGATTGGCAGGTGGCCGCTCAAGCCGGCGGCGTGCAAGACCGCATGAAGTTCGTGCAGAAGGTGGCCGAGGCCGTACCCGTGACGGTGCAGCAGGCCACGCTGATGCAGCTCGACAAGCAAGTCAGCATCCCCATCGCGCCGCCGCAGAAGGCGCTGCCGGGTGCCGACGGCGCGCTGCGTGGCGGCATCGAAGTGGCGTTCAAGCCCAAGCTGGCCGATGGCCTGCCCGGCGTGCGCGAGTTCTTCTTGCGCTACCCGTGGTCGTGCCTCGAGCAAAAGACGTCCATCGCCATCGGCCTGCGCGACACGGCCTACTGGCAGACCATCGCCGCGCAGATCCCGCTCTATCTCGACGAAAACGGCCTGGCCAACTACTTCCCGCCCAGCGCGGGTTGGCACAACACGGGCAGCGATTCGCTCACGGCCTATCTGCTGTCGATCTCGGACGAAGCCACCAAGCTGGGCTACGACTTCAATATCCCGAGCGACACGCGCGACAAGATGGAGCGCGCCCTGATCGCCTTCGTCGAGGGCCGCTTGAAGCGCGAGTTCTGGGCGCCCGCCTTCTTGAAGAACGGCGACCTCGACGTGCGCAAGGTGGCCGCGCTCGAAGCCCTGAGCCGCACCGGCCGCGTGCAGCCACGCATGCTGGGCTCCATCCAGATCCTGCCCAACCAGTGGCCCACCGGCGCGGTGATCGACTGGCTGATGGTGCTCGACCGCGTGAAGGACATCCCCGATCGCGACAAGCGCATCACCGAAGCCGAGCAGATCTTGCGCGCGCGGCTCAACGTGCAGGGCACTCGGCTGGGCTTCTCGACCGAGCGCGACGACAGCTGGTGGTGGTTGATGAGCAATGGCGACGTCAACAGCGTCCGCATGATCGGCGCCGTGCTCACCAAGCCCGCCTGGGCCACCGACCTGCCGCGCCTGGTGGTGGGCACGCTGCAGCGCCAGCAATGGGGGCGCTGGTCCACCACGGTGGCCAACGCCTGGGGCTCGGTCGCCATCGAGGCGTTCTCGAAGCGCTTCGAGCGCGACCCGGTGGCGGGCCGCTCGCAGGTGGGCTTCGAGCCGGGCGGCACGGCGTCATCAGCGCAGTTGCTCGACTGGGCCAAACAAGCCTCGGGCGGCACGGTGGCACTCGGCTGGCCGCAGGGCTTTGCCGTGGGCGGCAACAAGGCGGCCACCACCGTGAAGGTCACGCACGACGGCAGCGGCAAGCCCTGGCTCACCTTCACCAGCAAGGCGGCGGTGCCGGTGCTGCAACCCTTCAGCTCGGGCTACCGCATCACCAAGACGGTGACGCCGGTTGAGCAAAAGGTGAAGGGCACGTACAGCCGCGGCGACGTGCTGCGCATCAAGCTCGACATCGACGTGCAGGCCGACGCCACCTGGGTCGTGCTCAACGACCCCGTGCCCGGCGGCGCCACCCTTTTGGGCAGCGGCCTGGGCCGCGACAGCGCGATGGACACGCAAAGCGAGAACGCCGACGAGCGCGGCTGGCTGGCGTATCAAGAGCGCAGCTTCGAGGCCTACCGCGCCTACTACCGCTACCTGCCCAAGGGCGCGTTCAGCGTCGAATACACCGTGCGCCTGAACAATCCGGGCACCTTCGGTTTGCCGCAAACGCGCATGGAAGCGATGTACGCGCCCGAGATGTTCGGCGAATCACCCAACGCGGCGGTGGTGGTGAAGCCGTGAGGCAAAGGGCCACGTTGTGCGGATGATGCCGTGGCGGGGTGGGGCGGCCATGGTGTTGTCGCTGGCGCTGCTGCTCGCGTCGCCGGCCCACGCCCTGCCCAGCTTCGAGCAGGTGAAGGCGGCGTATCGCTCGTCCGACACCGTGGTGCTCGACCGCCATGGCGCGGTGCTGCAGCGCGTGCGCACCGATGCCACGATGCAGCGCGGCGAGTGGGTGCCGCTGGCGCAGGTGTCGCCCGCTTTGCGCACGGCGCTGCTGCTGTCTGAAGACAAGCGCTTTTACGAGCACGCCGGGGTGGACTGGCGCGCCGTGAGCGCCGCGGCCTGGGGCAATGTGTGGGCCAGCCGCACACGCGGGGCCTCGACCGTGACGATGCAGCTCGCCGGCCTGCTGAACGACGACCTCGCCGCGCCCAAGAGCGGGCAAGGGCGCTCAGTGGTGAGCAAGGTGAGCCAGGCGGCTACGGCGCTGCGGCTGGAGCGCAGCTGGCGCAAGGATCAGATCCTGGAGGCCTATCTCAACCTCGTGGCGTTTCGCGGCGAGCTGGTCGGCATCTCGGCCTTGTCGGCCAGCCTGTTTCACAAGTACCCGAGTGGCTTGAACACCGACGAAGCGGCGGTGGCGGCGGCGCTGGTGCGCGCGCCCAATGCCAAGCCGGCGCAGGTGGCCGAGCGGGCCTGCGGCGTGCTGACCGAGCAGGGCCTGGCCGCCAGTTGCAAGGGCCTGCCGGCCTATGCCGCGCAAGTGCTGGCCAGCTACCGTGCAAAAGACGGCAACGAGCGGCTCGACGCTGACGCGCAATTGGCGCCGCACCTGGCGCGCAAGGTGCTGAGCGCGCTGCCCGCCCCCGCTGCCGGCGCTGCCACCGCCACCACCGCGCGCCCGAAGACGCTCATCACCACGCTAATCACCACGCTCGACGCCCGCCTGCAGCGCTTCGCGCGCGACACCTTGCGCCAGCATCTCACCGAGCTGCGCGAGCGCCATGTGGAAGACGGCGCCGTGATCGTGCTCGACAACGCCAGCGGCGAGGTGCTCGCGTGGGTGGGGTCGAGCGGCGCGCTATCGCAAGCCGCCGAGGTGGACGGCGTGGGCGCGCTGCGTCAGGCGGGCTCCACGCTCAAGCCCTTCTTGTACGAGATCGCCATCGAGCAGCGCTGGCTCACGGCGGCGTCGATCATCGACGACTCGCCGGTGGGCCTCACCACGCAGGCCGGGCTCTACGTGCCGCAGAACTACGACCACGCGTTCAAGGGGCCGGTGTCGCTGCGCACGGCACTGGCGTCGTCGCTCAACGTGCCGGCGGTACGCACGCTGGTGATGGTGACGCCGGAGCGCTTCGCGCGGCGCCTGTCCGATCTCGGCTTGCCGCTCAAGCACAACGGCGACTACTACGGCTACAGCCTCGCGCTGGGCTCGGCCGAGGTCTCGCTGGCCACGCTCGCCAATGCCTACCGCGCGCTGGCCAACGGCGGGCTGGCGTCGCCCTGGCGCGTGCTGGGCAGCGAGCCGGTGGTGGCGCCGCAGAGCTTGATGAGCCCGGCCGCCAGCTTCATCGTGGCCGACGTGCTGGCCGACCGCGAGGCCCGCGTGCCCACCTTCGGGCTCGACAACGCCCTGGCCGCGCGCTACTGGGCGGCCGTGAAGACCGGCACCAGCAAGGACATGCGCGACAACTGGTGCGTGGGCTTTACGCGCCGCTACACCGTGGGCGTGTGGGTGGGCAACGCCAGCGGCGAGCCGATGTGGGACGTGTCGGGCACCACCGGCGCGGCCCCGGTTTGGCGCGCGGTGATGGACGAGCTGCAACACCGCCCCGCGCCGCGCGAGGCCCGGCAGGCACCGCCCGCGCCGGCTGGCGTCGTGCAGCAGGCGGTGCGCTTCGAGCGCGAGCTGGAGCCGCCGCGCAGCGAGTGGTTCATCGCGGGCACCGAGCAACCGCTGATCCGGCTCGCCAGTGCCCAGGGCGTGGCCCGCACGCTGATCGCCGCGCCGGCCGACCGCACCATCGTGGCGCTCGACCCCGACATCCCGCCGCAGGCGCAGAAGCTGCCGTTCACGCTGGTGGCGGGCGTATCGCGCAGCTGGTGGTGGCGGCTCGACGACAAGCGCCTCGGCCCGGCCGTCAACACGCAATGGGCGATGTGGCCGGGCGCGCACACGCTGGAGCTGATGAACGACCGCGGCGCGGTGGTCGAGGCCGTGCGCTTCGAGGTGCGCGGGGCGCAGATCCGATCGAGTCGGCCCGCCACGGCGAGTCGGCCGTCGCGATGACTTGACGCCGATCAGGCAAGACCCCGATTCGCCGTCTGGTGTCACGGCACTGTCAAACCCGAATTCAACACTGGTCGCCACAACGAAATGTGCAGCCGGCGCGCTGCGTGAGGGCGATCATGTTGAACAAGCTGGCGGCGGTCGAATCGCTGGGCAATGAAGTAGGCAATCGCGGGCTCTTGCTGCCGGCGTGGATCAACGCGGCGCTGGCCGCCAACGACCGCCTCAAGTGCGCGCTGTCGGTGTTTCAAGCCGGCGTGCAGCACGCCAAGGGCGACACCATCGACCTCACGCGCGAGCGCCGCGCCGCGGGCTTGAACGATGCGTGGGTCGATGAGATGCTGGCCGGCGCGGCCCCGAGCCAGCGCGCCGGCGAGTCGGCCACCTTTCTGCCCGAGTTGCCTGCGGCCCTGCATCAGATCGCCGACGACCTGACCACCATGGCGCGCCCGGTGATCGAGGGCGCGGCCAACCCGGCCGACGTGCAAGACTTCGTCGAGCGGCTCGCATCGTGGACCACCTGGTTGCGACAAGACCGCGACGAGCTGCTGACGCGCGACGACCTCGCCCAGCTGGAAAGCGGCAACCGCGAGCGTGGCGACAGCGTGCACCTGCTGGTGATGGACCTGCACAAGCAGATCAACCAGATGGCCGCCGCGATCGCGCACGACGACATCGACGGCGCCCATGCCTGGTCGCTCGAAGGCGGCCCCGATGGCGCCGACGCCCAGCGCGTGCGCGCCTTCATGCGCGGTCTCAACCGCACCGCGCCGCTGAAGTTTGGCCACCCGGGGCTGGACACGGCCGCCACCCGTTCGGGCCCGCGCCTGCTGATCCAGAACGACATCGGCACCAACGACGCGCACGTGCTGGTCTTCCAGGTCGAAGGCCACACCGTCACGCTCACGTATTCCGACCTGCACAGCGTGCGCTTCACGTTCTTCCAGCAGTTGCTGGCGGCATGGTCGCCACAGTGGTCGGTGGTCGAGCCGCGCGTCAGCGAGGGGCTCAACGAGGGGCACGCCTACTTCGTGGGCACGGCCACCTTCGCCTGTGCCGACGAGGCTCAGCTGCTGCAGACGCTCGAAGGCATCGGCTCGCGCGTGGTCTTCCTGATCGACTGGAACCGCGCTCGCAAGCGCTTGCAGATGTTCCTCGACAAGCCCGCCGCGCTGGCGGTGCTTGCCGAGGCCGCGCGCCGCGACGTGGGTCACATGGGTTGGCTGCAGGCCGGGGCCGAGCACTTCTTGTTCGGGGTGATGCAGTCGGCGGGCGACGGCGCCTTTCGCCTCGGTGACCGCCTGGCCGATGTGCTGGGCGCCGAGCAGGCGCGAGAGTTCGTGCTCGAAGCCATGGCGCTGTGCACGCGCGGCGCGTTGGCGGGGCACCCGGTGTCGCTGCTCGAAGACGAAGCCCGCATGCTGCTGTCGCGGCGCCTGCAGCAGCATGCGCCGGGCTTCAGCCTCGTCGCCGAGCACGCGGCCTACTGCCACGAGCTGGTGCAGGCCGTGCGCGACGCGTTGTCGCACGACGCCGGCTCCGGTCATGCCAGCGAGCTGGCTGCGCGCACCAAGGCGTGGGAGCGCCGCGCCGACCACCTGGTGATGCAGGCGCGCAACCTGGCCAAGCGCCAACCGTCGTGGAAGCCCTTTGCCAACCTCGTCGAAGAAGCCGACGAAGTGGCCGACCACCTCGAAGAAGCCAGCTTCCTGATCAGCGTGATGGCTGAAGACCACCAGGGCGCCTTGCACCACGGCGTGCGCGCGCACATGGGCCGCCTGGCCGACGTGGTGCTGCAAGCCGTGCAGGACTACGTGCGCGCCCTTGAAATCGCGCGCGGCCTGGGTTCGGCCCGCGAGCTTGAAGACTTCAACACCTTCCTGGACGCCACCTGGCGCGTGGTGCTGGCCGAACGCCGCTGCGACGAGCAATGGCGCACCGCGCGCCGCCACCTGCTGCAAGAGCTCAAGCAACCCGCCGAGCTGATGCTGGCCAACGACCTGGGCATGGAGATCGAAAGCGCCTCCGACGCGCTGCTGCGCGTGAGCTACGCGCTGCGCGAGATGGTGCTGCTGCGCGGCGGCGCGCTGTCCGGGGCCACGTCATGACCGCCCGCCGCAAACCCGCGGTGGTGCACGCGGCTCACCACGCCGCACCAGCGTCCGCCCACTTTCGCGTCGTGCTCATCGGCGGCCCGCAGGCCGAGGCCGATGTCTCGGTCGACGAAGTCGGCAACAAGGCCTTCAACCTCTGGCGCATGCATGCCCTCGGGCTGCGCGTGCCACCGGCCCTGGTGCTGGGCACCAGCGCGTGCAACCATGTGCTGCAGTCGCCCAGCGCCTTGGCCGAAGCCGCGCACGCCACACTGCCGGCGGACGTGCGCGCCGCGCTCGACCAGTCGCTGGCGCAGCTCGAAGCCGTGGCCGGCGCCCGCTTTGGCGACGTCCGCAACCCGCTGCTGCTGTCGGTGCGCTCGGGCGCCGCGGTGTCGATGCCCGGCATGATGGAGACGTTGCTCAACGTGGGCCTGTGCGACGCCACGTTGCCCGGCTTCGTGCGCCGCTGTGGCAACCCGCGCCTCGCGTGGGACGCCTACCGCCGCCTCGTGGCCACCTACGGCGAAGTGGTGCTGGGCATCGAAGGCCAGGCCTTCGAGCGCGTCACGCAACAGCAGCTCGGCACCGAGCGCGACGAGCGCACGCTCGACTTCGCGCAACTGCGCGAGCTCACCCGCAGCTATCTCGACCTGATTGCCGAGCACGATGCAACGGGCTTCCCGCAAGACCCGCGCGTGCAACTCGAACGCGCCGTGCTGGCGGTGTTCCGCTCGTGGCAGTCGGCCAAGGCGATCGAATATCGCAAGCTCAACCACATCGACGAGCGCATCGGCACGGCGGTGACCGTGCAGACCATGGTGTTCGGCAACGCGGGCGGCTCATCGGGCGCGGGCGTGGGCTTCTCGCGCAACCCGATCAATGGCGAGCCGCAGCCGTGGGTGGACTTCATGTTCAATGCGCAGGGCGAAGACGTGGTGTCGGGCCGGCGCAGCGCGCAGGGTCACGACGAGCTGGCCGAGGTGCTGCCCAGCGTGTGGAGCGATCTGCGTGAGGCCGCGCAACGCATCGAGCGGGCGTTCGCCGACATGCAGGACTTTGAATTCACCGTGCAAGAGGCGCAGCTCTACATGCTGCAGGCGCGCAACGGCAAGCGCACGCCGCTGGCTGCCGCGCGCATCGCGCTCGATCTGCATGACGAAGGTTTGTTGAGTGTCGAGGAGACCCGGCAACGCCTGGCTCAGGTCCGCGAAGAAGACCTGGCCGTGGCGCGCGTGGTGCTGGATGGTGGCTCGGACGCCCAGCCCGTGGCCGAGGCCGCCGCCGCCTGTGCCGGCGTGGTCACTGGCGAGATCGCGCTCGACGAAGCCCGGGCCCGCGAACGCCATGCCGCCGGGGTCAGCGTGATCCTGCTGCGACAGGACGCCGAAACGTCGGACATCGCCGCGCTCGAAGCCGCCGTGGGCCTGCTGACCTCGCGCGGCGCCCGCACCTCGCACGCCGCCGTGGTGGCTCGCCAGCTCGGCAAGGTCTGCCTGGTGGGTTGCAACGGCCTCGAAATCGACTTGCCGCATCGCCAGGTGCGCCTGGGCGACGCCGAGTTGCGCGAGGGCGACGTGATCACGCTCGATGGCAACGAAGGCCACATCTACCTGGGCGCCGTGCGCGTCGTCAAGGAGGTGCCCGACGTGGTGCTGCAGCGCCTGCGCCAATTGCGCGGCGAAGCGACCGCCGCGCACGCGCCCCAGGCGCACCACCACCGCGCAGCTCACTGATTCATCACCCTCTTACCGTTTGGAGATCACCATGAGCAAGGCCAGCATCATCGGGGCGTACAACACGCCCTTCGGCGCCTTCGTGCAAAAGGACAAGGCCACCGGCCTGATGACCGACACCAAGACCTACTACGACCTGCTCATCGAAGCCGGCCGTGGAGCGATTGCCGATGCCGGCATCGAGGCGAAAGACATCGACGCGATCTACGTGGGCTCGTGCTCGCCCGGCTCGTTCGTCAACCAGGAACACGTCGCCCCCATCGCCGCCGAGATCGACCCCGCCCTGCGCTTCAAGCCCATGACGCGCTGCGAGTGCGCCTGCGCCTCGTCGTCGGTGGCGCTGTACGACGCGGTCTACGCCGTCGAGGCCGGTCGCGCCAAGCACGCGCTGGTGATCGGCGTCGAGAAGATGAACCTGCTGCCCACGCCGCAGATGACGCACGTGCTGTCGTGCTGCTCGCACTGGCCGAGCGAAGGCTCGAAGGGCTGGTCGTTCCCGATGCTGTTCGCCGAATACGCCAAGGCCTACCAGGCGCACTACGGCATCTCGACCGAGCAGCTTGAGCAGATGCTCTGGACGGTGGGCGCGCTGGGCTACCGCAACGGCGCCGAGAACCCGCTGGCCCACGTGCGCAACGGCCCGCAGACGGTGGCCGAGATCATGAAGCTCAATGAGCTCGACGAGCGCGGCCGCAGCAAGAACATGATGATCGCCGCGCCGCTGCGCTTGCACGATTGCTCGCTGGTGTCCGACGGCGCCGCCGCGCTGGTGATCACCGCCACCAGCAACGTCAGCAACAAGGCCCGCGCGGTCGAGATCGCCGGCATCGGCCACTCGGTCGAGCGCCTGCCCGAGAACGTGCGCCCCAACATGCACGAGCTGATGGCCGGCAAGGACGCCGCCGCCAAGGCCTACAAGGAAGCCGGCATCAAGCCGTCGGACATCGACCTCGTCGAGCTGCACGACTGCTTCACGATCAACCAGATCATGTCGGTCGAGGCGCTGGGCCTGTCGGACGACGGCCGCGGCGGCTTCGACTTCCTGAGCGGCCGCTACACCCGCGACGACCGCGTGGCCGTCAACCTCTCGGGCGGCCTCAAGGCCAAGGGCCACCCGGTGGGCGCCACCGGTGCCTCGATGCACACGCTGATCTACAAGCAGCTCATCGGCGAGGCCATCGGCGTGGCCGCCAAGCAGGCTGACATCGGCGTCACCTTCAACGTGGGCGGCTCGGCAGTCACCAACTGCGTGACCGTGCTGCGCAAGCTGTGAGCGAGGGCGCCATGAGCAACGCAAGCAACGTGAGCACCTTCATCTACAACGACACCGAATTCGGCTTGCGAGCGGCTGGCGTCGCGTGGGACGTGACCCGCGCGTTGCCGGGCGGCGCTGAAGCCGTCGTTGCCACCGGCGTGTTCGCCGGCCTGTCGGCCGAGGCCGCGCTGGAGCGGGCCCGCTCGCTGGTGCACACCGTGTGCCCGGTGGGCGTCAAGACCATCGGCCCCGACGTGGCGCACCCGCTGCGGGTGGGCGACCTGAAGATCGTCGGCCCCGACCTCACGCACGCCAACTTTGTTTACTGGAACCAGGACAGCACGTCCTTCGCGCGCTGATTCCGACCCACCGCTCAACCGATTCACTCCAACAGGATTCGTCATGGACATCAAAGGCAGCGTCGCCCTCATCACCGGCGGCGGCAATGGCATCGGCGAGGCAGTCGCCAAGTATTTCGTGCGCCACGGCGCCAAGGTCGCGATCGTGGACATGGCGCAGAAAGACATCGACCGCGTCGTCGCCGACATCCAGGCCATGGGCGGCGAAGCCATCGGCGTGCAGGCCAACGTGGTGAGCGAGGCCGACACGGCGCGCTTCATCAAGGCCACGGTCGAGGCCTTCGGGCAGCTGAACGTGGCCATCGCCTGCGCCGGCATCATCCGCGACGGCACCTTGCTCAACGTCGACAAGGACACCGGCAAGGTCAGCAAGAAGCTGGGCATCGACAAGTGGCAGCCCGTGATCGACATCGACCTCACCGGCACCTTCCTGACGCTGCGCGACGCGGCCGAAGCCATGGTGAACGGCGGCTGGGACGGGCTGCTGGTGCCGATCTCGTCGGTCAACAAGATCGGCCAGATCGGGCAGCTCAACTACGCGTCGGCCAAGTCGGCCGTGGCGATGATGCCCAAGATCATCGTCGGCGAATTCCTGATGCGCGGCATCCGCAACGTGCGCTGCGTGGGCATCGCCCCCGGCTATACCGCCACGCCCATGCTCACCGGCATGAATCAGGACGTGCTCAAGACCATCCTGGCCGATGTGCACATCGACCGCCTGATCGAGCCCGACGAGATCGCCGACCTGATCGGCCACTGCGTGACCAATGGCGCGCTCAACGCCACCACGCTCGAGATCACCGGCGGCCTGTGCTCCCCGAAGGGCATTGCGAAGTGATCGTCAGGTGCCGCGCGCAGGGGCATCCGGTTTACTGCGCCGCGATCTCGATCTGAGCGAGCAGGCGCCGAACGTCCGCCACGTCGCACAAGGCGGTGCCGGCTGACGCCAACGCGGCCACGCTGGACGCCATGGCCCAGCGGAAGGCTTCGGCCAGATCGAGGCCGGCGGCAGGTGGTTGATCGAGCGCCCACACCAGGCCGCCCACGAAGCTGTCGCCCGCGCCGATGGTGCTGGCCACGGGCACGCGCAGGGCCTGGGCGCGCCACGCCTGGTCGGCCGACACCAGCAGCGCGCCGTCGGCGCCGAGCGTGAGCGCCACCACCTGGGCCTGGCCCGAGCCGATGAGCTGCCGGCATGCGGCCAGCTGGTCGGCCGGCTCGGGCAGCGGGTGGCCGACGAGGTCTTGCAGCTCGCGCAAGCTGGGTTTGACGAGGTAGACGCCGGCTTGCAAGGCTGCCGCGAGCGCGGGGCCCGACGAGTCGAGCACGACGCGGCAGCCGCGCGCCGAGGCGGCGCGGGCCACGCGGGCATGGAAGTCCACCGGCACGCCGGGCGGCAGGCTGCCGCTGAGCACCACCATGCGCGGCGCGGGTGGCGTGGCGACGATCGCGTCGATGGCATCCAGGCAGGCCTGCCATTCAGCCGCTTGCAGCGTGGGGCCGGGCAGCACGAAGCGGTAGTCGTGCCCGGTGCTCGCCTCGTGCACCGCGAGGCTCTCGCGCGTGTCGCCGGCGATGGGCACGGCGCGCCGCGGCACGCGCTCGTCGTCGAGCAGGCGGCTCAGCGTGCTGCCGTGGGTGCCGCCGGCGGGGTACAGCGCCAGCACGTCGCCGCCCAGGCGGCGCACCACGCGGGCCACGTTGATGCCACCGCCGCCGGGGTGCGTCACGGCCGCGCCGCAGCGCAGCTTGTGGTCGGGCACGACGCGGTCGATGGCGGTGGCCACGTCGAGCGCCGGGTTCATCGTGAGGGTGAGGATGCGAGGCATGGCGGGTGGGGTGCGAGGTCGTCTACCGGCGCCATCGTAATTGGCGTCCAATACGGCCATGGACAACCTCTCCGCCATCGACCAGCGCCTGACCGACCTGGAGATCAAGCTCGGCTTCACCGAAGACCTGGTCGATCAGCTCAACCAGGTCATCATCCGCCAGCAACAGCAGATCGACCTGCTCACGCGCGAAGTCACGCAACTGCGGCAGCAAAACCCGGACGAGGGCGGCGCGGCCTTTCGCAGCCTGCGCGACGAATTGCCGCCGCATTACTGAAACATGCATCGGCGGTAGCCGTCCGCCACGCCTATTGGAGTCCTGAGCCTTGAGCTTGCAGACCTTCTTCACGCAGTTGTCGCTGGCCCTGTTCCTGGGCTCGCTGATCGGGCTGGAGCGCCAGTGGCATCGCCGCCTCATCGATCTCAAGACCAACGCCCTCGTCTGCCTGGGCGCGGCGCTGTTCATGAGCGTGTGCGCCACCTTGCAGGGTTATGTCGATGTGGTGCACATGGCCGGGCAGGTCGTGGTGGGAGTGGGCTTTCTGGGCGGCGGCCTGCTGTTTCGCGACGGCGGCCACAACGGCGGCACGGTGGTGCGAGGCATCAACACGGCCGCCACGCTGTGGTGCTCGGCGGCCATCGGCACCTTGTGCGGCATGGGGCGCCTGACCGAGGCGACCGTGGCCGCCGGGGTGCTGGTGAGCGCCAACACCGTGCTGCGAGGAGTGGCCCGACGCCTGAACCTGCGCATGGGCTTGAGCGACCCGTTGAGCGAGCAGGTGGTGTTCGACGTGGAATGCGCGCTCGACCAGGCGACCCCGGTGCGCGACGCCCTCGAGGCGGTGTTGCGCGCGCAGCGCGCCGACTTGCGGGCGGTGAGCGAGCAGCGCACGGCGCGGCAGACGTGTCTGCTATCGGTGACGGCGGTGTTCGAGCACAGCGACGCGCTGACGCAGATCGAGAGCGTGCTCAACGCCGCCGATGCCTGGGCGGTGCAGAGCGTGTCGTGGCGACGGGCCTGATCAGGCCCAGGCTTCTTCGGGCAGCGCGGCCTGCGAGAGCACGGCGTGCGCCGTGGAACGCGGATAGCGCTCGCGCACGATGCGGATGGCGCCCTTGGGGGTGTCGGCCAGAACCTTCAACACGCGGTGCGCGGCTTGTTTGGTGGGGCCCGTCAGGATCACCACCGACACTTCAAAGAGCCGCAGGGCGGGCTCGATCGCCAAGTTCATCAACGCACGCATGTTCAACACTCCTCTTACTGCCAGTCTGGCCCTTCAGCGTGACCATTTGGTGATGCACATCATGCGTCAGATCGCGCCCCGGACAGGGCGGGAATAACGCCCGAACCGCCGCCCATCTGCGCCAGAACGTGGCATCCACACGCCGCGCATAGGGCAAGTCCTAGCCGCGCGAACTGCGGCCAAACCCGCAGAGGTGCGTCGGGTGTCGAGCCTCCCTCGAGTTGGTGACAGTGGTAACAGCCGTGCATCCATCACAGGCGGGTCGGTGGCAGCCGTATTGCATGGTGGGCGCTCACACGCCTACCATGCGAGCATGAGCATCGATCCCAATCTGCGTTCGCTGAACATCGACGTCCCGGCCTGCCCCGACACGCTGGTCAAACTCTCGCTGCTGATGGGGCAGGAAGACGCCCACATCGACGACATGTCGGCCCTGATCCAGAGCGACATGGCGCTGGCCTCGGCCATCGTGCGTACCGTCAATTCGGCCCTGTTCGGCTTGCTGCATCGCGTCGAGACCGTGCACGAGGCCGTGCGCTACCTCGGCATGCGCGAGGTGGCGGGCATCACCTTCGAGATGGGCCTGCGCGCCGCCTTCCCGCCCGGCCCGCTGATCGACCAGATCTGGGACCGCGCGAGCCGCCGCGGCGTGGCCATGGGGCGCATCGCGCAGCGACTCGACCTCAAGCCCTGGGCGGCGCACACCGCCGGTCTGTTCGCCGAGAGCGGCCGCGCCGTGCTCTACGCCTACGACCGCGACCGCTACGTCGAACTCGAACGCGGCGCCCGCGACGAAGCCGCGATCATCGCCGCCGAGATCGCGGCATTCGGCGTGAGCCATGCCGCGCTGGGCGCCGCGCTGTGCCACTCGTGGGGGCTGGCCAATGACATCGGGGCCTACGTGCGCGCCCGGGTGCAGTTCAGCGGCGACTGGGCGCGCGAGCCGCTCGACGTGCGCCAGCTGCTGGCGCTGGGCGCCACCGTGGATGCCGTGCTCTACCCCGCCGACGGCGCCGCCGGCGACCCGCAGCTCGGCAGGCGCTGCGCCGCGTGGGCCGAACAGGCCGAGCTGGACGTCAACGAGCTGATCGTGGCGGTTGAGTCGGTCTGCACCACGCTGCTGAACAACGACAACGAATGACCGCGGGCCTGCCCCCCGGTCGGCATCCGCGCGCGGCTCAGGCCGCCTGCGCCGCGCGCGTCACCACCACGGGGGCTTCGCGCGCCGGCACCTCACCGGCCCGCAAGACGCGACCATAGCCGTGCGCCTTGCCGAAGTCCGGCGCAAAGCGGCCTTCGCGATACGCCACGCGACCATTGATGACCGTGGCCGTCACGGCCAGGTCGTTGCGGTTGACCATGCGGCGCACGTTGCCGAACTCGACCATCGGCGCCTCGGCGTAGGCCGTGACGTTGGCGTTGAGCCCGTCGGGGTTGATGATCACCAGGTCGGCCCGGCCGCCTTTGCGGATGCGCCCGGCGTCGATGCCGAACCAGTCGCCCAGCTCGCCCGTCAGGCGCCACACCGCACGCTCGATGCTCATGAACGGACGCCCCTGGATGTAGGCGTCGTAGACCATCTTCAGCATCTGGATCGGGAAGTTGTAGAACGCCATGTTGCGGATGTGCGCGCCGGCGTCCGAGAACGAAATGATCGCGCCCTTGTCGCGCACGATGGCCTTGACGCGCTCGGGGCGGTGGTTGGCGATGGTGGTGCGCCAGCGCAGTTTCTTGCCGTGCTCGACGACCAGATCCAGAAACGCATCGACCGGGTGGATGCCCTTGGCGTCGGCGATCTCGCCGAAGCTCTTGCCCACCACGGACTCGTCCGGGCACCTCACGATCTCGGCGTCGTGGAAGTTGCGGTGCCACACGCGCGGCGAGAACTTGCTGTCGTAGTTCTTGCGGAACTGCCGGCGGTAGGCCTCGTCCTGCATCAGCGCATTGCGCTCGACCTCGTCGGTCAGGTGCAGCGCGGCCTCGCCCGCGCCGAATTCTTCGAAGATCACCAGGTCGATGCCGTCGGCGTAAACCTCGAACGGGCAGGGCAGCGCCTGCCAGCGGAAGTCGGCCTTGAGCAGCGTGTTGCAGGCGTGCGCCAGCTTGCCGATCAAGCGGTGCAGCAGCGGGTTCGACTTCACGTCCATCAAGGTGATCAGCGTTGTGCGCAGCGGCTTGCGCCCCAGGCCGATGCTGGCGAACAGGTACAAGAACATGTTCAGCTTGGTGACGATGTTCGGCGCGCCCTGGTGGATGGCGCCGCGCTCGCGCAGCACTTCGTTGAGTGCGCGGTACTCGTGCCACGTGGCGTAGGTGCTGGGCAGCGAGGCCGAGCGGTGGCGCTCGCCGTCGAGCTTGTCCCACTTGGTGGTCATGGTCGACAAGCCCAGCAGCCCGGCATCCAGCGCCTCGCCCAAGATGCTCTGCATCTCGGCTAGTTCTTCCGGGTTGGGGCGCTCTTGCTTGTTGACCGCGCGCGTCAGCCCCATCACCGCCACGCGCAGGTCCGAGTGCCCCAGGAACGACGCCACGTTCGGCCCCAACGGCAGCGATTCGAGATGCCGCACGTAACCGCCCGGCGTGCTCCAGTTCTTCACGCGGCGCAGCAGCGGCAACACGTGCTCGCGCGGTACCGACTCGACGCGGGTGAACATGTCCGAACAGTCGTCGGCATCGGAGCACACCGCGCTCACCGAGCACGAGCCGAACACCACGCTCGTCACGCCGTGGCGCACGCTTTCGAGCAAGCCGGGGCTGGCCAGCACCTCGGCGTCGTAATGCGTGTGGGTGTCGATGAAGCCCGGCATCACCCACTGCCCGCCGGCGTCGATCACCTCGGGGCAACCGCGCTCGTCGAGCGGCGTGGTCGAGATCGCCACCACGATGCCGTCCCGCAGGCCCAGGTGTCGCACACCCGATCGACCGCCCGAGCCGTCAAACAGACGGCCGCCTTTGATGATCACGTCGAATCGCTGTTCATCCACCATGATCCACCTCGCTTACATCTGTTACGGCGCGGCTGATTGTGGTGAGCACGAGTGGCTTTTGCTTTGGGACTTGTACCCAGGAAAGAAGCGGGCGGGCGTTGTCAGAAGCGCGCTCGATGCGGCACGCAGGTGGCTCAGACCTGCCGCAACATGAAGCGCGCGTCACCCCCGAACGACGCCAGCTTGGCCGCCAGCGCGGGGTGCCGGGGCTCGGTGAGCACGAAGCCGCGGCGCTGCCAATACGGCACCGAGCCCTGCACGGCCACCAGGGCCAGCGTGCGCAGCCCCATCGCGCGGGCGGCCTGCTCGGCCAAGGCCACCAGGCGCTCGCCCAAGCGCAGGCCTTGCCCCTGCGGCGACACCGCCAAGTCGTGCAGATACAGCATCGTCGGCGCCTCGGGCGGCGTCCACTCGGTGGCATGCAACGCCGGAAAGGTCGCCTCCGACACCGGCAAGGTCACCAGATAAGCCGTCAACGCCTGCCCCAGCGCCACCCAGCACGTCTGCGGGCTGCGCCGCAACTTCGCGGCAAACGACTCAACCGGCTCGTGAAAGTCGGGCACATAACAAGCTTGCTGCACGGCAGCCACCCCCGGCAAATCGGCAGGGGTCATCAGGCGGAGGGCGGGGGGCATGGGGTACTGCGGGAGCCGGGCGGGCCGGTGAGGGCGGGCGCTGCTTGGGGGAAATCAGGTCGGCGACTGTGAGTCTCTCTAGTTGCCGGTTCGTTTGTAATGGCTCGTGCCAGGGACCTTTTCTTCCATGAATCGGAGTTCGTCGTCTTTGACGCTCAAGAGAATCAAATCTACCGTCAGGCTGCCTTGCCCTCTGGCGGTGAAGTGACACCCATTGAGTGCCCAAGTGCCTCCGGATATTTCTGGGCGGTGATGAAGCCACGAATCGAATTCGTAGTCCGGGCCGGCAGAAAATTCCTCGAAGTAGCCAGCGTCCCCGATCCTGGACCAGGTTCCAGCAATTTGCCTCTTATGCGTCTCACACCAAGGTGTTAGTGCCCTCTCCAGGTCGTTCAATCGGGTTTGATAGGTCGTTTGCAGGCAGCTGGTGTCAGTGCAGGCATTTCTTTGGCGCTTGACCCAATCCTTTTGATCGATCTCGACCTGTGCTCCGTCCTTTGCTTGTTGCTTCACCGCGCGGTAGAGGCTGTTTAGGTGCTCGTCCAGCACGAGCAGCTCCTTGCTGCCGCAAATTGCAAGCTCGACTGAGGTGGAAGCAAGGCGGCAATTGATGGCCTGCGCTTGTGTCGCTGCCAAGAGAGGCGGGAGACAAAAAATGGCGATTCGGAAGGCTGTGCTCGTCTTCTGTTGCATGGCGTCATGCCTTACGAGCTGACTTGAGATGCTCATACGCGGCTTTCAACTGGGTGTCGTAGTGGAAGGTGCTGTAACTCGGCCCGTTGTAATTGAAGGCGATCATTGCCCAATCTTTGGATTTGATTGCTTCCCACAATGACGGCGCTTTGCCGGCTTTTTTGTTTCGAGCATCTTTCCACGGGGCAGGTTTGGCCCGAACGAATGAAGCCAGCAATTCAATTTGCTGGTATTCGGACGTGCACATCTTTTGAATGAAATTTTGAACGTCGGACTCCCCGCAGGCGGCACAGTTGTCGCCCATGATTTGGAATTTCCCCCAGGAGCATGAACGCAAGGCGGCATCTGGATCGAGCCGGTAAGCGTTGATCAAACGCAGATAGGCACTTGCAAAATCCGAATAAACGTCGGTGGCCACAACTTTGCCATCGTGCATGCTTTTATCTTCTTGCCCCAACTTGTTTTTCTTCCGGTAGGCCACAGGCCACGATACGTCTGGGTGCGAGGAGTCGAATTTTCCTTTGGTCAAACGGCTGAAGTAATGGCGCTCAAACAAAATGGCGGGAATATAGGCGCCGTCAGCTTTGTTGAGTCGCCAAAACGACGACTTACCACCGCTCTCTACGACCGAGAATGCTTTGAGAACTTCAACCTCGCATTCCAGTTTGTCGGCGGCTTTCTGCCAGTCGCTCTCGGCAATCTCATGGCCGTTGTACCGGCTGAACAAAGCCACCAGACCTTGCGGGATGTCTACTTCGACTTTTATGACGGGTTGACCTTTTGGGCCTTTAACTTGTTGGGTTTTGACTGCCGGGTTGTTTTTGCTGTCTGCGCCCTTCGCTGGCTCGGGTGGCGATGCCTGCGGCCCCGTCAGCCGATGCATTGCGACTTGAAGAGACGATTTCAAATCGTGCAGTGCGTCGGCTGCCATCTGGCGAGTCTGGCCAGCCACCACAACTGCATTGCTGGTCAGCGTTACCAATTTGTGGCCATAGTCGGATGTGACGTGAGCTACCTGATGCCAAGCGCCATCGATGTCGTGTATCCAGACCTTGATTTGCGACTGGGCGTTTTCGGTAACGAACTTCGGAATTAGTCCATCCGTGCCGGTTGAGCCTCGCCGCTCGCGGCCATCGAATTCGATTCGGTAACGCAAATTCTGGATGGGGTGGCGCAAGGCATCGAGAAACAAAATGCTTGCGCCGAAGGCCGTGTGATCTGAAAGAAAGAGCGTTTGACCAACTTCAAGTTGGTTTGCATTTCTGATCGAGTTGAAACGCTTGAGTTCAGCAACGGAACGACCGCTTCGGGTGGCGATTTTGCTCAAGGTGTCACCGCGTTGTACGCAGTACGGATCTTGCAGCGCGTTTGTTGATGTGACGTCACTCATCATCGTGCTCCTCGAAATCATGTGCGCCCCTTGGAGGTTCAGTTTGTGCTGCAACATCCACCGTTTCCTCCACATGCCACGCTGGCCCAGCGTGGCGTTGCCAGTAGCTCACATCAGTGGGCTCTTGCGTGGCAACGGCCGTCGTGGGTAGGTCGGGTAAAGAGCGCTGCCCGCCAGCCAGCGCGTGCGGACCGGCGCAGACCGTGGTTTGTGTTCCTAAGCGGAAGGGGAGCCAAGAATCCGGTACGGCGGTGTGATCTAACGCTTCACCGAACGTCGTGCCGGAACTGGGCGGTTGCAATCTAATTGCCCTAGCCGCCGGGAGATGCAAGTCATTGCGATCTGCACTCCCCCCACCCGTCAGATTCTTGCTCGCCGCATGCACCGCCCCGGTGCCGGTGGTGGTGAGCGTGATGTCCCCGCCGTTGATCTCCAGCGCGGAGCCCGCGCCGACCAAGAGGATGCGGCTGGGGGCGCCGAGGGTGATGCTGGCTTGCGTGCTGTCGAGCGTCACCGCCTGCTGTGCGTTGACGTGCAGCCCGCCGCCTTGCGCCTGTACGCTCACCGAGCCGCTGGCGGCGTGCAGCTTGAGGCCGGTCTCCTGATTGGGCTTGTTGGCGTCGCCCGCCTGGCCCACGGTGTAGAGGACGAGCCCGCTGCGGGCGGCGGCACTCAGGTTCTGCTGTGCGGTGACGTTGACGTCTTGCCCGCTGCTGAGGCTCAGCGTGGCCCCGGCTGTGGCCACGTGATGCTGCGGCGTGTGGGCGGCGATGCCGGCGGGCGAGGCGAGCAGCACGTCGGGGCGGTTGGCGGCGGCCGCAGTGCCCAGGCCACCGCCGTCGCCCTCGGCTTCAACTCCCACCGTGCCCTGCCACGCTTGTTGCGTCTGCTCCAGCGCGTGCGTGGCACCCAGCGCGTCTGCCTCGTTGGGCAATTTGGCTTGCTGCGCGTGGGCGCTTTGCGCAAGGGCGGATTGCAGTTGTGCGCTGCGCGCCAGCTGCGCTTGCGGCGCGCGGGCGTCGAGGGCGGCGTTGAGCCGGGTGCTGCCACCGCGCTGTCCGTGGGCGCTGAGCAGCAAGGCTTGCCCGGCGCGCACGGCGCCCCAGGCGGTGGTGGCGAGCTCCAGGCCGTGGCCGCGGGTGTGCAGGCGTTGGTTGTCTTGCTGGTTGAGCAGATGGCCGATGCTCAGGTGCGTGGCGGCTTGGGTGGTGCCCAGCGTCAGGCGGCTCTGGCCGGGCGTGTCGTCGAGTACCAGGTGGTTGTGGCCGCCGCTGCCGGTGGTGCTGGCGTCGAGTTCTTGCGTTTTGAAGCCGGACAGCACGGCGGCGTGCGCGTGGCCGTCGAAGTCGCCCTCTGTTGCTTGGGGGGCTTCGTCGCCGGGGAACCACGCTGGCGCGTTGCCGCTGGCGTTGGCCGCGCCCGAGGCGAC
>NZ_JAYSBZ010000040.1:0-29788 GCF_041915145.1 Aquabacterium sp. | reverse complement strand
GAAGACAGCGAGAAGGTCGCCGCCGCGCGCTGGACCAACGTGCTCGACTTCGTCGACTGGGTCGCCAAGCGCTGCGGCGGCGAGATCGACACCACCGGCGGCATGACCACCGAGACCGAGCGCAAGAGCCTGATCGACGTGGCGCAGACCATCTCGCTCATCACCAGCCTAGCCGAGCGCGGCGGCGAAACCAATGTGGTGACGCTGTCCACCCTGCACGCCTCCAAGGGGCTGGAGTGGCCGCACGTGGTGCTGGTCGGCGTCAACGAGGGCCTGCTGCCCTTCAGAAGCGAAGACGACGAGATGACACCCGAGCGGCTCGAAGAAGAGCGCCGCCTGATGTACGTGGGCATCACCCGCGCCCGGCTGACGCTGGCCGTGAGCACCCTGCGCCGGCGCAAGAAGGGCCGCGAACTGGTGCAGGGCATCCCGAGCCGCTTCATCGGCGAGATGAAGCTGGGCGAAGGCGGGCCGAAGGAAGACCCGCGCGAGAAGTTGCGTCGGCTGCGCGAGGAGTTCGCGGCGAAGGCGAAGGCCGACAGCGGCAGCGCCTGATCAGCGCCGGTCGCCGTCAGCGCGAGTCATCACGCATACGGGTCGGCAAACCCCAGCGCCGCCAGCACCTCGCGCTCGCGGGCTTCCATGGCCTCGGCTTCGTCGGCCTCGATGTGGTCCCACCCTTGGGCATGCAGGGTGCCGTGCACCAACAGGTGCGCGTAGTGGGCTTCGAGCGTCTTGCCCTCGGCCTGGGCTTCGGCCTCAACCACCGGTGCGCAGATCACCAGGTCGGCCATCACGACTGGCTCGGTGGCGTAGTCGAAGGTGAGCACGTTGGTGGCGTAGTCCTTGGCGCGAAAGTCGCGGTTGAGCGTCTGGCCTTCTTCGGCTCCGACGACGCGCACCGCGATCTCGGCGTCGGACTCCAGCGCGGCGCGCACCCAGCGGGCCACCTTGTGGCGCGGCAGGTGCTCGCGATGGGTCTTGTCGGCGAATTGCAGGCTGAGCGACAAGGCGGGGCGGGCGGGCTTCATGCGGACTCCTGGCGGCGTTTGGACTTGGGGGCGGGTGTCGTGTCGGCCGGCGGCGCCACGGCGGCGGCCGTCTCGGCTTCATACGCGTCAACGATGCGCGCCACCAGCGGATGCCGCACCACGTCGCCCGAATGGAAGCGCGTGAAGGCGATGCCGCGCACGCGGCGCAGGATGCGCTCGGCGTCGATCAGGCCGCTCTTGCTGCCGCGCGGCAGGTCGATCTGGCTCACATCGCCGGTGATGACGGCGCGCGAGCCGAAGCCGATGCGCGTCAAGAACATCTTCATCTGCTCGGGCGTGGTGTTCTGCGCCTCGTCGAGGATGACGAAGGCGTGGTTGAGCGTGCGCCCGCGCATGAAGGCCAGCGGCGCGATCTCGATGAGGTTCTTCTCGAACGCCTTGGTGACGCGGTCGAAGCCCATCAGGTCGTAGAGCGCGTCGTAGAGCGGGCGCAGATACGGGTCGACCTTCTGCGTCAGGTCGCCTGGCAGAAAGCCGAGCCGCTCGCCGGCCTCGACCGCCGGACGCGTGAGGATGATGCGCTGCACGCTGCTGCGCTCCAGCGCGTCCACCGCGCAGGCCACGGCCAGGAAGGTCTTGCCCGTGCCGGCCGGGCCGATGCCGAAGGTGATGTCGTGCCCGAGGATCTGCTGCAGGTACTGCACCTGGTTGGGCGTGCGGCCCTGCAGGTCGGCCCGGCGCGTGTGCAGCACCGGCGCGTCGCTGCCTTCGACCTGGGGGGCGGCCACCGCCGCCCGCCCGCCGACCTTGGCCCCGGCCGCGCGCGAGGCCTCGAACACCGCCAGTTGCACGGCCTCGGCGCCCAGCGGCCGGCCGGCGATGGCGTAGAGCGATTCGAGCACGCTCATGGCGCGCTGCGTCGACTCGCGCGTGCCCTCGACCCGAAAGGCCTCGCCGCGCCTCGACACGCGCACGTTCAGGCCGACCTCGATGGTGCGCAGGTGCTCGTCGAGCGCCCCGCAAAGATGGGCCAGGCGGTCGTTGTCGAGCGGGGTGAAGCTGTGGCGCAGGATCATGGCGGCAGACCGGCGAGAAGAAGAAAACCGCCGCGCGATGAGCAGCGCAGCGGGCGAAGCCGAGATTGTCGCTTGCCGGCCTGGCGCGGCATCGTCGGCAAATTGGGCCGGTTTTCCTCCGCTTCAATACCCTACCCGGCGGCGTGGATTGCGTGCACACTTTCCAGTTCGCCCCCGGTTTCAATGGGCCGCGACTCGACAGGAGGCCGCGCCGCACCGCCACAATCCTCGTCCATGCCGCCAATCCCGTCATCCGCCCCGGCCTCGACCTTCGGCCCCAGTTCGTCCTTCCACATCGAACGCCCGGTCTACACGCCCCACCCCGATCTGCTGGTCACGCCAACCGAAGACAGCGTCGGCTGGCGCAGCACCATCGGCATGGGCGTCGCGTTCGGCATGCTGTGCATCGCGGCACTGCTCGTCATGCTGATCTCGCGCGGACTGCAACCCGACGACATCGCCGGCAGCGTGCTGCTGCGCCAGGCCTGGGCCGTGCCGAGCAGCAGCAGCCACTTCCCGACCGGCACGCCGGGCACCGAGCTGACCCTGCCCGACGACTGGGCCGACAGCCGCCCAAGCTACCAGGGAGCGGTGTGGTACCGCGTGCGCTTCGACCACCCCGCCGCGCACGAAGCCGAGCCGCTGCTGGCGGCCTACATCGAGCGCGCCTGCACCAACCTCGAAGTGCACCTCAACGGCCAGCTGCTGTTTCGCGGCGGGCGCATGACCGAGCCCGTGACGCGCAACTGCTACCAGCCCCAACTCGTCACGCTGCCCACCTTCTTGCTGCGCGCCAGCGGCAACGAGCTCGACATCAAGGTGATCGGCTCGCCGCTGGCCCGCGTGACGGCCCGGCAACGCGCCGGCGGGCTGTCGGCCGTGCGAATCGGCCCGCTCGGCACCATGCAGACCTTGTACAACCGGCATCTGTTCTGGTCGATCACCAACGCGCAGATCACCGGGGGCACCATCCTCATCCTGGGCTTCTTCGCCCTCGTGCTGGCCCGCGTGCGCCGGCTCGGCTACCTGATGCACTTCGGGCTGATGTCGGTGGGCTGGGCCCTGCTCACCTCGCGCCTGTGGCTGCGCGACATCCCGCTGCCCGACGCCTCGGTCGAGGTGCTGTGGAGCGTGGCCTTCGCACCGATGATCGCCTTTGGCGTCAAGTTCCTGCTCGGTTACGCGGGCCAGGGCTTGCGCGGCGACGCCGATGCCGGGGTGGGCCGGCTGATCACCATCGGCCTGTGGCTGCAGACCATCCTGATGCCGATCTCGTTCCTGGTGGGTGGCATCGACATGCTGTTCCCCATCGCCCGCGTCTGGGGCGCCTTGTTCACGCTCGAGATCTTCATCGCGCAGGTCTACTTCCTGTGGCACGCCGGGCGCACCCGCAAGCCGGAGTTCTGGATGATCTGCGTGATCCTCGGCCTGGCCGCCATCGGCACGCTCGCCGAACTGGTGTTCCAGAACGGCTGGGCCAAGCCCGAGTGGGGCTGGCAGATCACGCACTTCGTGATGCCGCTGATGTTCTGCGTGGTCACCGTGCGGCTCATCAAGGTCTACGCCAAGGCCATGCAGACCGCCGAAGGCGCGCGCAACCAGCTCGAGCACCGCATCGAGGAAATCACCTCCGACATCGAGCGCAACTTCACGCAACTCGCCGAGTTGCGCGTCGAGCAGATCGCCGAGAAAGAGCGCAAGCGCATCGCCGCCGACCTGCACGACGACCTCGGCGCCAAACTGCTGACCATCGTCCACACGTCCGACAACGACCGCATCTCGACGCTGGCCCGCGAAGCACTCGAAGAAATGCGCCTGTCGGTGCGCGGCCTCACCGGCAAGCCGGTGCAGCTGGCCGACGCGCTGGCCGACTGGCGCAGCGAGATCGTCTCGCGCCTGGGCCAGGCCGGCATCGACGTCGACTGGGTCAGCACGGTCGACATCTTCCAGCCCTGCCCGCTGTCGGCGCGCATCTACGTGCAGACCACCCGGATCCTGCGCGAGGCTGTGAGCAACATCATCAAGCACAGCGGCGCCACCAACTGCGTGATCACCTGCGACGTCGAAGGCAACGACTTCCAGGTCGTCGTGCAGGACAACGGCAAGGGCATCCCGATGGAGCTCGACGGCAAGCTCGATCGCGGCCACGGCATGGCCAGCATGAAGGGCCGCGCCAAGCAGCTCAACGGCCAGTGTCTGGTTGAATCCGGACCCGGCTACGGCACCACGATCCGCCTGACCTTGCCGATCGACGCCACGCCGTTGCCGGTGAACGTCCCCCCCGCCACGCAGCCCATGGGGCTGATACCATGAACTTTCACTAAGTAATCACAGGACAAGGGATCCCGACCATGAAGCAAATCCTGCTGCTCGAAGACCTGCCCGAGATCCGCGCTTGGCTGAAAACGCTGGCCCTGCAAGTCTTCCCCCAAGCCCGCATCAGCGAAGCCGCCCGCGTGCACGATGCGCTCGAACTCGTCAGCGCGCTGCGCTTCGACGTGGCCCTGGTCGACCTCGGCCTGCCCGACGGTTCGGGGGTCTCGGTGGTCGAGCGCCTGCGCGAAACCCAGCCCGACGCACAGTCGGTGGTGGTCACCATCCACGACGACGACGAGCACCTCTTCCCCGCGCTGCAAGCCGGCGCCTTCGGCTACCTGCTGAAAGAGCAGTCGCGTGAGCAGCTGTCCGAGCAACTGCAGCGCATCGCGCAAGGCGAGCCGCCACTGTCGCCGTCAATCGCGCGCCGCGTCATTCAATACTTCACCGCGCAGGCCAAGGCCAAGCCGGCCGAGGCCGCGCCGCTGATGCCGATGGTGCAGCTCACCGAGCGCGAGAACGACGTGCTGCTGCGCGTGGCCAAGGGCTTCACGCTGCCCGAGATCGGCGTGCAGCTCAACCTGTCGCGCCACACCATTGCCGACTACGTCAAGCAGATCTACCGCAAGCTCAACGTGTCGTCGCGCGCCGAGGCCGCGCTTGAAGCACAACGACTGGGGCTGTTCCGCAAATGATGGATCGCGCATGATCGGTCGCCTCACCGGCACGCTGGCTGAAAAATCCCCGCCCCTGGTGCTGCTCGACGTGGGCGGCGTCGGCTACGAAGTCCACGTGCCGATGAGCACGTTCTACAACCTGCCCGAGCTGGGCGGCCGCGCCACGCTGCTCACGCAATTGGTGGTGCGCGAAGACGCCCACACGCTGTTCGGCTTTCTCACCGCCGCCGAGCGCGCCTCGTTTCGCGAGCTGGTCAAGATCAGCGGCGTGGGGCCGCGCACGGCGCTGTCCATCCTGAGCGGGCTGAACGCCAACGAGCTGGCGGCGGCCATCGGTGCGCAAGACGCCTCGCGCCTCGTCAAGATCCCTGGCATCGGCAAGAAGACCGCCGAGCGCCTGCTGCTCGAACTCAAGGGCAAGCTCGCCCCCGACCTCGGCCCCGCCACGGTGAGCGCCGGCTCGCCCGCGCAGAACGACATCCTGCAAGCCTTGGTGGCGCTGGGCTACAGCGACCGCGAAGCCGCCGCCGCGCTCAAGAAATTGCCCGCCGACGTGAGCGTGAGCGAGGGCATCAAGCTGGCGCTCAAGGCCCTCACGCCCTGAAGCAGCGGGTCGCGTCAGGGCGCGACGTAGTGGCCCGACTTGCCGCCGAGTTTTTCGAGCACGCGCACGTCGCCGATCACCATGCCCTTGTCGGCGGCCTTGCACATGTCGTAGATGGTCAGCAGGCCCACCTGCACGGCGGTCAGCGCTTCCATCTCGACGCCGGTGCGGCCCAGGGTTTCGACCTGCGCCTCGCAGCGCACGGCCGCCTCGGTGGTCGCCGTGGCCGGCTCGATGACGAATTCCACCGCCACCCGCGTGATGGGCAAGGGGTGGCACAGCGGGATCAGATCCGCCGTGCGCTTGGCCCCCTGGATGGCGGCGATGCGTGCCACGCCGAGCACGTCGCCCTTCTTGGCCTGGCCCGACTCGATCAGCGCCAGCGTGGCCGGCAGCATGCGGATGCGGCCGGCGGCGCGCGCCACGCGGTGCGTCTCGGCCTTGGCGGCCACGTCCACCATGTGCGCCTGCCCCTGCGCATCGAAATGCGTGAGCGGCGAGCCGGCCGGGCCGGCGGCGGGCGAGGCTGGCAGGGCGGACACTGACGACAGGCTTGCGGGATCGAGCACGGTGCTTTGCCTCGGGTTAACAAACAGAAGGCATGATAGCCAGTGATGCGATCCACCCGCCCCTCCCATCCGCCGGCCCCCGCGCGCCGTTGGCGCGCCCAGGTTTGTCTGATTGCCGCGCTGAGCGGCCTGCCTGCGCCGTGGTTGGCGACCCCGGCAGCCGCGCAGAGCGCATTGCCCGCGCTGGGCGAATCGGCCTCGGGTGACTTCTCGCCCGCCGCCGAACGCAACCTCGGCGACAGCATCATGCGCGAGATTCGCCGCGACCCCGACTATCTCGATGACCCGGTGCTGCTCGAACAGGTACGCACCATCTGGACTCGGCTGGCCAACGCCGCCCGTCAACGCGGCGAGATCACGCCCGAGATGGACGCCGCGTTCTCGTGGGAGCCCTTTCTGGTGCGCGACCGCACGGTCAACGCCTTCGCCTTGCCCGGCGGCTTCATCGGCATCAACCTCGGCCTGATCGCCATGACCACCAGTGACGACGAACTGGCGTCGGTGCTGGGCCACGAGATGTCGCACGTCACGCAGCGCCACATCGTGCGCTCGATCGGCCAGCAGCAGCGGCTGTCGATGGTCGCCATCGCATCGCTGATCCTGGGCGTGCTGGCCGCGAGCCGGGCGCCGCAGGCGGCCGAGGCGCTGATCGTCGGTGGGCAAGCCACCTCGGTGCAAGGCCAACTCAACTTCTCGCGCGACATGGAGCGCGAAGCCGACCGCGTGGGCTACGGCGTGATGACCACCGCGGGCTACTCGCCGGCCGGCATGTCGAGCATGTTCGAGAAGCTCGAACAGGCCACCCACCTGAACGACGACGGCAGCTACCCCTACCTGCGCACCCACCCGCTGACCGCCGAGCGCATCGGCGAAGCCAAGGCGCGCATGGGCGTCAAGGCGTTGAGCATCCCGGTCGACCCCGTCCACGTGCTGCTGCGTCAGCGCGCCCGCGTGCTGATGGACACGCGCGCCGCCGCGCTGCATCCGATCCTGGCCGACGCGAGCGTGGCCCACACCGAACTGACGCCGCTCGACCAGTTGGCTCGCGCCTACGCCGCCGTGCTGGCCGCCGTGGCCTTGCACGACCCCAAGCAGGCCGCCGCCCTGCTCGACCTCCTGCGCAGCCGCGCCCAAGCCCTCGCGCCGGCGCTGCGCGAACAGGTGCAGCGCGAATTGCTGCTGCTGCAAGCCGAGGTATCGCTGGCCGCGCTGGACCGCCGTGGCGCAGACGCCGCGCTGGCCCCCTTGGCCGCCGATGCGTCGCGCCCCGTCATGCTGCTGCGCGCGCGCCGCGACCTGCTGCCCGACACCACAACCGCCGACTGCAAGTTCGCCGCGGCGGCCTTGCAGACTCAAGTGGCTCGCGAGCCGGGCGACGCCACGTCGTGGCAGCTGCTCGCGCTGGCCTGGCGGCGACTCGATCAACCGCTGCGCGCGGTGCGTGCCGAGGCCGAAGCCAGTGCCGCGCTGGGCGACCTGCCCGGCGCCATCGACCGGCTGCGCAGCGCGCAAAAGCAGATCCGCGCCAGCAGCCGCGTCGATTTCGTCGAAGCCTCGGTGATCGACTCGCGGCTGCGCGCGTTTGAGCGCGACCTGCGCCGCCAGCGCGAGGAAAACAACGGCGCGCAACTACGGTAGGTCGCGGCTGAAGATGCGCTCGAGCGCCATGTCGATCACCACCGCCCACAGGCTGTAGAGCAGCGACCCGAGCAGCGCGGCGCCGAAGCCGTCCACCTCGAACCCCTTGAGGATGCTGCCGGCCATCTCGAACAGCAGCGCGTTGATCACGAACACGAACAGCCCGAGCGTGAGCACCGTGACCGGCAGCGTCAGGATGATGAGCAAGGGCCGAAGCACCGCATTGAGCAGCCCCAGCACGAAAGCCGCCACCATGGCCGCGCCGAAACTGCGCACCGCCACGCCCGGACACCACCGCGCCACCATCAACAGCGCCGCCGCCAGCAGCACCCATCGCAAGATCAGCTTCATGCCCGCAGCATACAGACAGCGCCGCGCGGCTGCCCTCGACGCGCGCCAACGAGCGGCAGCATTGCGCGAATCAGGGGTGCCGGCCGTCCTTTGGGGGAATGACAAGCGCGACATCACAGCGCACCATAGGCGTCGCAATGGTGCGGAGATCTTCATGAGTCACTCATGAGTTCTACGCTTGAGAGCGCCTTCGGGCGCTCTTTTTTTGCCCGGACATGAAGCTGTCACCCTGTTGGGGGGTGACAGCCTGCAGCTCACGCGCTAATCTCTCGTCCGAGAGACGGAGATTTCATGAGTTACTCATGACTTCGACGATTGAGAGCACCTCCGGGTGCTCTTTTTTTTGCCTCGTTCGCTCGAAGGGCGCTGAGCCGAGCGCCACGCCCGGCACACCGACGACCTTGCGGAACGCCGCCAAAGGCTCCACGGGGTGACGCAGCGTCGCGACAATTCGCTGGCAGCCAGCGTTTTCTCTAGTGAATTCGCTTGCAAACCGCTTCTCATCGTTGCAGGCACACAGTACCATTTCGCGTGCAGCCTCATAGAGGAACGAAAGCCCACGAGGTTTTCGCCCGGGGTCTGAACGGTTCCCGAAATCAACCAAGCATTAGTCGGAGAATTTAAATGGCAACTGCGAAGAAGGTTGCTGCCAAAAAGGCAGTAGCAAAGAAAGCCCCTGCGGCTAAGAAAGCGGCCCCGGCCAAGAAGGTTGCAGCGAAGAAAGCTGCTCCGGCCAAGAAGGTCGCCGCGAAGAAGGCGGCTCCTGCCAAGAAGGCAGCGCCCGCCAAGAAGCGCACTCCCAACGCGGCCTTCCTGAAGCCGCTGACTCCGAGCGCCGCGCTGGCCGCCATCATCGGCGCCTCCCCGCTGCCCCGCACGGAAGTGACCAAGAAGGTCTGGGAATACATCAAGAAGAACAAGCTGCAGGACGCCGTCAACAAGCGCCTGATCAAGGCTGACGAGAAGCTCAAGGACGTGCTGAAGAAGGCTCAGGTCGACATGTTCGAGCTGACCAAGATCATCTCCGGCCACCTGAAGTGATCGTCTGAGATCTCGCTTTCAAACCCGGCCCCGGCCGGGTTTTTTCTTGCTCGCTCGCGTCGGGCCCGTCAAGCTTTCAACCAGCGATGCAGTTGGGTCAGCACGACCGCCACGTCGATGGGCTTGGTCCAGTAATCGTCGAAACCGGTCTGCCGCGCCTCGGCGATCTGCTCGGGCATCGCGTCGGCCGACAGCGCGATGCAGGGCGCGCACGGGCGGCCTCCTTCGCTGCGCGCCATGATGGCCTGCAGCAGACGATGCCCGTCAGTGTCAGGCAAGTGCATGTCGATCAGCATGAGATCGGGCCGCAAGGTTCGCAGCGCCTCCAGCGCGCTGGCGCCGTCGGACGCGACATGCAACCGCCACTGCGGCTCGCTGCGGAACAGCTCTTCCATCAGCATGACGTTCAAGGGCTGATCTTCGACATACAGCACGTGGCGCTCGGCAGTCGGACCGTCTTGCGTGTTCGGGATGTTCATGGTGGGATGACAAGTTGGATCAGCGCTTTCGGGCTCTCGAACTGGCAGCCTGGTTACCGGGGCAGGACGAACGGATTGTGCGCCAGCCGCGCGCGCCTCACGGTTGCGAGGTGATCTGCTCGTCGAGGCAGCGCAGCAGGGCCATCACGTCGAGCGGCTTGGTCAGGTAGGCCGCGAAGCCGCGAGCCTTGGCGCGGTGCACGGTGTCGGGCATGGCATCGGCCGACAGCGCCACGCGCGGGATGCTTGCGGTGGCGGCGTCGCGCTCGAGGGCCTCGGCCACCTCGAAGCCGCTCATGTCGCCCAGATGCATGTCGAGCAGCAGCAGGTCGGGCCGATGGCGGCGCGCCAGCTCGACGGCCTCGGCGCCGCTGTAGGCGACCAGCAGGCGGCACGCGGGGCGCAGGGCCATGACCTGGCGGATCAGCGCGACGTTGACCTCGTTGTCCTCGGCGTACAGCACGGTGTAGGCGCCGTCTTCGCCCTGCAAGGTGCCGGAGATGGTGAGCGGCTCCTCGGCTTGCGCGGGCGGCGCCGCGGGCGGACTGGCCTGCGGCAGCCAGACGACGAAGCGCGAGCCCACGCCGAGCTCGCTGCTGACCTCGATGTGCCCGCCCATCAGCTCGATGAGACGCCGCACGATCACCAGCCCGATGCCCGTGCCCTCGACGCCGGTGCTCTCGGCGCCGAGACGGTTGAAGGGCTCGAACAGATGGGTGCACTGCTCGGGGGTCAGGCCGCGGCCGGTGTCGCTGACTTCGACGGCGACCTGCCCCGCCTCGCGCCAGCAGCGCGTCATCACGCGGCCGCCGGGGCGGTTGTACTTGACGGCGTTGCTGAGCAGGTTGACGAGGATCTGCCGCAAGCGCAGTCGATCGGCCTGCACGTGCAAGACCTGGCTCAAGCAGCCGGGCTCGATCTCGATGCCGGCTTCGCGCGCGGCCACGGCCACGAGTTGCATGGCCTCGTCGAGCGAGGCCTCGACCAGCACCGGCTCGAGCGACAGCGGCAGGCTGCCGGAGTCGATGCGCGAGAGATCGAGCACGTCGCCGATGACGGCCAGCAGATGGGCGCCGGCACGCTCGATCAGGGCGATCTTGCCGCGCTGCGCCGCGCTCAGCGGCTGCTGACTGTCCATGCGCAGCAGCTGCGCGAAGCCGATCACGGCGTTGAGCGGCGTGCGCAGCTCATGGCTCATGCGCGACAGGAATTCGCTCTTGGCGCGGTTGGCTTCGTCGGCGGCCACCGCGGCCACCTTGGCCGCCTGGAACTGCTTGTGCTCGGTGACGTCAGCCGTGTGGCCGTACCAGACGACGCTGCCGTCGGCCTCGACCTCGGGCAGCACCCGCCCGCCATACCAGCGCAGCCCCTTGCCGGGCAGGATCACGCGGTATTCAAAATCGACCGGCTCCAGTGTCTGCCCCGGCGCGGGTGCCTGGGCCAGACGCCGGACATAGGCGAGGTCGTCTGGGTGGACGCGAGTGTGGTGCGCGTAGAAGTCGCGCGCCATCACCTCGGGGTCGAGCTCGAACATGTCGAGCGCGCGATCGCTGATGTAGAGAAACTCGGCCCGGCCATCGGGCAGGAAGCCGATCTTGTGGATGATGCCGGGCACGAACTTGCCCATGCTGCTGAGCAGCGTCTCGCGCTGGCGCAGCGCCTCGATGGCGCGCTGGCGCTCGGTGACGTCCTCGACGACCGCGATGAAGTGCTGAGGCACCCCCGCGCCATCGCGCACCAGGGCGATCGACACCGATCCCCACACGCACTCGCCGTCGCCACGCAGGTAGCGTTTTTCGAGGTGATAGGTGGCGACCCGCCCGCCGATCAGGTCGTCCATGGCCCGCAGGTTGACCGGCAGGTCTTCGGCGTAGGTGACGTCTTGAAAGTGCAGGCGCCGCAGCTGCTCGACCGAGTACCCCAGGAACTGGCTCAGCCGCTGGTTGACGTCGAGAAACACGCCGTCCAGCCCCACCAGCGCCATGCCCGCCGCCGACAGGTCGAAACTGGTGCGCCAACGCGCGGCTTCAGCGCGAGCCACCTCGAGCTCGGCCCGCAGACCGGCCAGCTCGGCGGCAACTTCTGGAGAGGGCGTCAGGTCGGGCAAATCAGGCACGGCAGCAATCGCAACGAGGCGGGCTTCGGGTTCAGTCTGTTGACTGTGTCACAGCCGCCCCCCTACCGACTCAGGGTCTGCCCGCAAGCCGCGAGCGCGCCGTGCCAACTATGTGGGGCGATCACGCCGCGCGTTCGGCCACGTCGGCGCCCAGCAGCGGGGCCAAGTAGCGGCCGGTGTAGCTGTCGGGGCAGGCGGCGATGACCTCGGGCGAGCCGGTCACCACCACCGCGCCGCCGCCGGCACCGCCCTCGGGCCCCATGTCGATGAGCCAGTCGGCCGTCTTGATGACGTCGAGGTTGTGCTCGATCACGACGATGGTGTTGCCCGCGTCGCGCAACTGGTGCAGCACGCGCAGCAGCAGTTCGATGTCGTGAAAGTGGAGGCCGGTGGTGGGCTCGTCGAGGATGTAGAGCGTGCGGCCGGTGTCGCGCTTGCTGAGCTCCAACGCCAGCTTCACGCGCTGCGCCTCGCCGCCCGACAGCGTGGTCGCGCTCTGGCCGAGGCGGATGTAGCCGAGACCCACGTCGAGCAGGGTCTGCAGCTTGCGGGCGATGCTGGGCACGGCGCTGAAGAAGGCGTGCGACTCTTCGACCGTCATGTCGAGCACCTGCGCGATGTTGGCGCCCTTGTAGAGCACTTCGAGCGTCTCGCGGTTGTAGCGCTTGCCGAAGCACACGTCGCACGGCACGTAGACGTCCGGCAAGAAGTGCATCTCCACCTTGATGACGCCATCGCCCTGGCAGGCCTCGCAGCGGCCACCGGCCACGTTGAAGCTGAAGCGCCCGGCGCCGTAGCCACGCTCGCGCGCCGTCGGCACCTCGGCGAACAGCTCGCGAATCGGCGTGAACAGGCCCGTGTAGGTAGCCGGATTCGAGCGCGGCGTGCGGCCGATGGGGCTTTGATCGACGTTGATGACCTTGTCGAAATGCTCCAGCCCCTCGATCTCGTCGACCGGGGCGGGATCCTGGTGGCTTTGATAGAGCTTGCGCGACACGGCCGCGTAGAGCGTGTCGTTGACCAGCGTGGACTTGCCCGAGCCCGACACGCCGGTGACGCAAGTGAACAAGCCCACCGGTACATCGACCGTCACGCCCTTGAGGTTGTTGCCGCGCGCGTTGACGAGCTTGAGGCGCGGCGTGTCGGCGGTGAACGGCGTGCGCTGCCGGGGCACGGCGATGCGCAGCTTGCGGCCGAGGTATTGGCCGGTCAGCGATTCATCGTTCGCGGTGACTTCGTCGCAGGTGCCTTGCGCCATCACGCGGCCGCCGTGCACGCCGGCGCCGGGGCCCATGTCGATGACGTGGTCGGCGGCGCGGATCATGTCTTCGTCGTGCTCGACCACCAGCACGCTGTTGCCCAGGTCGCGCAGGTGCTGCAGCGTGCCGATGAGGCGGTCGTTGTCGCGCTGATGCAGGCCGATGCTGGGCTCGTCGAGCACGTACATCACGCCGGTCAGGCCCGAGCCGATCTGGCTGGCCAGGCGGATGCGCTGGGCCTCGCCGCCCGAGAGCGTGTCGGCGCTGCGATCCAGGCTCAGGTAGTTGAGGCCGACGTCGTTGAGGAACTTCAGGCGCGAGCCGATTTCGCGCACGACCTTGTCGGCGATCTCGGCCTTCGCGCCCTTGAGCTGCAGCCCGTTGAAATATTCGAAGGCCTCGCGCAGCGTGACGTGGGCAATCTCGTAGATGGGGCGCTGCTCGCCGGTAACGGCATCGACCAGCTTGACGAAGCGCGCCTCGCGCCGCAGCCGCGTGCCGTGGCAGTCGGGGCAGGGCTTGGCGGCCTGGTAGCGAGCGAGTTCTTCGCGCACGGTGGCCGAGTCGGTCTCGCGGTAGCGGCGCGCGAAGTTGGGGATGATCCCCTCGAACGGATGCGAGCGCTTGACGCTGCGCTTCTTGCCGTTGGCCGCGTCGGCCTGGTAGGTGAAGCTGATGTCTTCCTCGCCCGAGCCATACAGCAGCACGTGCTGGGCCGATTCGGGCAGCTCTTCAAACGGCGCCTCGACATCGAAGCCGTAATGCGTGGCCACGCTTTCGATCAGCGAGAAGGTGTAGGGGTTGCGGCGGTCCCAACCCTTCACCGCGCCGCTGGCCAAGCTCAGGCTCGGGAAGGCCACCACGCGCGTCGGGTCGAACACGGTGGTCTGGCCCAGGCCATCGCAGCTCGGGCAGGCGCCCACCGGCGAGTTGAACGAGAACAGCCGCGGCTCCAGCTCGCCCAGCGAGTAGCTGCAGACCGGGCAGGCGAACTTGCTCGAAAAGAGATGCTCGTGGCCCGAGTCCATTTCGAGCGCCAGGGCGCGGCCATCGGCCAGGCGCAACGCGGCCTCGAAGCTCTCGGCCAGGCGCTGGCGCAAGCCGGCCGACGGTGCCTGCGGCAAGGCGGACTCGGCCACCTCGACCGACGCGCCGGCCACGTCTTCATGCTTGATCTTGATGCGATCGACCACCACGTCGATGTCGTGCTTCTCGACCTTCTTGAGCTTGGGCACGTCGGCCGCGTCGTAGACCACGCCGTCGATGCGAAAGCGCACGTAGCCCTGGGCCTGCATGTCGGCGAACAGCTCGACGTGCTCGCCCTTGCGGTCGCGCAACACGGGCGCGAGGATCATCAGCTTGGTGTCTTCGGGCAGGGCCAGCACGGCATCAACCATCTGGCTCACGCTCTGCGCCTGCAGCGGCAGGGCGTGGTCGGGGCAGAACGGCGTGCCGGCGCGGGCGTAGAGCAGGCGCAGGTAGTCGTGGATCTCGGTGACGGTGCCGACCGTCGAGCGCGGGTTGTGGCTGGTGGCCTTCTGCTCGATCGAGATGGCCGGGGCGAGGCCCTCGATCACGTCGACATCGGGCTTGTCCATCAACTGCAAGAACTGCCGCGCGTAAGCCGACAGGCTCTCGACGTAGCGGCGCTGGCCCTCGGCGTAGAGCGTGTCGAACGCCAGCGAGCTCTTGCCCGACCCCGACAGGCCCGTGATCACCACCAGCTGGTGGCGCGGGATGTCGAGGTCGATGTTCTTGAGGTTGTGGGTGCGCGCCCCACGCACGCGGATCTGGCCGGACGGGGCGGCGGCAAACGGGACAGCGGCAGGCTGGGCAGGCGCGGTGGGCTCAACAGACTTGGAACGGCTCATGACAGGCGGGCTCGGGGCAACCCGCCATCATAGGCTGCCGCCCTGATCGGCGCTGGGAGGGGGGATGGGTCAGGCGGCGTCGGGCTCGGCGCGGTACTGGCTGGGCGAGCGGCCCGTCCAGCGCTTGAACGCGTTGGTGAACGCACGGCGGTCGGAGTAGCCGAGCTTGAGCGCGATGGCCTCGATGTCGAGCTTGCCTTCGGCCAGCCAGCGCCGCGCCAGACGCTCGCGCACGCCGGCCTGGATGTCGGCGTAGACGCGGTTCTCGTCTTTCAGGCGCCGCTGCAGGGTACGCATGTGCAGACCCAGCTCGGTGGCCACGGTGTCCACCCCGCCGGCCATGAGCTCGGGACGCTGCACGAGCAGCAGGTCGATCTGCTCGTGCAAGGTGGCGGGCGGCCCGCCAGCGGCGGCTTGGCGACCCACGTTGACGCGCTGCTCGACGAGCGCCTCGGCCTGCCGGTTCAGCTCGGGGAAGGCACCCCGCAAGCGCCAGTCGAGCGCCTGGCGGTCGAACACCAGCGAGGTTTCGGGCTGATCGAAGTGATTGACCGCGCCGAAGAGACGCTCGTATTCGGCCGCGTAGGCCGGGCGCTGGTGGCGCCAGTTGACGCGGCGCAGCGGCGCGTTGCTGCCGATCAGGCGCCGGCCGATGTTGCGCAGGCCCAGCAGCGTGGCCTCGACGACGTAGCTCACGGGCGGCTCGACGGTGAGCAGATCGATCTCGAAGTCGAGCACCACGCGGGCCTCGTCGCCCTGCTCCTTGAGCGCGATACGCATCAGCGGGTTGATCAGCGCGCTGGCCCAGCCGGCGGCGCGCAGGGCCTCGCGCGGCGTGGTGGCGGTGGTGAGAAAGGTCTCGAGCTCGGGCATGAACTCGAACGCGAAGCTCTCGCCGAGCACGAAGGGGTAGTGCGACGAGTGGGGCGCGGCCTGGGCGCGCTCGGCGGCCTGGGTGCAGACCACCAGCAGTTCGAGCAGCGTGAGCGGCGGCACGCGCGTGCTGTCGAGACGGGACAGGTCGGCCTCGATGCCCAGCCCCTGCAAGATGGGTTGCAGACTGAAGCCGCACACCGCGGCGGCCTTGACCCAGCTCGTCAGCGTCAGCAGCGGGATCAGGTCGTGGGTCAGCGTCGAACTCATCGCGCCAATGTACGCCAAAGCCCGAGGGCCCAACGCCGCCGCACGGCCTCAGTCCGCCAGGGTTTTCTGGAAGAAGGCGAGCTGGCGCCGCGACACGTCTTCAAACACCGGCCCGGTATAGGGCGCGAAGTGGTCGGCGCCCTTGAGCTCGACGTATTCGACGTGGGCCAGACGCTTGGCCACGTCGCGCACGCCTTGTATCGGGATCAGGCCGTCCTGGTCGGCGGCGATCAGCAGCACCGGCGCCTGGACCCGGTCGGCGTGGCGGCCGGGCGCGTAGAAGGGCAGCGTCAGGAAGATGCGCGCGGCGACCTTGTTGAGCGCCTCCTGCCCGGGCGGCACGATCTTGCGATAACCGCTCCAGCACTCGGGGCAGTTGAGCGCCGAGAAGCCGTGCTCGTCGATGATGGGCGCGTAGACCGGCACCTGATCGGGCCGGCGCAGGGCGTCGTGCAGCGCGTACCAGCCGGCCTTGAACTGGTAGCGCAGCGGGTAGTTCAGCGCACTCTGCAGGCCATTGACGAACGGCACCTGGGCGCTGACGGCGCGCACCGCGTCGGGCCGCTGCGCCGCCACGGCCAGCACCGAGCCGCCGCTGTACGAGGTGCCCCAGATGCCGAGTCGCCGGCCATCCACTTCGGGGCGCTGGCGAATCGCATCGACCGCGGCCAGCCAATCCTTGACGTGCTCGGCGCCGTCCACCACGTTGCGCGGCAGGCCACCGCTGCGACCGAAACCCCGATAGTCGAACAGGTAGACGGCGAAGCCGGCGCGCACGAAGCGCTCGGCGAACGGCGGCAGCCCCCAGCTCTTGAGCGCGCCGAAGCCGTGCGCCATCACGATCACCGGCGGGTGGCTCGCGCCAGCGGGCAGCCAGAGGTCGGCATCGCAGGTGGTGGCCTGGCAGGCAAAGGGCAGGTTGGTGACGCTCCAGGGCCGCTCGGGCGTGGCGGCCACCGGCGGCAGGGCATCGAGCCGCGCGGGAGGCGCGGCCGGCGGGGCCGACTCGGGCGGCGCGCCCGCCACCCAGGCCACGGCCAGCAACGCCAGCGCGGCGGCCGGCCAGACAAGACGCGAAGCAACGGACATCATGACTCCAGACAACAAGACGAGGGGCGGCGATGCCCCGATGGACAAGTTTCACCACGTTGGTACAAATGCGTACCAACGCAGGCCGAACGGTACGGAACGCCAGCGGTACCGTCAAGTACCAATAACCCTCGGGCGACTGCCCGACAATCCAGCCCATGACCGACGCCCCCCTCGACGCCCCCGCCTCGCCGCAGGCCCTCAGCCTGCTGACGGGCGACGACCACCGCGGCCGCCTGCTCGAAGGGCTGGCCCAGGCGCTGGCGCACCGGAGCTACCACGACGTGACGATTGCCGACGTGGTGGCGGCGGCGCGGGTGTCCAAGCGCACGTTCTACGAGCAGTTCAGCAGCAAGGAAGACTGCCTGCTCGCGCTGTGCGAGGCGGTCAGCGAAGACACCCTGCGCACCATCGCGACGCACTTCACTCCCAACCTCGAATGGGAGGCGCAGCTCGATACCGTGGTGCGCGCCTATCTGGGCCGACTGCAGCTGCGTCCGGCGCTGATCCGGGCGCTGTTCATCGAGCTGCTGGCCATCGGCGCGCGGGGGCTGAAGGTGCGCCGCGACATCGGCCGCCGCTTCGCCGACTTCCTGTGCATGCAGGTCGAGATCGTCAAGCTGCAACGCCCGGCCAAGCACAGCCTCGACCCCGCCGTGGCGATGGCCGTGGTGGGCGGCATCAACGACCTGATCCTGCAAGCCATCGAGGACGACGCCGCCGATCAACTGGTCGAGCGCGTGGCGCGCCCCGCCGCCGAATTCGTCAAGGCCGTGATGGTCTATCTGGAGCGAGACCTCCCATGACCCTGCCCACCCGCTCGCCAGACGGGGCCCGCCGATGAAAGCCACCGCGATGGATTCGATCGCGCCGCAAGAGCAGAGCTACGAAGACTCCTCGCAGCGCCTGGCCCGCGAGAAAGCCAATCTGCTGGTGCGCCAGACCCGCTCCGGCGCCGTTGGCGCGCTGGTGTCCACCGCGGCGTTCTCGGGCATCCTGATCACGCGGATTCACTGGCACCACGTCGCCACTTGGGCGGCGCTGATGGTGTTCGGCTACGGCCTGCGCGACGTGGTCATCCACCGCGTGGCGCGGCGCGCCAGCCACCCGGATCAGGTGATCCGCGTCAGCCTGATCAGCTCGGCCCTGCTGGGCTTTTTCAATACGCTGCCGGCGCCGCTGTTCTACCCGCAGCTCGACCCCTCGATGCGAGCGCTGTTCACCGGCGTGCTGGTGAGCTGGATCTCCGTGGCCGTGCTGGTGATCGGGCTGCAGCCGCGCATCTACCTGCTGTACATGCTGGTGTCGTTCGGCAACCTGTCGGCCGGCTGGTTCATGTCCGAGTCGCGCGACGCCGCCATCGGGCTGACCGCGATCATGGCGGTGGCCAGCCTGATCCTGGGTCGCTTCTCGCTGCGGCTGGCCGAGCTGTTTGACGAGTCCATCCTGATCCGCCATGAAAAGGGGCAGCTCGTGCACCAGCTCGAACGCGCCCTGAGCGAGACCGAGTCGGCCCAGCGCACCCGGCTGCGCTTTCTGGCCGCCGCCAGTCACGACCTGCTGCAGCCAGTGCACGCACTGATGCTGCTCAGCGGCCTGCTGCAGAACGCCGAGCCGGAACGGCAGCACGAGCTCGGCGCGCGCATCCGCATGACGGCCGAATCGGTGGAGGCGATGTTCCGCGGCATTCTCGAGCTGGCCCGCATGGACGCCGGCACCCTGCACGCGCAACGCCGCGTGGTGGCGCTCGGCCCGATCTGCCATGCCGTGCAGGCCGCCTACGACGCCCGCTGCCACGACCGCGACCTCAAGCTCACGGTGAGCTGCGCCGACAACCTGGCCGTCTGGGGCGACCCGGCCTTGCTCGACCGCGTGCTGCGCAACCTGGTGGACAACGCCGTGAAGTTCACGCAGACCGGCGGCGTGACCATGGAATGCACCGCGCAAGACCACCTGGCGCACATCGTCATCACCGACACCGGCGCCGGCATCGAGCCCGACGACCTGCCGCAGATCTACGACCCCTTCTACCGTGGTCGCTCGGCGCGCGAAGCCGAAGTGGACGGCCTCGGCCTCGGCCTGGCCATCACCGCCCACATGGTGCACCTGATGGGCGGCCAGATCGCCATCGACTCGGCCCGCGGCGTCGGCACCACCGTGCGCCTGCAATTGGCCCGCGCGGCCATGGTGCAGCCCCCCAGCCGCGCGCGCGAGCCCCGGCAACGCCGACCCCTGCGTTACCGCCGCATCGTGCTGCTGGAAGACGACCGCCTGGCGCGCGAGGCCACGCTGATGTGGCTGATCGAATACGGCGCGCAGGTCATCAGCGCCGCCGACTTGGAACGCGCCCTCACCGATTGCCGGGCGCGCGGCTTCGTGCCCGAGTTCATCCTGGCCGACTTCCGCCTCGGCTTGGGCGACAACGGCATCGAGTCCATCAAACGGCTGCGCGCCGAGTTCGGCGACTGCCCGGCCGCCATCGTGACCGGCGAAGAAGTCTCGCCCACGCTGCTGCCCGACAACGTGAGCATGCTGCTCAAGCCGCTCAAGCCCGAGCAGCTCGAAGACCTGCTGGGCTGACCGCACCCGGTGGCGCGTGCGCCACACAAAGCGTGCGAATTCGGCGCGCGCCGCCGCCTTTTGCGTGCACCCCCGGCCGACTTGCGTTACAAATGCCCCCAATCAAGCTGTAACGAGCCGTAACCGGCTCCAGGGGAGGCAAGATGGACAGGCCTTACTCGCGCAGCCCGGCCCCTCACCTGTCCACCCCGTTGCTGCGTTGGCTGCAAGCCAACTCGCCGATGCGGGCCCTGGATGCCGTGGTGATCGGCTCGGGTTACGGTGGCGCGGTCGCCGCGCTCAGGTTGGCTCAAAAGGGCTGGCGGGTGACCGTGCTGGAGCGCGGCTCCGAGTACCGGCCGGGGGAGTTTCCAAACGACCTCGGCGTGCTGCCCAAGCACGTGCGGGCGCCGTCGCCCGATGGCCGCGCCGTGACGGGCCGCGCCACCGGCCTGTTCGAGTGGCGCGTCGGCCCCGGCGCGCTCGCCCTGGTAGCCAACGGCGTGGGGGGCGGCAGCCTGATCAACGCCGGCGTGCTGTTCGAGCCCGACCCCGACGTCTTCGCGCAAGAAGCCTGGCCCAGCGCGCTGCGCCGCGACCGCGAAGCGCCACAACGCAGTCTCGCCCACTACCTCGCCGTGGCGCGGCAGATGCTGCAAGGCCACCGCTTCCACGAACCCGGCCAGCCCGCGCCGTTCGCCAAGACCGCCGCGCTGCAACGGCTGGCGCAGGCGATCGAACCCGGCGCCCGCGCCCAGCCGGTGGACGTGACCATCGACCCCGCGCACTGCACCCGCTGCGGCGACTGCGCCAGCGGCTGCAACGTGCCCGGCGCCAAGCGCACGCTGCGCGACACCTACCTCGCCGAAGCGGTGCACGAGCACGGCGTGCGCGTGGTCAGCCGCGCCACGGTCTACACCTTGCAGCCACTCACCGGAGACGCCGCCGCCGCGCCCGGCGCCCGCTGGCGGCTGCGCGTGCTGCCCACCGAGCGCGTGCAGGCCCACCTGAGCTGGCAGGACTGCGCCGAGGCCGACGGCTGCAACCTCGACGCCGCGCTGGTGGTGGTGGCCGCCGGCACCTTCGGCTCGACCGAACTGCTGCAACGCTCGCGCGACCGCGCCGGCGCCGCGTTCTGGCTGTCGGGCGCCCTGGGCGCGCGCTTCTCGGCCAACGGCGACAGCCTGACGTTCTCGATCAACGAGAACCAGCCCGTCAACGCGGTGGGGGTGGGCGCCGACACCTGGCAGACGCCGCCCCCGGCCGAGGGCACCGTGCCCGACCACGGCGTGGGCCCTTGCATCAGCGCCGTGATCGACCTGCGCCGCGACCCCGCGCAAGGCGCGCCGCGCGCGCTCGAAGAGCGCCTCATCATCGAAGAAGGTGCCGTGCCGGGCGCCATCGGGCGGCTGTGGGCCGAAGGCCTGGCCACGCTCTACACGCTGGCCCAGCTCGACCACTGGCGCTTTCAACCACCGCGCGGCGCGCTGTGGCAGGGCGAGCGCATCGTCGGCCAACCCGACCCGCTGTCGGTGGGCGACCACCTCGCCGCCGACGCGCGCACCGCCGCGCAGAGCCTGCCGCGTCGCACCCAGGTGCTGCTGACGATGGGGCACGATGGCTCGAAGGGCCGCATCGTGTGGGTGGGTGGCCGCGACGCCAGCGTGCCCTACTGGGAAGCCCCGCAAGACCTGCGCACCTACCAGCGGCAAGAAGACGTGCTGCAAGCCGTGCGCAACAACGGCGCCACCTTGCTGCACGCGCCCAACTGGCAAATGCTGCCCGGCTCGGCCCGCACCACGATGAGCGGGCCCCAGCCCGAGCCGGCGCTGACCACCGTGCACCCGCTCGGCGGCTGCGCGATGGGCGACGACCCGGCCAGCAGCGTGGTCGACCACCTCGGCCGCGTCTGGGCCAACGACGATGGCGACGTGCACGACGGCCTCTACGTGCTCGACGGCGCCATCGTGCCCACGGCGCTCGGCGTCAACCCGCTGCTCACCATCACCGCGCTGGCCGAACGCGCGATGGACCACCTGCCCGCGCGCCCGGCACACGCAGCCCCCGGCGCGCCCGACGCGCATCACACCGAAGCCCTGGCGCACGCCGACCCGCTCTACACCGCCTACGCCCGACCGCAACGCCCGCGCTTCGAGGTGACGATGCACGAGCGCATGGTCTGCCCGGCGCTGGCCTGGCCGCACCCCGTGAGCGAACCCGCCGTGATCAGCAGCGACCTGCAACTCACCTTCGAGCACGACGACTGGCTCGCGATGTGGGACGCCCCGCTGCACGCCCCGCGTCTGCGCACCGGCGCGGCCAGCCAGTTGCGGCTCCACCGCCAAACCGCATCGGCCCCCGGCGCGACGAGCGACGACCAGGCGCGCTACGAGCTGCTGTCGTCCCAGACCAACCTGATCGCCGCCATCGACCACCCGGCCCTGCCGCTGTGGGTAGACGATCTGCCCGGCCCGCTCGGCCGCGCGGTGCGCCGCGTGCTGAGCCGACTGGTGGTGGCCGCGCGCGACTTCGGGCGCCACCCGCGCGCCTTTGCCACCTGGCTCATCTTGCGCGGCCACAGCGAAGGCAGCCGCCCCTGGCTGCGCGAACTCTGGGCCCGCGAAGGTCTCGGCGGCCTGCTGCGCGCGCTGGCCAGCTTGCTGCGACAACTGCACCACGCCAGCGAACGCCGCGCCATGCTCTACGACATGCGCTTTCGCCTGCCAGCCGCCAGCGCGGGTCAGCCCAACCACTGGCCGCCCGAGCTGCGCCTGATCGGGCAAAAGCAGGTCAGCTACGCCGCCACCTGGCCCGAGCTGCTGCGCTGGAGCGCGCGCATGCTGCGGCGCGCCGTGCAGCCTGCCGAGTCGCGCGGCCCGCGCCCGCTGCCGCGCGCCAGCTACCTCGAACAGTCCGGCAACCTGCACGTCAAGGTCTATGACGCGCACAGCGCCCGCGAGCTGGCACGGGGCCGCTACGACCTCGACCCGCACTACTACTTCACCAAGCTGCCGCTCGAACTCGGCGGCCTGGGTGACCTCACCAACGGCGCGCTCGCGCTGAGCGCCTACTTCGGCCTGTTCTCGCGCTTCGCCATCAAGACGCGGCTGTTCGACTTCACGCTGCCCGCCTACTCGGGCCGCGCGCTCATCGACAACGCGCCGCTGTGGCAAACGCACCTGCGCCAGCCCGACCGCTCGGTGCTGCCCGAGGCCATCGACTTCGAGGTGCCGCGCGGCCAGTCGTCGAGCGACCTGCCCGGCGAGCGGCACGCGCCGCTGCAATTGCGGCTGTGGCGCTACGCCCGCCCCGGCGACGATGGCCACCCCGCGCTACCCGACACGCAGCCCGGCCACTGGCACGGTCAACCCGTCACCCGCGTCAAGAGCGTGCTGCTCGCGCATGCCTTCAGCCAGTCGGGCTACACCTTCACGCTCAAGAGCCTGCCCACCAATCTGGCCGAGGCCTATTACGCGGCCGGCTACGAGGTGTGGATCCTGGAGCACCGCCTGAGCACGCGGCTCACGCACCACCGCGAGCCCAGCACCATCGACCAGCTCGGCAGCTACGACTGGCCCGCTGCCGTCAACACCGTGCTGCGCACCCTGCGTCGCGACTTCCGCCGCGCCGGCCGGCCGCTGGTGCGCCCGCAGATCTTCGCCTTCGCGCAGTGCATCGGCGCGGCCTCGATGAGCATGGCGCTGCTGTCGGGCCGGCTGAGCTACCGCCACGGCCGGCAGGCGCGCCACAAGGCCGACCCGCTCGCACCGGTCTGCCCCAAACTGGCCGGGGCCGTGATCTCGCAGACCCACCCGTTCTGCATCGGCACGCCGCTGCTACAGGCCAAGACCTGGGTGCCGGGTTTCTTGCGCGACACCGCAGGGCGCGCCTACATTCCGTTCGCCGTGCGCGGCCCGGTCGACAACCTGACCGAAGCCTGGGCCGACCGCCTCTTCAGCGCGCTGCCGGTGCCCGAGGACGAGCAGTGCCCGACGATTCACGGCCGCGACGATGCCGGCCTGTACAAGCGCCTGCACGCTCCAGGCGGCGAAGACCACGCCGCCACATGCCGACGCATCCGCTTCATCGAGGCGCCGCTGTTCAAGCACCGCAACCTGCTCGAGGCCACGCACGCCGAACTGCCCCTGCTGTTCGGCGACGCCAACGTGCGGCTGTTCGCTCACGCGGCCAAGTGCGTGCAGGCCGAGCGGCTCGTCAACGAAGACGGCTTCTACACCTACGTGCACGACGCCAACCTGCGGCGCCACTTCGCCTTGCCGATCGTGTTCTTGCACGGCGAAGAGAACGAGCTCTTTCATGTCGAAAGCGCGCACCGCTCGGCCCGCCAATACCAGCGCCTGCAGCCCGACTGGGCCGCACTGGTCGGCCAAGCCTTGCACGGCCCGACGCGGCCAGACGGCACGCCGCCCGCGCTGTTGAGCGTGCCCGGCCACGGCCACCTCGACGTGCTGATCGGCCGGCATGCGCCGCAGCGTGTCTTCCCGCAGCTCGTGCAGGTCTTCGACCACCTGTTGGCGCAAGCGAGCCAGGGGCCGACCAGCGCGCCGCACGGCCCCACGCGCGTGCTGGCCACCGCCCGCATCCCGCGCAGCGGGCCCTTCGTCGGCCGCGTGCGCGCCTTCGGCAACACAGCGGTGAGCGTGCGCGTGTCCTTCCAGATCGACGATCGTTTCTCCGACGCCAAGCGCAGCTCGCGCTCGCCGCTGGGCATGCGCACCTGGGCCGTGGCGCATGTGCGGCAGGGCGGCCGGCTGCTGCTCACGCAAGTGCTGCGCATGCGGCGCGTGCACGTGCCCGCTGGCGGCATCACGCTGGCCGAAGCGCAACGCGCGCCCACCTTCGACGGCCAGGTGCGCTTCGGCGTCGGCGAGCTGCGCCTGCCGCGCGCCTGGCTGGCGCCCGAGGCCGGCATCGAGATCGAAGCCTTCAGCGTCCACGAAACACTGGTGTGCGGCGCACCCCAAAGCCCGCTCGATGACGTGCTACCGCTGCACGCCGCGCTCGATGCCCTCACCGACCCCACGCAACAAGCCAGCTGCTGGCCAGCCGGCCAGGCGCCCGACGGCCTCGAGCACTGGCTCGCCAACCTGATCGCGCAGCGCGAAGCCCGCCTGCAAGCCTTTCACCCCTTCGACCGGCCGGTGCGCGATTCGGTGTCGATCTTCAAGCTCTTCCCCGAGTCGGCGCAATGGCGCCACGCCCAGGTGGGCGCCACGGCCCTGCACAGCGTCTGGCCCGACGCGCAGCCGGCCAGCGTGCGCTTCGTCGCGGCGAGCTGCCGCTACCCCGGCGCCGGCTTCGATGACAGCCGCGTCAACGAATCGATCCGCGCGGTGTGCCCGCACCCGGCCCCGGCGGCACACCCGCACGCCCCGGCTTTCGGCCTGCTGGTGGGCGACCAGATCTACGCCGACGCCACCGGCGGGCTGGCCGACCCGCACAGCCCGACGCAGCGCTTCATCGAGCGACACCAGCAGGCCTTTCGGCGCGCCAAGCTCGAAGCCGGCGAGGCGCCGCGCCTGGGCGACATGCTGGCGCGCCTGCCCGTCTACATGACGCCCGACGACCACGAGTTCACCGACAACTTCCCCAACGCCGCGCCCATCGTCAAGACGCGCGTGCCGCAGGTACCGCCCGAGCAGCTCGTGTCCACCTTCGTGGCCAAGCAGGCGCAGCGCGCCTTCCAGCAGTTTCAAGCGCAGCGCGACCCGAGCCGGCTGGTCTACGGCTTTCAGGCCGGGCCACTGCGCGCGCTGGTGATCGACACCCGCAGCGAGCGCGCCTGCCACCCCTACCCGGGGCCATCCGGCGGCATCTTCTCGGCGCACACCAAGCGTCTGGTCGAACGCTGGCTGCGCTCGCCCCAGGCCGCGCGCCAGCTCAACCTCATCGTCACCGGCAGCGTGGCCCTGCCCGCTCAGCGCTTCGATGCCGACCCCGCCAACCCCGGCGACCCGGACGACCTGAGCTGGTCGCCCGCCGACCGCCAATGGCTGCTCGACACCTTGGCGCAGGCTCAACAACGCCAACCTGGTCTGCGCTTCATGCTGCTATCCGGCGACTACCACGTCTCGACCCTGCTGCGCGTGGACGTGGCCGGCCAGCCCGTGGGCGCCGCCGTGGTCACGCCGCCGCTGCATTCGCCCCTGCCCTACATGGACGCCTGGCCCGAAGCCTTGTGGCTCGACGAACCGCTACGCGTGCACACCGCCGCCGGCGCACTGCCGCTCACGCTGCACAGCCAGCTGCCGGGCGGCACACCGGCGTGGCGCGGCAGCGGGCTGGCACGCCTGCACGTCGAGCGGGTGGGAACGGGCTACTGCATCGAGCTGTGCACCACGCTGCGCCAATGGGCGGACCACACCGAGCCCCACGAGCACCGCGCCGAGCTGCTGCTGCCTTGACGGGGCAGCCGGAGCGCGGTGCCCGGCCCCGCATTTCTTGCCGACAATCGACCCCAGTTTGTCTGGGAGCCTCGACGTGACCTCATCGCACGCATCTGTCTCGCTCATCGACCTTCGAGTCATCGCTCGAATCGCCCTCTCGCTGGCCTGCGGCCTCGGCATCCACCTGGCTGCCGCAAGTGCCCATGCCCGACCGGCGCCGCATGCCAAGCCCGTGGCCGCCAGCGCATCGGCGTCTGCCAGCACAGCGGCCGAGGCGGCCTCCACCGACTACGCACCCACGGCGGTGTCCGATACCCCGGCCACGCTGCGCCTCTTCAACCGCGACGTGGCCGTGCTGCGCGCCGAGCTGCTGCACAACCCGCCGGCACAGCGCGTGCAGGCGGCCGAGCAGCGCATCCTGGCGCGGCTGCAGGACGGCAGCGCCCAGCACCTCGTGAGCCTCGCGCCCATCCCCTACGGCTACGAAGTGCAGATCAATAGCGCAATGATGTTCATCGTCACGCACGACGACGTCGACGCGCTGGCCGGCGAGTCCACCGAAGCCGCCGCGCAGCACGCTGCCGCCGCGCTCGAAACCGTCATTCGCGAGTCGAGCGAAAGCCAGAACCTGCGCGCCATGCTGCACGCCAGCGGGCTGGCCGCCGGGGTTACCGCGATCTACGCGCTGCTGCTCTGGCTGGCGCGCCGCGGCCGTCGCTCGATCGAGCGCTGGGCCGTGCAACGCACTGAACTGCACGGCCGGCGTCTGGCCATTGCCGGCCTGCCCCTCGTGCAGACCGACCAACTGCTGCGCCTGGCCCGCCGCGCGGTGCGCGTCGGCTACTGGGCCTTGCTGCTCTTGATGCTGTATTCGTGGCTCGGCTTCGTGCTGGAGCGCTTTCCGTACACCCGCGCGTGGGGCGAACAGTTGCGCGGCTTCTTGCTCGGCGTGATCGGCGTGGTGGCGCGCGGCATCGTGAGCGGGGTGCCCGGCCTGCTGGTCGCGCTGGTGATCTTCTTGCTCGCGCGCTTCGTGGTGCGCAGCCTGGCCAACGTGTTCGACCGCGTGCAGCGAGGCCAGTTGCGCCTGGGCTGGCTCGACGCCGACGTGGTCGGCCCCACCCGCCGCCTCACCAGCGCCATCATCTGGCTGTTCGCGCTGGCCATGGCCTACCCCTATTTGCCCGGCGCGCAGACCGAGGCCTTCAAGGGCCTGTCGGTGCTCGTCGGCCTGATGCTGTCGATGGGCGCATCGGGCCTGGTGGGGCAGGCCGCCAGCGGCGTGATCCTCACCTTCTCGCGCGTCTTTCGCGTCGGCGAATACGTTCGCGTCGGCGAGCATGAAGGCACCGTCACCGAACTGGGCACCTTCGCCACGCGCATCCGCACCGGGCTGGGCGAGGAGCTGTCGCTGCCCAACGCGCTGATCCTGGGCGCGGTCACCAAGAACTACTCGCGCACCGTCAACGGGCCGGGCTACGTGCTCGACACCGTGGTGACCATCGGCTACGACACGCCGTGGCGCCAGGTGCACGCCATGCTGATCGACGCCGCCCACCGCACCGAAGGCGTGCTCGACGAGCCCAAGCCCGCGGTGTTCCAGACCGCGCTGTCGGACTTCTATGTGGAGTACCGCCTCGTCTGCCAGGCCATTCCGTCGCAACCGCGACCGCGCGCCGAGGCGATGAACCGCCTGCACGCCGCCATTCAGGATGTGTTCAACGAACACGGCGTGCAGATCATGTCGCCGCACTACCGGGCCGACCCCGAACAGGCCAAGGTGGTGGCGCCCGCCGACTGGTATCCGCCGCCGGCCCAACGCCCCTGAGCCTCGTCCGACCTGGCGGGGGATCAGGTCCCGCCCACGAACGGATTGGTCGCGCGCTCGTCGCCAAAGGTGCTCTCGGGGCCGTGGCCCGGAATGAACACCACGTCGTTCCCCATGGGCCACAGCCGCTGCGTGATCGAGTTGATGAGCGTCTGATAGTCGCCCCCCGGGAAGTCGGTGCGGCCGATGCTGCCAGCGAACAGCACGTCGCCCACGAAGGCGCGCCGGGTGGTGGGCTCGAAGAACACGACGTGGCCGGGCGTGTGGCCGGGGCAGTGGCGCACCTGCAGCGTGCAGTGGCCGATCTGCACCGTGTCGCCGTCGTGCAGCCAGCGCGTGGGCTTGAAGCTCTCCGCCGGCGGAAAGCCGAACATCTGGCTCTGCTTGGGCAGGCCATCGATCCAGAACTGGTCGCCCTCGTGCGGGCCGACGATGGGCAGGCGGCTCTCGCGCGCCAGCTGGCCCGCGCCGCCGGCGTGGTCGATGTGCGCGTGCGTGAGCCAGATCGCCTGGAGGTTGAGGCCCAGCCGGTCGATCTCGCGCTGCAGCAGCGGCAGGTCGCCCCCCGGGTCGATCACGGCGGCGTCGAGGGTTTCGTCGCACCAGACGATGGAGCAGTTCTGCTCGAACGGCGTGACAGGAACGGTGAGGTAGCGAAACATGAGAGCCCCGAAGCGGCGAAAGCGCCGATTTTGAGCTCAAAGTGTGGCGACTTCGGCGCCACGGGGCAACCGCCGCAGGCGGCTCGATTCAATGGCTCAAAGACTCAATATTGGTAGCTCGCCCCCAGCGTGAGCTGCGGGATCACCTTGACCTTGCCGACGCCGTCGCACACCTTTTGCAGCTCCTTATCGACATCGCTTTGCGACACCAGACCGGCCGATGGGCCGCTCAGGCCGCCGCTGACCTTCGACTTGCCGACCATCACGCCGGCATCGCCCACCACGTTCCAGCCCTGCGACGAGCCGGCGTAGCGGCCGAAGCCCAGCCCGATGTAGGGCGTGAAGCGCGGGAGCTTGATGACCGCATCGAAACTGTCGCCCGGCTGCGGCGTGACGGCGGTATCGCCCACGCTGGTGAGGCCGGCGCCCGACGAGTGGATGTCGAGCTGGCCGTGCTGCAGCGTCACCCCGCCGGTGATGCGCCAGTTGTCGGCAAAGTGGTAGTCGCCCAGCAGGGCTGCGCGGTTGAACTTGAGCGAGCCCTGGTACTCGTTGCCCGACTCGTTGCCGCTCCAGTGCTGCGAACCGAGGGTGGACAAGTCGGCGCGCACCACCAGCGTCCTGGTCACGGGCAAGGCGTAGCCGGCAATCAGCCCGGGCACGCCAACGGCCGCGTACACCCCGCCGCCCTGCAGGCCATCGGCCCGCGCCAGCAGCGGCGAGAACAGGGCGGCGCAGCACAAGCCGGGCAGCAGCAGGATGCGGGCGGTGCGTTGCATGGTGGGCTCCTCGAAAGCAAATCGGGTCGGCTGGCAATCTGATCACGGATGGTGCCGCCGACCGCGCCAGACCGGCGCGCCGACGAACCCCGCTTTCACCTGCCAATTTGGGTGATCCCCTGATGTTTCGGGTGGATCGCGCCCGCGCTTGAGATGGCTTGTGTGTCGAGTTGCTAAGAGTGCAACCGCCGCCCGCCTGGGAGCAGCCCGCCAGTTACAACGTGAACTCGTAGTCGATCGTCAGCGGCGCGTGGTCGCTGAACCACTGCTCTTTGTAGATCGACGCGGCGCGCGCGGTTTCAGCCAGCGCGGGGGTGGCGAGGTGGTAGTCG
>NZ_JAYSBZ010000039.1:0-29940 GCF_041915145.1 Aquabacterium sp. | reverse complement strand
GTCATCAAACGACGGGCCTATGGCTACCGCGACGAGGAGTACTTCTTTCTCAAGATCCGCGCAGCCTTCCCCGGAAATCCTCGATGAACCTTTTTTTCTGCGGCGCGAAGAATCAATCGCGCTGCGCCGCGATACGGGGGGTATCGACCCGCACATCACCGCACTGCGCCCGCTGCAGCAAGGCGTGATCGATCAGCACCAGCGCCAGCATCGCCTCGGCGATCGGCGTGGCCCGGATGCCCACACACGGGTCGTGGCGCCCCACGGTCTGCACGACCGACGGCTGGCCGCTCAAGTCGATCGAGTCCTTGGGGCTGTGGATCGAACTGGTGGGCTTGATGGCGATCGACACGCGCAGGTCCTGCCCCGTGCTGATGCCGCCGAGCACGCCGCCCGCGTTGTTCGACTTGAAGCCGCCGGGGGTCAGTTCGTCGCCGTGCTCGGTGCCCTTTTGCGCCACGCTGGCAAAGCCCGCGCCGATCTCGACGCCCTTCACGGCATTGATGCCCATCATCGCGTAGGCGATGTCGGCATCCAGCTTGTCGAACAGCGGCGCGCCCAGGCCGATGGGCACGCCGGTGGCCTCGACACAAATACGCGCCCCGCACGAATCGCCGGCCTTGCGCAGCGCGTCCATATAGTCCTCGAGCTGCTGGATGCTCGACGCATTGGCGGCAAAGAAGGGGTTGTGGGGCACGTGATCCCAGCTCTCGAACGGGATCTCGATCTCGCCGAGCTGCGTCATGCAGCCACGAAACGCGGTGCCGTATTGCTGCTTGAGCCACTTCTTGGCCACGGCGCCGGCCGCCACCATCGGGGCCGTCAGGCGCGCCGACGAGCGGCCACCACCGCGCGGATCGCGGATGCCGTACTTGTGCCAGTAGGTGTAGTCGGCATGACCGGGGCGAAAGGTCTGCAGGATGTTGCCGTAGTCCTTGCTGCGCTGGTCGGTGTTCTTGATGAGCAGACAGATCGGCGTGCCGGTGGTCTTGCCCTCAAAGACGCCGGACAGGATCTCGACGGCATCAGGCTCGTTGCGCTGCGTCACGTGGCGCGAGGTGCCGGGGCGACGGCGGTCAAGATCGGGTTGGATGTCATCGACGCTCAGCTCCAGCCCGGGCGGGCAGCCGTCGATCACGCAGCCGATGGCCGGGCCGTGCGACTCGCCGAAATTGGTGACGGAAAAGAGCTGTCCAAACGTGCTGCCGGCCATGGTGGGGATTCTCGCGGTGCCAATAAAAAACGGGCGGTATGCGCCCGCCCGCTATTTTGACAGGCCGCGCAGCCGCTGGCCTGACTGTGAGATGCCCGCGCCGCCTCAGGCGGCTTCGGGGCGCTGCTCGCCCTCTTCAACCGGCCAGTCGCGGATGTAGGCCTTGAGCATGCGGTTCTCGAAATCTTGCGCGTCCACCACCGCCTTGGCCACGTCGTAGAACGACATCACGCCCATCAGCATGCGGCCGTTGAGCACGGGCATGTAGCGGGCATGGCGGTTGAGCATCATGCGGCGCACTTCGTCCATCTCGGTTTCGAGCGTGCAGGTGAGCGGGTGATCGTCCATGGCCGAGCGCACCAGCGTGCCGCCCCAGGTGCCCCCGTTCTTGACTACGGCCCGCATCACCTCGCGGAAGGTCAACATGCCCACCAGATCACCGTGGCTCATCACGACCAGCGAGCCGATGTCGTGCTCGGCCATGGTGGTGACCGCTGCCGACAGCGGCTGGTCGGGCGAAACGGTGTACAGCACGCTGCCTTTGACTCGAAGAATGTCACTGACTTTCATGCGTGTCTCCTCACGAGGTGAACGGGGGTTGATGGCTCAATATAGTCCCACTCGCCTGGTGGCGGAAGCCCCGGGGCGACCCGAATGCGGGCGTGTCCGGCCCGCGTGCCGCCAACGGCGTCACACCGGTTGCGAATACTTTCGTGCAGCGCAGCATGGGCCGCGGTCGTCAAATTGACCGTCAATCGGCCAATACGTCGGCGAGCTTCAGGCCGTCGAGTCCGGCACGGTGCCACAGACCATTGACCACCGGCGCAGGACGCAGCAGCAGGCGCGCGATCAGCGGCGCCGCCGGCGTCTCGGCCGGGTCCACCAGCAGCACGTAGCGGGCCGCTCCATCTTCGTCGAGACGCCCGACGAGATCGAGCTCGACCAAGGCTTCGAGCACGGGTTCGATCTGCAAGGGGTCGATGCGCAGGGTGTGCGACAACTGGTCCAGGCTGCAGCCGCGCGACTCGGTGGTCCGCGCCTTGACCAGCTCGCGCAGCAAGATCGCACCCAGCTGAAAGGCTCCGCCGGGCGTGTCGGGGCGCCGCACCACCCGCATCTGGATGCTCGGCGCGTAGGCGGCAATCACGGCGCCCATCAGCACGATCACCCAGCTCAGGTACAGCCAGATCAGGAAGATCGGCACCACCGAGAACGCGCCGTAGATGGTCGAGTAAACAGGCACCTTGCCCAGATACAGCGTCAGGCCGCGCTTGGCCAGCTCGAAGCCGATCGCCACGAACAAACCGCCCGCCGACGCATGCCCCCACGTCACATAAGTGTTGGGCACCACGCGATACAAGCCCGTCATGGCCAGCGCCAGCAAGGCGAACTCGGCCAGGTCGAGCACGACGTGCCACCAGTCTGGCAGCGCCCCGACCCACCCTTTCGATGCCGAGATCGCATACGACGACACCGAGAGGCTGAAGCCAAGCAGCAAGGGCCCCAGCGTGGCGGCGGCCCAATAGACCAGCACGCGCTGCGCAAGGGGCCGGGGCGCGCGCACCCGCCAGATGTCGTTGAGCGTGCGGTCGATGGTGAGCATCAGCATCAGGGCCGACACCACCAGCGCCACCAGGCTGACGGTGCCGAGGCGGCTGGCCTTGTCCGAGAACTGCGTGAGCGCCATCAGCACCGGCTTGGCGATGCTGTCGGGCACCAGGCCCTGCACGAAGTAGCGTTCGAGCTGCGTGCGAAACCGCCCGAACATCGGGAAGGCCGTGAACGCCGCCAGCATCACCGTGAGCATGGGCACCAGCGCGATGGTGGTGGTGAAGGTGAGGCTGCTGGCGGTCATGGCCAAGTGGTCTTCGCGAAAACGCTGGCGCAACGTGTGCGCGGTGTCGCGCCACGGCCAGGTGCGCAGGGTGTGAGCCAGCTGGCTGGTGTGCTCGCGCCACCGTTGCGCGGCGCGGCTGGCGGATGCAGCGTCGAAACTCATGGTGGCTATGATGCCAGCCATGTCAATGCATGAAGAATCTCGACTGCGCGCGCTCAACGTGGCCCGCTTCGTGGCGGTGAGCTGCGTGATCGGTCTGATCGCGCTGGGCCTGGCCTGGGAGCTCTGGCTCGCCCGGCTACCCGGCGGCAGCGGCTCGCTGGCGCTCAAGGTGCTGCCGCTGACGCTGGCGGTGGCCGGTCTGCTCAAGCACCGGCTCTACACCTATCGCTGGACCTCGCTGCTGGTCTGGCTCTACGTGACCGAAGGCCTGCTGCGCATCAGCAGCGAAACCGGCCGCGTCGTCACGCTGTCGGCCATCGAGCTCGGGCTCAGCCTCACGCTGTTTGCCGCCTGCGGTTATTACGTCCGACTGCGTCTGACCGGAGCGCCTCGCGCATGACCGCCGACCACGTGCTGCCTGCCCTGCGCGCCGTCGTGGGCGAGCCGCACGTGCTGTCGGGCACCGACCTCAGCGCCTACGAGATCGACTGGCGCAAGCGCTATCGCGGCCGCGCGCTCGCCGTGGTGCGCCCCGACTCGACCGAGCAGGTGGCCGCGGTGGTTCGCCTGTGCGCCCAACACGGCATCAGCATCGTGCCGCAAGGCGGCAATACCAGCACGGTGGGCGGCGCGGTGCCCGATGACAGCGGCAGCCAGGTGGTGCTCAGCTTGCAGCGCCTGCAACGCCTGCGCGGCCTCGACGCCGCCAACCTCACGCTCATCGTGGAGGCCGGCTGCACGCTGCAAGCGGTGCAGCAAGCCGCGCAAGACGCCGGGTTGCTGTTTCCGCTCAGCCTCGCCAGCGAAGGCAGCTGCACGATCGGCGGCAACCTCGCCACCAACGCGGGCGGCACGCAAGTCCTGCGCTATGGCAACGCCCGTGAGTTGTGCCTCGGCTTGGAGGTGGTGACGGCGCAAGGCGAGGTCTGGAACGGACTCAGCGGCCTGCGCAAGGACAACACCGGCTACAACCTGCGTGGCCTGCTGATCGGCAGCGAGGGCACGCTCGGCATCATCACCGCCGCCACGCTGCGGCTGTTCCCGCAACCCACGACCGTGGTGACGGCCTGGGTGTCCTGCGTCGATCTGCCCGCGTGCGTCGAGGTCTTGCAACGGCTGCAAAGCGCCTTCGGCCCCGAGCTCACCGCCTTCGAGGTGATGAACCGGGCGTCGCTGAATCTGGTGCGCCATCACCTGCCCCAAGTCGCGCAGGCGGCCGGGCTGTCGCAAGCGCCGTCCGCACCTTGGGCCATCCTCGTCGAACTCACGTCAGGCTATGCCGAGTCGGTCGTCCACGAGCAAGCCGAGCGGACATTGCATGCGCTGCTGGCGGGACAGGTGGCGCAAGACGTGGTGGTGGCCCAGTCGCACACGCAGTCCCACGCCCTGTGGCATGTGCGCCAGGCGATTCCGCTCGCCCAGGCCGCCGCCGGGCTCAACGTCAAGCACGATATCTCGCTGCCGGTGTCGGCCATCCCCGGCTTCGTGGCCCACGTTGACGCCCAGATCACGCAACGCTGGCCGCAAGCCGAACTCATCACCTTCGGGCATCTGGGCGACGGCAACCTGCACTACAACGTGCAGGCCGGCGGCGGTGATGCCGCCGCGTTCTTGCGCGACCACGAAAGCGCGCTCAACGAGCTGGTGTTCGATGCCGTGGTGGCACGCAGCGGTTCGATCGCGGCCGAACACGGCATTGGGCAATTGCGGCTGGGTGAGCTGTCGCGCCGCAAGGACGCCACCGCGCTGGCCTTGATGCAGCACATCAAGCGAGCGCTCGACCCGCACAACCTGCTCAACCCGGGCCGCTTGATCAGCCCAGGCCATTGATCGGCGCCAAGCGCCCGATCGTTATTGCAAGGTGCCTTTGGGCGGCGTCGGCAAGGGCAGCGGAAAGACGTCGATCTCTTCGTCCCGCAACGCCTGCATATCGTCCAGCGAGGCCTGGCCCCGGATGTTGCGTGCTTCGGCTTCGCCGTAGTGCATGCGCCGCGCCTCAGCAGCGAACTGCTCCCCGACGTCTTCGGTGTTTTTCAAGACATGCTCGACAGCTTGCTGCCACATGGCTCGCACGCGTTGCTCGATCGACAGCTCCTGCGCCTCGGGCGCACGGTCGGGCTGGGTCGCCCCAAGATTCAGGCGCGGCGCACTGGGCAGACGCGTCACCTGCAACTCGCCACACATCGGGCAACTAAGCAGGCCCCGCTCGCGTTGATCGTCAAACGCCGCCAGCGATTCAAACCAGCCCTCGAAGCCGTGGCCTCGCTGGCACTGCAGATTCAAGACCTTCATGGCTGCGCAACATCCTGCCACGTCAACGGCCAGCGACCGGCCCGCCATTGGGCCAGCCACAACATCCCGACCAGCGTTTTGGCGTCGGTGAGCAGGCCGTCGCGCGCCCAGGCATCCAACTCATCGGACGAGGCGGCAAACACATCGAGAAACTCACCATCGTCGAGCTTGCGTTCACCAGCGACCAGGCCCGTGGCAAACCAGATCTCGATCACCTCGTTGGCGTAGCCGATCACCGGGTGCATCACGCCGGCACGCGCCCACCGCTTGGCGGTGTAGCCGGTTTCCTCGCGCAACTCGCGCATGCCGCAAACGAGTCCGCCCTCGTGGGCGTCGAACTTGCCCGCCGGAAATTCGATGAACGACTGCCCCACCGGGTAGCGAAACTGCCGCTCCATGATCAAGCGGCCATCGTCCAGAATCGGCACGATCATCACCGCGCCCGGATGCCGCACATATTCACGCGGAGCCTGCTCGCCATCCGGCAAGCGCACCACGTCGCGGCGCACATCCAGAAAGTGCCCGCGATAGGCCTGCTCGCTCTGGATGCACTGCTCGCGCAAGTGCTCATCCCGAGTCAGATCAAGCGCAGCGGCATCAACGAGATCGGCACGAGGGGTGGAGGCAGTCATGGCTGGCCAAAGAATCTGAAGATGCCCACGTCGGAAGCGGCATGCACCTCTCCCCGCCGAACCGGCTCACCCGGCGAGCGCGGCCAGCATCAAACGGAGTGCCGTCGACGCAGTTGTTGCCACACAAAACCCGGGAAGGCGAACGTGAGATACAGGCAACCCAGCACGGCGTAAAACTCCCAGCCTTGAGGGTAGACCTGCCCGACAAGCCCCTCCACCCAGCGCCCAGCCAAGGTAGCCAGCGTGCAGTAGATCAGCCATTCAAGCAGACGCCACGCGATCGTCTTGGGTTGCCGCGCAGGCCCCAGCAGAAACAGGCGATTGTTGACGAACGGCAGATTGGCCGCGGTCAAACCTAAGGCCAGCACCCACCACATGGCCGCATTGACGTCCACTGCCTGTCTTCCGGTGAAGAACGTACCGAATACAGTCAGGTCGAGAGCGCGTTCAAGATGGCCTGGGTACACCACGCCATCAAGCCACCAGGGAACAAGCCCAGCATCAATACGGCAACGCCGTTGAGCTTGAGCATCATCCTGGCATCACCGGCAATCAGCACCCGTGACGCGTCGGCAGGCTCATCAAAATACATCACCTTGATCACACGCAGATAGTAGAAGGCCCCTACCAGCGACATCATCACAGCCGCGATAGCCAGATACAAATATAGCTGCTCGTTTGTCGAGATCAGAGCCTGCAGCACTGCCAGCTTCGCATAGAAGCCAACCGTGGGCGGAATGCCCGCCAACGAAAACATGAAAACCGCCATCACGCCAGCCAAGGCGGGACTGCGCTTGTTCAAGCCCGCCAGATCCGCGATCGCATCGGACTCGAAACCCCCGCGAGCCAGCAGCATGATCAACCCGAAAGTGCCCAAGGTGGTCAGCACGTAGGTGATCATGTAGAACATCGCCGAGCTGTAGGCGTTGGCGCCGGAATAGGTGTTCGTGCCCACTACGCCGCATGCCAATCCCAGCAATACAAAGCCCATCTGCGAGATGGTCGAATAGGCCAACATCCGCTTGAGGTTGCTCTGAGCCAAGGCCGCCAGATTGCCGACCACCAACGAGGCAATCGCCAGCACCATCAGCATCTGCTGCCAATCTTGCGCAGAACCCAGCAGGCCTTCAATCAACAAACGTTCGATCATCGCAAACGCAGCGATCTTCGGGGCACCCGCGATCAACAGGGTCGTGATCGTCGGGGCGCCGTGGTAGACGTCAGGCACCCACATGTGGAACGGCACCGCTCCGAGCTTGAATGCCAGGCCCGACACGATGAACACCAAGCCAAAGGCCAGCACCTGCTTGTTCGGCGCACCGCTTTGCACCACGCGGAACACTTCGCCGATGTCCAGCGAACCCGTTGCACCGTAGAGCATCGACAAGCCATAGAGCAAGAAGCCGCTCGCCAGGGCACCCAGCACGAAGTACTTCATGGCGGCCTCGGTGGCGACCGCGTTGTCCCGGCGCAAGGCCACGGCCGCGTACAGCGACAGGGACATCAGCTCCAGCCCGAGATAGAGCACCAGGAAATTGTTGCCCGAGATCATCACGGAGATGCCCAGCAACGAGAGCAAGCTCAATGTGAACAGTTCGCCTTTGAGAATGTCGCGATCAGCCGCGTAAGCTTGGCCATAAACCAGCGTCACGAACACGGCAATCGTGGCGAAGAAGGCCAGCAGATGGCCCATCTTGTCAGTCACCACCATGTGCTGCATCGCGTAGGTCGTGACCCCGGCATTGAAATTGCCCAGATGCAAGCCGGCGACCGCAGCCAGCGTGGCCAGGGTCAGCAGATAGGTGGGCAGCCGGCGCGGATGCGTGACGAACAGATCCACCAATGCCACCAAGCAGCTCATGCCCAGCAGCACGATCTCCGGACTCAACGCAAGCCAATTCATCTCGTTCATTTGCACTCAGACCTTCATTGGGTCAATGGTCACAGCCAGATCAGAGCTTGCTGTGGCCCACGTGTTTGATGAGCTCTTCTACAGAGACATGCATCACGTCGGTAAAGGGTTTCGGGTAGACGCCCATCGCGATCACGGCAATGGCCAGCACGGCCAGCATGAAGAACTCGCGACGGTTGATGTCCGTCAGCTCGCGAACGTGATCGTTGGCGATGGCACCAAAGTACACCCGCTTGACCATCCACAGCGTGTAGGCCGCGCCGAAGATCAGCGCCGTGGCGGCCAGCATGCCGATCCAGAAATTGAACTTCACCGCACCGAGGATCACCATCCACTCGCCCACGAAACCGGCCGTCGCCGGCAGACCGCAGTTGGCCATGGCGAACAGCACGGCGAAGGCCGCGAATTTGGGCATGGTATTCACCACGCCGCCATAGGCAGCGATCTCACGTGAATGCACGCGGTCATACAGCACGCCGATGCTGAGGAACATCGCCCCCGAGACGAAACCGTGCGACACCATCTGCACCAGACCGCCCGAGATGCCGAGTTCGTTGAAGATGAAAAAGCCCAGGGTCACGAAACCCATGTGCGCGATCGACGAATAGGCGACCAGCTTCTTCATGTCCTGCTGCACCAACGCGACCAGCCCGATGTAGATCACCGCGACAAGCGAAATAGTGATGATGAACGGCGCCCAGTGATGAGCCGCGTCCGGCGTGATCGGCAGCGAGAAGCGCAGGAAACCATAGGCGCCCAGCTTCAGCATGATGGCGGCCAGCACCACCGAGCCCCCTGTCGGCGCTTCGACGTGGGCATCAGGCAACCAGGTGTGCACCGGCCACATCGGCACCTTCACCGCGAAGGCCGCAAAGAAGGCAAAGAACAATAAGGTCTGCGCATGCTCGCCCAGCGGGAGCTTGTGCCAGGTCAGGATGTCGAAGCTGCCACCCGACTTGTAGTACAGGTACACCAGCGCCACCAGCATCAGCAGCGAGCCGAGCAAGGTGTAGAGGAAGAACTTGAACGCCGCATACACGCGGTTCGGTCCGCCCCAGACGCCGATGATGATGTACATCGGGATCAGCGTGGCTTCGAAGAACACGTAGAACAACATGCCGTCGAGCGCCGAGAACACGCCGATCATCAGACCCGACAGCACCAGGAAGGCGCCCATATACTGATTGACGCGGTCGGTCACGACCTCCCAGGCAGCGATCACGACGATGACGGTGATGAAGGCCGTCAGCGGAGCAAACCACATCGAGATGCCGTCGACACCCAGGTGGTAACGCACCTGGAACCGGTCGATCCAGGGCGCGTTCTCGGTGAACTGCATGGCAGCCGTCGAGGTGTCGAAACTCGTGATCAGCGGAATGGTCGCAAACAGTCCGAGCAATGCGCCGACCAGCGCGGCCCAACGCACCGCATTGGCGTGCTCATCACGCCCCACGGCGAGGATCAGGACACCGAATGCAATCGGCAACCAAATGGCAAGTGAAAGGGTAGCCATGCCTATTGAACTCAGTAGGTATTCAGTTCTTGAAAATAAACCACGTCATGAAGGCCAGCACGCCAAGAATCATGACCAGGGCATATTGGAAGAGGTAGCCGGTTTGCAGCAACCGGGTCAGAGCGCCAAACGCGCCCACCAAGCGAGCCGACCCATTGACGATCAACCCATCGATCAGGGCCACATCGCCAACCTTCCAGAGTCCACGCCCCAGCAAACGCGCACCGGCGGCAAAGATGTTCTCGTTGATCCAGTCCATGAAGTATTTGTTTTCCATGATCGTGATCACGGGCTTCAGGACTCGGGCAATCGCGGCGGGAATGCTCGGCGCCACGAGGTAGAACACGTAGGCTGTCACCACGCCAGCCAGTGCCAGCAGGAACGGCAGCGACATGAACGCGTGCAAGCCCATCTCTGTAGCGTTGTGGAAGTGCTCAGCCAATTCGTGCATGGCTGGGTGATGCGATTCATCGACCGTGATGACGCCCTTGAAGAAGTCACCGAACAACATCGGACCGATGGTCAATCCGCCAATGGCCAACGAGGGGATGGCAAGCAACACCAGAGGTAGTGTCACCACCCAGGGCGACTCGTGCGGCGTGTGATCGCCGTGCCCATGGTCGCCGTGATCGTCATGTGCATGATCGTCTTCCGGCGGGAAGGGCTTATGGTGGAAGCGTTCTTTGCCATGAAAGACCAAGAAAAACATGCGGAACGAATAGAAGGCCGTGACGAACACGCCAACGATCACCGCGAAGTAGGCAAAGTGGGCACCCGGCAAATGGCTCGCCTCAACCGCCTCGATGATGCTGTCCTTCGAGTAGAAGCCCGAGAAGAACGGCGTGCCGATCAGTGCCAGCGAGCCGATCAAGGACGTGAACCACGTGACCTTCATGTGCTTCCACAGGCCGCCCATGTTGCGGATATCCTGATCGTGGTGCATGCCGATGATCACCGAGCCCGCTGCCAAGAACAGCAAGGCCTTGAAGAAGGCGTGCGTCATCAGGTGGAACACGCCCACCGAGTAGGCCGACACACCTAGCGCGACCGTCATGTAGCCCAGCTGCGAAAGTGTCGAATAAGCCACCACGCGCTTGATGTCGTTCTGAATGATGCCCAAGAAGCCCATGAACAAGGCCGTGATGGAGCCGATCACCAGCACGAAATTGAGTGCGGTATCGGACAGCTCATACAGCGGCGACATGCGCGCCACCATGAAGATGCCGGCCGTCACCATGGTTGCGGCGTGGATGAGCGCCGAAATGGGCGTCGGGCCTTCCATCGAATCCGGCAACCACACATGCAGTGGGAACTGAGCCGATTTGCCCATTGCACCGATGAACAGGCAAATACAAATCACGGTGATCAGCGCCCAGTTCTGACCGGGAAAAACCAATTGAGTCAGTTCTGGCGCCTTGGCGAACACTTCACCGTAGTTGAGCGTGCCGGCATAAGCGACGATCAGGCCGATACCCAGAATGAAGCCGAAGTCACCCACGCGGTTGACCAGAAAGGCCTTCATGTTGGCGAATACGGCCGTCGGCTTGGTGAACCAGAAACCGATCAGCAGATAAGACACCAAGCCCACCGCCTCCCAACCGAAGAACAGTTGCAGCATGTTGTTGCTCATCACAAGCATCAACATCGAGAACGTGAATAACGAGATGTAGGAGAAGAACCGCTGATAGCCTGGGTCTTCGTGCATGTAGCCGATGGTGTAGATGTGCACCATGAGGGACACAAAGGTCACCACGCACATCATCATCGCGCTCAGGCCATCGATCAGGAAACCGACTTCCATCTTCACGCCGCCAACCGTCATCCATTCGTAAATGGTTTGGTTGAAATGTGCCCCCTCCAATGCCACCGCCTTGAGCGTCAGCGCTGAAATGACGAACGACAACAGCACGCCCAGAATCGTGACGACATGCGATCCGCGTCGTCCGATGGTCTTGCCAAACAAGCCGGCGGCAATGGCGCCAACCAGCGGGGCCATAGGGACAGCAATTAGAGTGGATGCAGAAAGCTCAGACATGTCTTGTAGTTCTCCTGGCTTCAGCCCTTCAGGGTGTCGAGCTCTTCAACGCTGATCGTGGCGCGATTGCGGAACAACACCACCAGGATCGCCAAACCAATGGCGGACTCAGCAGCTGCCACGGTCAGAATGAAAAACACAAAGATCTGACCCGACATATTGCCGAGGTAGTGCGAAAAGGCTACGAAGTTCAGGTTGACAGCCAACAACATGAGCTCGATGGCCATCAACAGCACGATCAGGTTCTTGCGATTCAAGAAGATGCCGATCACCGACATCGCGAACAGGATCGCACCCAGGGACAAAAAATGCCCGAGAGAAAGCGTGGTTGTCATGCTTGACCTTTCACGTCGGCTGCCGAAGCCGCTTCACCCGCCGACTGCGGCTTGACCGGATGCATCTGAACTATGCGCAGGCGATCTGCCTTCTTGACCTTGATCTGCTCGGCGGCCGATTGGAAGCGCGAGTCCTTGCGTTGACGCAGCGTCAAGGCGATCGCGGCGATGATGGCCACGAGCAGGATCACAGCAGCGATTTCGACCGGGTACAGATACTTGCTGTAGAGCTCCACGCCCAGTGCTTTGGCGTTGCCGAGTCTAGCCAGCTCGGGCGATAGCGGCGCCGCATCTTGAACACTGAAACCGCGATAGAGCACAAAGATCATTTCGACTGCTATCACGGCGCCCACCAAGCCAGCAAGCGGGAAGTGTCTCCAGAAGCCTTCGCGCATCGCTTCGACGTCAATGTCTAGCATCATCACGACGAAAAGGAAAAGCACCATCACTGCGCCTACATAAACCAGCACCAGCGAAATAGCCAGGAACTCCACCTTCAATAGCATCCAGATGCACGAAGCATTGGCGAATGCCAAGACAAGATTGAGAGCGGCCGCAACCGGGCTCTTGGCGGTGATCACGCGAAAACCTGCAAACAGCAGAATCAGCGAGAAAGTACAAAACAACGCGAAATTGATATCCATACGTATCCTTGGCCGGGCAGCAGCGACTCGGCTACTTGAGCGCTTCAATGGCGCAACTCAGCGGTAGCGGGCGTCCGCCTCCTTGTTGGCGGCAATCTCTTTCTCGTAGCGGTCACCAACGGCCAGCAGCATGTCCTTGGTGAAGTACAGGTCACCACGCTTTTCACCGTGGTACTCGAAGACATGTGTTTCGACAATCGAATCGACCGGACAACTCTCTTCGCAGAATCCGCAGAAGATGCACTTGGTCAGATCAATGTCATAGCGAGTCGTGCGACGAGAGCCATCCGCACGAGCGTCCGATTCGATGGAAATGGCCATCGCCGGACAAACTGCTTCGCAAAGCTTGCAAGCGATACAGCGCTCCTCGCCGTTTTCGTAACGACGCAAGGCGTGTAAGCCGCGGAATCGCGGCGACAGTGGAGTTTTTTCTTCGGGGAATTGCACCGTAATCGCTTGCGCGAAGAAGTGCCGCCCCGTGAGCTTCATCCCCTTGAACAACTCCAGCAACAAGAAGCTTGAGAAGAATTCCTTGACGGAGGCAATCGTCGACATGCTGGCCTCGCTCACTTCCAGATATTCCAGGGGGACTGAATCCACAGCCCGACGACCACCAGCCACACCAGGGTGACTGGAATGAAGATCTTCCAGCCTAGACGCATGATCTGGTCGTATCGGTAGCGCGGAAACGTGGCTCGCACCCACAAGAACATCGTTACGACCATAAAGGTCTTGGCAAATAGCCAGAACCAGTTCCAGAACCACATGGTGCGATCGACTATTTCGGGCGTCGCCATACCGAACATGCTGAACGATAGCGGTGCGATCCAACCGCCAAGGAACATGATCGAAGCTAGTGCCGACACGAGGATCATGTTGGCGTATTCGGCCAAGAAGAACATGGCGAACGACATGCCGGAATACTCGATCATGTGACCAGCAACGATTTCGGATTCACCTTCAACAACGTCGAATGGATGGCGGTTGGTTTCGGCCAGACCCGAGATGAAATAGACGATGAAGATAGGCAGCAGCGGTAGCCAGTTCCAAGACAAAAAGTTCATGCCTGCATCGGCAAAGTGACCACGCCCTTGCGATTGAACAACGTCTGTCATGTTGAGACTGCCCGTCACCATCAACACGACTACAAAAGCAAAGCCCATCGCGATTTCGTAAGACACCATCTGCGCCGAAGCGCGCAGCGCTCCCAAGAATGCGTATTTGGAATTCGAGGCCCAGCCAGCAATGATCACTCCATAAACTTCAAGTGAGGTGATGGCCATTAAAAACAGCAAGCCGGCGTTGACATTGGACAGCGCCGCATCGGGGCCAAACGGCACCACCACCCACGCAGCAAGCGCAGGCATGATGGTCATGATCGGCCCCAGGAAAAAGAAACCTTTGTTGGCGGCCGACGGCGTGATGATCTCTTTGAAGATCAGCTTGACGGCATCAGCGATAGGCTGAAGGAAACCCGCCGGCCCGACGCGATTAGGACCCAGGCGAACCTGCGTCCAGCCGATGGCCTTTCGCTCCCACAGAGTCAGGTAGGCGACGCAAATCATGAGCGGCAACAACAGCGCCACGATTTTGATGAGATTCCAGACCACGGGCCATGCCAGCGGCCCCATCAGTTGCAGTCCGGCGGCGTTGAACGAATCAAACACGGTTCAGTCCCTTCGTGCTCAAGCCTTGTCCACCACGATCGGTCCGAAGGCGGCACCCAATGCCGCCGTAGCCGGCACTCCAGCCGGCACCCGCACCGTGTTGGCAGGCAGGCCTGCCTCCAATCGCGCCGTCAGTACGACTGACGCCGCTCCCTGCGACACACGAACCGTCGCGCCCTCGTTCAGTCCCATTTGCTGCCAGACCGCCTGAGGCAATCCGATGGCTGCAGCCACCTGCGCGTCTGCGGTTTGTTGCAATGACGCGGCGCGGCGCACAACGGCATCAGCTGCATACAGCGGCACATTGCTCACGCGTTCAAGCCCCGTGCTGAACTGTGGCACGTCGAGTCCATCAACTTTCGGCTGGTTCGACAACCGCGATGGCAACTGCGACACATCGCCAAGAGCCTGCGCGCGAACCTCCTCCGAAGTTTCGAAATCGAAACCCTGCAGTCCCAGCAAATTGCCCAACACGCGCAAGACTTTCCAAGCGGGCCGAACATCATCCAGCGGCTTAACGACGCCGTAAAAACTCTGCGCCCGACCTTCGGCGTTGACGAAGGTACCCGATGTCTCGCTGAACGGCGCGATCGGCAGCAGCACGTCGGCATAGTCCGAAGCTGCCGTCTTGAATGCGCTCATCGCCACGACCATTTCTGCGCCGTCGACGGCGGCCCGCGCCTGCGCCGGATTCGCTGCATCCAATTCAGGTTCGGCATTCAGCAGTACATACGCCTTGAGCGACCGGCTCAGCATCTGGCCAGCATCTTGGCCGCCCGATTGCGGCAACGCCCCAACCAGTTGCGCGCCAACCGTATTGGCCGCTTCGGTGAGGTAGCCCACGCTCGCCCCTGTCTGCTCGGCAATCCAGGCCGCCAAAGCCAGCAGATTGGCAGCGTTCGGGTGCTGAGCCGCAGCGTTACCGAGCAAAACCGCTTTGCGCTCACCCGACAGCAGCGATGCTGCAATGGCCTGAGCGGCGGGGCCGGGATCAGCCGGGACAGGTGCGGGCACGCCCTTGCTTGCAGCAACAGCAGCGGCGACTTCGGCCAAGGCAGCACACCATGCTCCAGGAGCCACGGTGACCCGCTGCGCCAGCGGCAGCAACCAGTCGTCCCCACCGGCACCGATGGCATGGATCTGCGCGCCCTTCTTGGCGGCCTGACGCAAGCGCTGAGCAAACAGCGGATGGTCCTTGCGCAGGAACGAGCCGACCACGAGTGCCCTGTCCAGCGTGGTCAGTGCGGCGATCGACGTACCCAGCCAACGGGCCTGACCAGCCACCTCGTTGCTGAAGTCAGCGTGGCGGGCCCGGTAGTCGATATTGTCAGAACCCAAACCGCGCACCAGCGCGGCCAGCAGGTGCAATTCCTCAACCGTGCTGTGCGGGGTGGCCAGCGCGCCGATGGCCGACGCCCCATGCTCGGTCTTGATCTTTTTCAGCCCGTTGGCCACGTATTCAAGCGCCGTCGTCCAGTCGACCTCGCGCCACTGACCGCCCTGCTTGAGCATGGGCTGGGTCAAGCGTTGGTCACTATTGAGCGCTTCGTAGGAGAAGCGATCACGATCCGCCAGCCAGCACTCGTTCACATCGTCGTTCTCGAGCGGCACCACACGCATGACCTGGTTGTTCTTGACCTGAACGATCAAGTTGGCACCTGTCGAGTCATGCGGACTCACCGACTTGCGGCGCGACAACTCCCAGGTACGGGCGCTGTAGCGGAAAGGCTTGCTGGTCAGCGCGCCCACCGGACAGATGTCGATCATGTTGCCGGACAGCTCGGAGTCCACCGTGCCGTTCAGGAACGTGGTGATCTCGGAATGTTCGCCACGATGAGCCATGCCGAGCTCCATCTGGCCGGCGATTTCCTGTCCGAAGCGGACGCAACGCGTGCAGTGAATGCAGCGGCTCATCTCTTCCATCGAGATCAGCGGCCCCACTTCCTTGTGGAACACCACGCGCTTTTCTTCTTGGTACCGCGATGCCGACTTGCCATAGCCCACAGCCAAGTCCTGCAACTGGCACTCGCCGCCCTGATCGCAGATCGGGCAATCGAGCGGGTGGTTGATGAGCAGGAACTCCATCACCGACTGCTGCGCCTTGATGGCCTTGTCGCTCTTGGTGCGGACGATCATGCCTTGCGTGACGGGCGTCGCGCAGGCAGGCATCGGCTTGGGCGCCTTCTCAACCTCGACCAGGCACATGCGGCAGTTGGCCGCGATCGAGAGTTTCTTGTGATAGCAGAAGTGCGGGATGTACGCGCCGGCCTTTTCGGCCGCATGCATCACCATGCTGCCTTCTGGCACTTCAACCTTCTGACCGTCGAGTTCTATTTCAACCATGATGCTCTGGGCCCCTCTCAAATATATGCAGGGACCACGCAGGTCTTGTGTTCAATGTGGTACGCGAACTCATCACGGAAGTGCTTGATCATCGCGCGCACCGGCATCGCGGCCGCATCACCCAAAGCACAAATGGTGCGCCCCTGGATGTTGTCGGCCACTGAGTTCAGCAAGTCGAGGTCTTCGACCCGCCCCTTGCCGTTCTCGATTCGGCCAACCATGCGCCACAGCCAACCCGTTCCTTCGCGGCAAGGGGTGCATTGGCCGCACGATTCGTGCATGTAGAAATAGCTCAAACGCTGCAGGCTCTTGACCATGCAACGGGTATCGTCCATCACGATGACGGCACCCGAGCCGAGCATCGAGCCGGCCTTCGCGATCGCGTCGTAATCCATCGTCGTTTCCATCATGATGGACGCAGGCAGCACGGGCGACGACGAACCACCAGGGATCACGGCCTTGAGCTTCTTGCCGCCCTTCACGCCGCCAGCCAGCTCGAGCAGCGTGGCGAACGGGGTGCCAAGCGGGATCTCGTAGTTGCCGGGGCGTTCGACGTCACCGACCATCGAGAAGATCTTGGTGCCACCGTTGTTCGGCTTGCCGCATTCGAGATAGGCCTGGCCGCCATTGCGGATGATCCAGGGCACCGCCGCGAAGGTCTCGGTGTTATTGATGGTGGTCGGCTTGCCGTACAGGCCGAAGCTCGCCGGGAACGGCGGCTTGAAGCGCGGCTGACCCTTCTTGCCCTCGAGCGACTCGAGCAGCGCGGTTTCTTCGCCGCAAATGTAGGCGCCGAAGCCATGGTGCGCATGCAGCTGGAAGCTGAAGGCGCTGCCCAGGATGTTGTTGCCCAGCAGGCCGGCCGCACGGGCTTCTTCAAGCGCGGCTTCGAAGCGCTCGTAGCTGCCGAAGATCTCGCCGTGGATGTAGTTGTAGCCCACGTTGATGCCCATGGCGTAGGCGGCGATCGCCATGCCTTCGATCACGATGTGCGGGTTGTACTGCAGGATGTCGCGATCCTTGCAGGTACCTGGCTCGCCTTCATCAGAGTTGCAGACGAGGTACTTCTGCACCGGCAACGCGCGCGGCATGAAGCTCCACTTCAGGCCCGTCGGGAAGCCTGCACCGCCACGACCACGCAGGCCCGAATTCTTGACTTCGGCGATCACCTGCTCAGGCGTCAGGCCTCCGCCACCGTCCTTGCCGAGGATCTTGCGCAGGGCCTGATAGCCGCCACGCGATTCGTAGTCCTTCAGGCTCCAGTTGCTGCCGTTCAAGCCCGCGTAGATCTGGGCACCGATGTGACGGTCATGAAAGCAGGTCTCGCGACCCGTGGCTTGGAATATGGAGAGATCCAACATGCTGCTCTCGTCTAATTACTTGGCCTGAGCCTTGAGTGTGTCGACCAATTCGTCGAGCTTGTCAGGGCCCATGTAGCTGAGCATCTGGCGATCGTTGACCAGCATCACCGGCGCATCAGCACAAGCACCCAAGCACTCACACTGCTGCACCGTGAACAGACCGTCAGCCGTGGTGCCACCATTTTCGACACCCAACTTCTCGCACAGATGCTGCAGCGCCTGTTGGCCGTTGCGCAGCACGCACGGCAAGTTGGTGCAGACGTTGAGCTTGTAACGCCCAACCGGCTGCTGGTTGTACATGTTGTAGAACGTCACCACCTCGTGAACCGCAATGGCAGGCATCCCGAGGTAATCAGCCACTTCGCGCTCACTCTCGGGCGAAACCCAACCGCGCTCCTGCTGGATGATCGACAGACAGGCCATCACGGCCGACTGCTTCTGTTCGGCAGGGTACTTGGCGACTTCGCGATCGAAGCGCGCTTTGGTTTGTTCGCTGAGCATGGTGGTATCAGTAAGCAATCTGAGGGGCGCCGGAGTCAACGGTCGATTTCACCGAACACGATGTCCATCGTGCCGATGATCGCCACCGCGTCGGCCAACATATGCCCACGGGCCATTTCGTCCAGAGCAGCCAAGTGTGGGAAACCGGGCGCGCGAATCTTCAATCGATAGGGCTTGTTGGCACCGTCGCTCACGAGGTAGATACCAAACTCACCCTTCGGATGCTCAACCGCGGCGTAAGCCTCGCCCTCGGGAACATGCATGCCTTCCGTGAAGAGCTTGAAATGGTGGATCAGCTCTTCCATGTTGGTCTTCATGTCGACCCGCGACGGCGGCGCCACCTTGTGGTTGTCGGTGATCACCGGACCGGGGTTGGCGCGCAGCCAATCGACGCATTGCTTGATGATGCGGTTGGACTGCCGCAACTCTTCGACACGCACCAGATAGCGGTCGTAGCAGTCACCCGTCTTACCGATCGGCACATCGAAATCAACGCGATCGTAGACGTCGTAGGGCTGCGTCTTGCGCAGATCCCACGCAATACCCGACCCGCGCAGCATGGCCCCAGTGAAGCCCAGATTCAAGGCTCGCTCCGGCGACACCACGCCGATGCCGACCGTGCGCTGCTTCCAGATGCGGTTATCAGTCAACAGGGTCTCGTATTCGTCGACCAGCTTCGGGAAGCGCTTGGTGAAATCGTCGATGAAATCGAGCAGGGAGCCCTGGCGGTTCTCGTTCATCTGCGCCAGCGCCTTGGCGTTGCGGATCTTCGAGGCCTTGTACTGCGGCATGCTGTCGGGCAGGTCGCGATAAACGCCACCTGGACGGAAGTAGGCAGCATGCATGCGTGCGCCGGACACCGCCTCGTACATGTCGAACAAATCCTCACGCTCACGGAAGCAATAGATGAGGATGTTCATGGCGCCACAGTCAAAACCGTGACAACCCAGCCAAAGCAGGTGATTCAACAGTCGCGTGATCTCGCCAAACATCACACGGATGTACTGCGCACGCACGGGCACCTCAATACCCAGGAGCTTCTCGATGGCCAGGCAGTAGGCGTGCTCGTTGCTCATCATGGACACGTAGTCGAGACGGTCCATGTAAGGCAATGATTGAATGAAGGTCTTGCTTTCGGCCAGCTTCTCTGTGGCGCGATGCAGCAGACCGATATGCGGATCGGCGCGCTGGATCACCTCGCCGTCCAACTCCAGCACCAGGCGCAAGACGCCGTGTGCCGCCGGGTGTTGCGGACCGAAGTTCAGGGTGTAGTTCTTGATTTCGGACATGGAGCGCTCTTAGTGCAGGCCGCCGTAGTTGTCTTCGCGGATGATGCGCGGGGTGATCTCACGCGGATCGATGGTGACGGGCTGATAGACCACCCGCTTTTGCTCAGCGTCGTAGCGCATCTCGACATGCCCCGTAGTCGGGAAGTCCTTGCGGAACGGGTGACCGATGAAACCGTAGTCAGTCAGGATGCGACGCAAATCGTCGTGACCATCGAAGACAATGCCGTACAAATCGAAAGCCTCGCGCTCAAACCAGTTGGCGGAGCTCCAGACTCCGGTCACCGAGGCGACCACGGGCAGGCTGTCGTCGGGACATGCCACCTTCAGACGCAAACGCCAATTCTTGGTGACCGACAGCAAGTGCACGGCAACCCAGTAGCGCCCCCCTTCTGCCAAGGGATCGGCACCGTCTTTGTAGACGGAGTAATCGAGACCGCACAGATCGATCAGTTGCTCGAACGCCAAGGCGGTGTGATCACGCAATGCCTGGGCGACGCCAGCGTAATCGGCGGCTCCAACCGTTAATGTCAGTTCGCCGCAACGAAGCACCAGACTTTTGATCCGATCCCCCAGGACCGATTCAAGCGCGGATTTCAGGGTGTCAAGTGACTGGCTCATCAAGAACTCTCGATTGGGCTCAACGAGCGATGGTATTTTCGCGGCGAATCTTGGCTTGCAGTTGCAAGATGCCGTACAGCAAGGCCTCGGCGGTTGGCGGACAACCTGGCACGTAGACGTCCACCGGCACGATGCGATCACAGCCACGCACCACGGAATAGCTGTAGTGGTAGTACCCACCGCCATTAGCGCAGGAGCCCATCGACAAGACCCAGCGCGGCTCAGCCATCTGGTCGTAAACCTTGCGCAAGGCGGGGGCCATCTTGTTGCACAAGGTGCCCGCCACGATCATCAGATCGGATTGGCGCGGACTGGGGCGGAACAACATGCCGAAACGATCGATGTCGTAACGCGCCGCACCGGCGTGCATCATTTCGACCGCACAACAGGCCAAGCCGAACGTCATCGGCCACATGGACCCTGTTTTAGACCAGTTGATGAGCGCATCAACCTGCGTCGTGATGAAACCTTCTTTGAGAACGCCTTCGATACCCATGACTTTGCCTTGCGAGATGCGTCGCCAGTTCAGTTATTCCCAATCAAGGGCGCCCTTCTTCCACTCGTAGGCAAAACCCACCACCAGAATGCCCAGGAAGAGCATCATGGCCCAGAAGCCTACCGCGCCGATTTCACGCAGCGCCACTGCCCATGGGAACAAGAAAGCGATCTCGAGGTCGAACAGTATGAAAAGGATGGCAACGAGGTAATAACGCACATCAAATTTCATGCGCGCATCTTCAAACGCCTCAAAACCACACTCATATGGAGAATTCTTGGCTTCATCAGGACGACGCGGCCCCAACAAGAAGCCCAAGACCTGGGGCACAACACCAACACCCACACCCACCAAGATGAACAAGATGACAGGGAGGTACTGTTCAAGATTCATGGTGGTTCGCCAGTTTGCTGAGATGCAAAAAAGATCTTGTCGCCAATCAGAAAATTCTGCGGATTGAGACGCCACATGGCCGCTCGGCAAAAATAAGGCGCGCCATCGATGGAGCATGACCGACAAACGGATCAAGACAACCCTCGCGCAGCGCGCCAGCTTGCTCCGCCAATCACGGCCAAAACACCGATTGCGAAGCGGCCAGAACCAAGCAACCCGGCCTCACACAAAAACCATTTGGTGCCGACGGCGAGACTCGAACTCGCACAGCTTTCGCCACTACCCCCTCAAGATAGCGTGTCTACCAATTTCACCACGTCGGCGCGCCCACTCTCATGAGCCGCTTCGATCACACTGCGTCGCCTATCTGCCATGCAGCATTTACCGAAGCCTTAAATTCTACCCCAATTGGGGCGACATCTTGTGCTTGCGCGCCATAGAACCAACAGCGAAAAACAACATCATTTGGCCGGGATCAAAGCTGCGCCGGATGCCGCCACATCGGGCACAACCACCGAAGCGGCCGGCGCAACCGGCGCTGCACGCTCCAGCACACTTGCACCACCTACCGAGACACCGCCGCGATGGTTGCCCATATACGCCAGCGCCAGCGTGCTGACAAAGAAGATGGTTGCACACACTGCCGTCGAGCGTGAAAGAAAGTTGGCGCTACCAGTGGCACCAAACAGGCTACCGGACGCGCCGCTGCCGAACGATGCCCCCATGTCAGCCCCCTTGCCGTGCTGCACCAGCACCAGCCCGATCATGGCCAAGGCGGCAAGGATCTGCACAACCGTGATCAACGAAATCAACCATTGCATAACACCACTCTCCAATCTGTAGATTCTGAACCGCTTTTGTTGCACGCGACGATCAACCCGCCGCGCGGCAAACCGCAACGAAATCGGCCGCCTTCAAGGCCGCACCGCCAATCAGGCCGCCATCGATGTCGGGCTGACCGAACAAGGTCGCCGCATTGTCGGGCTTGACGCTGCCACCGTAGAGCAGCCGCATGCCGTCCGCCCGCTGGCTGGCCGCGCGCAGTTGGGCACGCAGCAAGGCATGCACCTCTTGAGCCTGCTCGGGAGACGCCGTCTTGCCCGTTCCGATGGCCCATACCGGCTCGTAGGCGACCACGATTTCGCCGATGCACTGCCCCAGGGTGTGGATCACCACCGACAACTGGCGCTTGACCACCTCTTCGGTCTGCCCGGCCTCGCGCTGCGCCAGCGTTTCGCCCACACACACGATCGGCGTGATGCCTTTGCCGAGCGCGATCTTGGCCTTGTCAGCCACCTGCTGATCGGTCTCGCCGTGGTAAGCCCGACGCTCCGAGTGCCCCACGATCACGTAGCGGCAACCGAACTCCGACAGCATCGACACTGACACATCGCCGGTGTACGCACCCTGCTCATGCGCGGAGCAGTCTTGCGCCCCCCAGGCGACGGCGCTCCCGGCCAGCGTGATGCCCACCTCACCAAGGTACGGCGCAGGCACACACACCGCGACGTCGGCACCGAACGGGCCGGCCTGCAGGATGCCGCCCAGCAACTCTGCGTTGGCAGCGCGACTGCCGTGCATCTTCCAGTTGCCTGCGACCAATTTTTTACGAGCACTCATGTTTCGACTCTCGCGAAAATTCTTTGCTTGATTTGATAACTACCAGGCGAGCACGATCTTGCCGACGTGCTGCCCCGATTCGATGTAGGCGTGCGCCTCTGCAGCTGCTTCAGCCGCAAAAACGCGATCCAGCACCGAGCGAACCCGCCCTTGCTCCAGCAAGGGCCAGACATGTTGTCGCAACGCCCGCGCGATGCCCGCCTTGAACTCCAGCGAACGCGCACGCAAGGTTGACCCCGAGATGGTGAGACGCCGCACCAACACCTGCGCGGCATTGAACTCGGCCTGCCCCCCCCCTTGCACGGCAATGATGACCACACGACCATCTTCCGCGAGGCAATTGAGCTCACGCGCCACATACGGCCCGGCAACCATATCGAGCACCACATCAACCCCACGGCCGCCCGTGATTCGCATCACCTCGGCCACGAAGTCGTCGCGCTTATAGTTGATCGCGCGATCCGCACCCAGCTTGAGGCACGCCTCAGCCTTGGCATCACTGCCGACGGTAACGATCACTTGAGACCCCAATGCCTTGGCAAGCTGGATGGCCGTGACGCCGATGCCGCTCGTACCGCCGTGCACCAACAAGGTCTCACCCGGCTGTAGCGCGGCACGCTCGAACACATTGGCCCAGACGGTGAAGAAAGTCTCGGGCAACCCCGCCGCTTCAGCGTCGCTCCAGCCAGCCGGCACCGGCAGGCATTGCCCAACTGGCGCGACCGCCTGCTCGGCATACCCCCCACCGGCCAGCAAGGCGCACACGCGGTCACCCAGCTTGAAGCCAGCATGCGCCATCGCTTCGGCATCACCAGATTCGATAACGCCCGCCACTTCGAGCCCCGGCAGATCGGACGCTCCCGGCGGCGGCGGATACAGGCCTTTGCGCTGCAACACGTCGGGACGATTGACGCCTGACGCGGCCACGCGAATCAGCACCTCGCCCACCCCAGCCACGGGCGCCGCTCGCACAGCCAGACGCAGCACCTCTGGGGCGCCGGGCTGGCTGATTTCAATGACGTTCATGGTCAGGGGGAGCGTCGCAGCAACCCGACACACGCCGGGTCACCGCGATTCGAGCGCTTACTGCTGCTGTTGCTGTTGTTGCTGCGCTTCGTTCGAGCCACGCTCGGGACGGTCTTGCAGCACCTTCATCGACAGCTTGACGCGGCCTTTCTCGTCGGTCTCGAGAACCTTGACCTTGACGATCTGACCTTCTTGCAGCACATCGGAGACCTTCTCGACACGCTGGTGCGAGATCTGGCTGATGTGCAGCAGGCCGTCCTTGCCCGGCAGCAGATTGACCAGCGCGCCAAAGTCGAACAGCTTGGTGACCGGGCCTTCGTAGATCTTGCCGATTTCAACCTCGGCGGTGATCTCTTGAATGCGCTTCTTGGCCAGCTCAGCCTTGTCGGCGTCGGTCGAGGCGATGGTGATCGTGCCGTCTTCGCCGATGTCGATCTGCGTGCCGGTTTCTTCGGTCAGCGCGCGGATGGTGGCGCCACCCTTGCCGATCACGTCACGGATCTTCTCGGGGTTGATCTTGAGCGTGTACAGGCGCGGAGCGAACTCGGACACCTCGGTGTTCGGCGCTTCCATGGCTTCGACCATCTTGCCCAGGATGTGCAGACGGGCTTCCTTGGCCTGAGCCAGCGCCACTTGCATGATCTCTTTGGTGATGCCTTGGATCTTGATGTCCATCTGCAGCGCGGTCACGCCGGCGGTGGTACCGGCCACCTTGAAGTCCATGTCGCCCAGGTGATCTTCATCTCCCAGGATGTCGGTCAGCACGGCGAAGCGGTTGCCTTCCTTGATCAGACCCATGGCGATACCGGCCACGTGCGCCTTCATCGGCACGCCGGCGTCCATCATGGCCAGACAGCCGCCGCAGACCGAAGCCATCGACGACGAGCCGTTCGACTCGGTGATCTCGGACACGACGCGCACGGTGTAACCGAAGTCTTCCTTGCCCGGCAGCAGCGGCACCAGGGCGCGCTTGGCCAGACGGCCGTGGCCGATTTCGCGGCGCTTGGGCGAGCCCACGCGGCCGGTTTCGCCGGTGGCGAACGGGGGCATGTTGTAGTGGAACAGGAAGCTGTCGCGGAACTCGCCAGCCAGGGCGTCGATGCGCTGTGCGTCTTGGTCGGTGCCCAGGGTGGCAATGACCAGCGCCTGCGTTTCACCGCGGGTGAACAGCGCCGAGCCGTGCACGCGCGGCAGCACGCCGGTGCGGATCTCGATGGGGCGCACGGTGCGGGTGTCGCGACCGTCGATGCGCGGCTCGCCTGACAGGATCTGACTGCGCACGATCTTGGCTTCGATGTCGAACAACAGGCTTTCAACCTTGACCTCGTCGAAGGCCACGCCCTCGGCGGTCAGCGCACCCTTGACGTCGGCATAAGCCTGGCGGCAAGCCTGGGTACGCGCTTGCTTGGAGCGGATCTGATAAGCCGCGCGCAGCTTCTCTTCGGCCAGCGCGGTGACCTTGCCGATGAAGGCTTCGTCCTTGGCGGGGGCTTCCCACTGCCACTCGGGCTTGCCGGCGTCGCGCACCAGCTCGTGGATGGCGTTGATGGCCACGTTGCCTTGCTCGTGACCGAACACCACGGCGCCCAGCATCACATCTTCAGTCAGCTGATCAGCCTCGGACTCGACCATCAGCACAGCCGATTCGGTGCCGGCCACCACGAGATCGAGCTTCGACTCGGCCAGCTGAGCCGGACCCGGGTTGAGCACGTATTCGCCGTTGACGTAGGCCACGCGAGCGGCACCGATCGGGCCGTTGAACGGGATGCCGGAGATCGACAGCGCCGCGCTGGAAGCGATCATGGCGGCGATGTCGGCCGACACCTGCGGGTTGAGCGACAGCACGTGGATCACGAGCTGCACTTCGTTGTAGAAGCCCTCGGGGAACAGCGGACGGATCGGGCGGTCGATCAGGCGCGAGGTGAGCGTTTCGAGCTCGCTGGGCTTGGCTTCACGCTTGAAGAAGCTACCCGGGATCTTGCCGGCGGCGTAGGTCTTCTCGATGTAGTCGACGGTCAGCGGGAAGAAATCTTGACCCGGCTTGGCGTTCTTGGCGCAGACCACGGTGGCCAGCACCGTGGTGCCGTCCATGTCGACCACCACGGCGCCCGTGGCTTGGCGAGCGATTTCGCCGGTTTCCATCGTGACCGTGTGCTGACCCCATTGGAAGGTCTTGGTGACTTTGTTGAACATGCTCATGCTTGTTTCTCCATGCATTTACAAAACGCGCCCTTGCGGCGGCGCGTGACACCTGGAGTCAAGGCCTCGAGCGTGATGCCATTCCAGCGCGACAGCCCTGCTGCCTCGATGGAATGACACGACCACGCCTCACATCCGACCTCACTCCGAAAAAACAAAAAGCCTGTGCTGGGGTTGCCAGACAGGCTTTTTGCCGTGCTTGATTCCTTACTTGCGCAGGCCGAGCTTCTGGATCAGCGCGGTGTAGCGGTCAGCGTCGCGATCCTTCAGGTAGTCGAGCAGCTTGCGGCGACGGCTCACCATGCGCAACAGGCCGCGACGACCGTGGTGGTCCTTCTTGTTGGCCTTGAAGTGCGGGGTCAGCTCGTTGATGCGAGCGGTCAGCAAGGCCACTTGCACTTCGGGCGAGCCGGTGTCGGCGGCGCCACGGGCGTTGGCTTTGATGATTTCAGCTTTGTTCAGATCGGCGACTGCCATGATGACTTTCCGTTCGTTTCGAAAGACGGAAACCCAAACCACGCACCGCACCCAGGCGACACGCAGCGGTTTCCAGAGTGGGCTTGAGGTGACACCGCCTGGGCGGCATGCAACGACAAACCCGGTTTGACTTGCGGCATCGGGTGAAACCTACCCAAGCCGTGCGATTGCGCTCTACTTTGCCCAAGGGCAGACGCCCAAAGACAGCAAAACCGGCGGAGTATAGCTGAAAAGAAGACGGTGCCACCGCAGCCGCCCAGCGCGTGGGGTGCCGCGAGCATTTCAGTTCCAGCTATTCGCGGACCTACACGCTAGCCAGTTCCCAGCGCGGCTTCACCTCGAAGGCGTAGTCGCGCCGCACCGCCGCCTGCCCGGCCTGCACGCGCATCGCGGCGGCCAGCGCGATCATGGCGCCGTTGTCGGTGCACAGATCCAGTTCGGGATGGTGCACGCGCACACCCCGCTTCTTGCATTCCGCCGCCAGCCGCTCGCGGAGCATGCGGTTGGCACCCACCCCCCCGGCCACCACGATGCGCTTGAGGCCCGTCGCCTTGAGCGCTGCCAGGGACTTTTTCAGCAGCACGTCAACGATGGCCGTTTGCGTCGCGGCCGCCAGGTCGGCCTTGGCTTGGTCGCACGGGCTGGAACCCAGGCGCTCAAGCTGCACACGCACCGCCGTCTTGAGCCCGGCGAACGAGAAGTCGAGGTTGCCGCTGTGCAGCAGTGGGCGCGGCAAGTCGAACGACTGCGCGTTGCCATGCTCGGCCAGCCGCGCCAGCGCCGGACCGCCGGGGTAACCGAGACCGAGCAGCTTGGCGGATTTGTCGAACGCCTCGCCGGCCGCGTCGTCCACCGTCTCGCCCAGCAAGGCGTAGCGGCCCACGCCATCGACCCGCATCAACTGGGTGTGTCCGCCCGAAACGAGCAGCGCCACGAACGGAAAGCTCGGCGGGTCGGCCGACAGGAAGGGCGACAGCAGGTGCCCTTCGAGGTGATGGATGCCCAGCACGGGCTTGCCCAGGGCCGAGCCCAGCGCGCAGGCCACCCCGGCTCCGACCAGCAACGCCCCCGCCAAGCCAGGGCCTTGGGTGTAGGCGATCAGATCCACATCAGCGAGCTCGACGTGAGCACGCGCCAACACGTCGCGCGCCAGCGGCAGGACGCGGCGGATGTGATCGCGCGAGGCGAGCTCGGGCACCACGCCGCCATAGGCCTGGTGCATGTCCACCTGGCTGTGCAAGGCATGCGCCAGCAGGCGAGGCACCGTTTGCGCGCCTTCCCCCGACCCAGATTGAGCGCCCGGCTGCGGCTCGTTCAACTCGACCAACGCCACGCCGGTTTCGTCGCAGGAAGATTCGATACCCAATACACGCATGACCATGCGGCGAGTCTAAAGCAGCGCCTCCGTCGAACCAGGGGGCCGCGGACGTGGCTCAAATGTTGCAAGATCAGCCCCATGACTGTGCCCACCTCGTTGCGACTCGTGATCGTCGCCCCGGAAACGCTCGACGCCGATCCGACCGACCCGCACGCCCGACAAGAGGCGGAGCGCTCACGCACGCTGCGTATCGGTCTGCTGGAGGCCGGCTACAACATCGTGGCGGTGCTGCCGGCCGACCCTTTCTTGCCGGACCGCGTGGCACAGATCCAGCCCGACATGATCATCGTGGACGCCGAGAGCCAGGGGCGCGACATCCTCGAACACGTGGTGGTGGCGACGCGCGACGAGCGTCGGCCCATCGTGCTGTTCACCGAAGATGACGACACCTCCCATGTGCGCGCGGCCATCGCGGCGGGCGTGTCGGCCTACGTCGTCGCCGGCCTGGCCCCTGAGCGCGTGAAGCCGGTGATCGACGTGGCGATGGCGCGCTTTGAACACGAAGAATCGCTGCGCCGCGAGTTGGCGGATGCGCGCACCCAGCTCGAAGAACGCAAGATCATCGACCGCGCCAAGGGCCTGCTGATGACCAAGCAAGGCTGCACCGAGCAAGAAGCCTACGCGCGCCTGCGCAAGACGGCCATGGACCGCGGACTCAAGCTCGTCGAGGTGGCGCAACGCCTCATCGACGTGGCCGACGTGTTCAGCTGACCGCCCCCGCCACATCGCACAGCCGCCGTGCGCGGCCCCAAGGCGGTGCATCTATTTGGTGCCTGACATGGGTCTCTCGATGGATTTGAAGCTGGCACACCCTTTGCGTATACCAACGACAAGAGATCAACGGCGATCTCGTTGAAGCGCCAGCCAATGGCGGCGAGCGCTTCACAGGACGAAGGCGTCCCCACCCTGTCTGCGACCCGCTCGCAGCTCCGGTGCGGACGCCTTTTTGTTTTTCGCAAAGCTTGGAACACATCGCCACCATGAGCCACTCACAGGACTTCAAAATGAGCCGTCGATCGATCATCAAAGTCGCCGCAGCAGCGGGCGCCACCGGCATGGTGCCGGGCCTGCAATCGGCCGTCTGGGCCGGCGGCTCCGACAAGCCCGAAAAAGAAGAAGTGAAGATCGGCTTCATCCCGCTGACCGACTGCGCCTCGATCGTGATGGCCTCGGTGCTGGGCTTCGATAAGAAATACGGCGTGAAGATCGTGCCGAGCAAGGAAGCCTCGTGGGCCGGCGTGCGCGACAAGCTGGTCAACGGCGAGCTCGACATGGCGCACGTGCTCTACGGCCTGATCTACGGCGTGCATCTCGGCGTGGCCGGCCCCAAGAAGGACATGGCCGTGCTGATGACGCTCAACAACAACGGACAGGCCATCACGCTGTCGAAGCAGCTCGCCAGCAAGGGCGCGGTGGACGGCGCCAGCCTCGCCAAGCTGATGCAGACCGACAAGCGCGAGTACACCTTTGCGCAGACCTTCCCGACCGGCACGCACGCCATGTGGCTGTATTACTGGCTGGCCACCTACGGCATCAACCCGCTGAAGGACGCCAAGGTCATCACCGTGCCGCCGCCGCAAATGGTGGCCAACATGCGCGTGGGCAACATGGACGGCTACTGCGTGGGTGAGCCCTGGGGGCACCGCGCCATCGTTGATGGCATCGGCATCACGGCCGTCACCACGCAAGACATCTGGCAAGACCACCCCGAGAAGGTGCTGGGCACCACGAACGACTTCGTCAAGAAGTACCCCAACACCGCGCGTGCCGTGATGATGGCCGTGCTCGAAGCCAGCCGCTGGATCGACGCCAACTTGGGCAACCGCATGAAGATGGCCGAGACCATCGCCGACAAGGCCTATGTGAACACTGGCGTCGAGGCGATCAACCAGCGCATTCTGGGTCGCTACCAGAACGGTCTGGGCAAGACCTGGGACGACCCCAACCACATGAAGTTCTTCAACGACGGCAAGGTCAACTTCCCGTACCTGAGCGAC
>NZ_JAYSBZ010000038.1:0-30461 GCF_041915145.1 Aquabacterium sp. | reverse complement strand
TCGCGCTCGCATGCGCCGTATCGGGTGTTCAACATCGGCAACAGCGAACCGGTGGAGTTGCTGTATTTCATCGAGACGCTCGAAGGCGCGCTCGGCATCACGGCGCACAAGGAGTATCTGCCGATGCAGCCGGGCGATGTGCCCGCCACGTATGCCGACACACAGGCGCTCGAGACCTGGACGGGCGTGCGCCCGGAGGTGTCGATCGAGACCGGCGTGGCGCGCTTCGTCGAGTGGTACCGCGGCTACTACGGCCGCTAATCGAATCAGTCGGGCAGCCGGGGGCGCGATCAGCCCTTTGGCGTGCGCGCCACGACCCAGATCTGCACGCTGGCTGCGCCGGCCTGCTTGAGCGTGTGCGCCAGCTCGGCGGCGGTGGCGCCGGTGGTCATCACGTCATCGACGACGGCCACGCAGCGGCCGCGCAGCTCGGCGCGGCGCAGCGGCTCGACCGTGAAGGCGTTGCGCAGGTTGGCTTGGCGGGCGGACTCGTCCAGACCGAGTTGATGGGCGGTGTCTCGCGTGCGCAGCAGCAGACGGGCATCGGCCCGTAGGCCCAGCCGGCGGGCCGCGCGCCGGGCGAGCTCCCAAGCCTGGTTGTAGCCGCGCTCGCGCAGGCGCTCGGCCGATAGCGGCACGGGCAGCAGCCAGTCGGGCGGGGTCTGCAAGGCTTGCGGGTGCTGGCGCACCGCCGTCATCAGCCGATCAACCAGCGCTGGAGCCAGGCCCGGCTGCTGGCGAAACTTGAAACGCGTGATCAGCTCGCTCCAGGGCTCGCCGTAGTTGACGGCGGCCACGGTGAGGTCGAAAGGGGGCGGCTCCGATAGGCAGGCGCCGCACAACGGGGTCGCGTCGGTGAGGCCGGGGGCATCGATGGCGCAGCGCCGGCAGCGCAGTCGTGGCCCGGCGTGCTCGGCTACGCAGGCGGCGCACACGCGTTCGCCTTGCCAGCGGCTGCACACCTGGCATTGCTGGGGCCAGGCCCAGGCGCGTGGCGGGTGCGCGGCGCCGAGCAGGTCGATGTGGCGTGGGCCTTTGGTGCGGGCGAGCCAGTGCGAAAACATGCGCTCAATATACTGGGCGGCCCCACCACGGCCCCACCATCAGCCCGCTCTCATGCTGCCTCCCGAACCCTCTTCGACCGCGCCCGCTGCGCCCCCCATTGCCGTGCCCGATGCCCCTGCCGTGCGGCACCAGTTGCAGCGTCTGGCTGGGGGGGGCCAAGCGCCCTGGCTGCAGCAGGAGGTGGCGCGCCGCATGGCCGACAAGCTCGACGTGATCCTCATCAAGCCCAAGTGCTGGATCGACTGGTGGGCGCGCGCCGGCGCCAGCGGCGAACTGCTTGCCCAACGCTACCCGAAGGCGCAGGCGGTGTGGGTGGAGCCCACGGCGGCGCTGCTGCAAAGCCATGCCGAGCCGGCCTGGAAGCGCGCGCTGGGCGTGTTGTCGGGGGCGACGCGGCGGGCACAGCTGGAGTCGGACGAGCTCGTGCCCGGGCAGGCGCAACTGCTGTGGGCCAACATGATGCTGCATCTGCACGCCGACCCCGACGCGCTGCTGCGCCGCTGGCACCGCGCGCTGGCCATCGACGGCTTCTTGATGTTTTCGTGCCTGGGGCCCGATACCCTGCAGCAGTTGCGGGAGCTGTACTCGCGCCTGGCTTGGCCGGCGCCGACGCTGCCGTTTCGCGACATGCACGACATCGGCGACGCGCTGGTGCAGGCCGGTTTTGCCGACCCGGTGATGGACATGGAGCGCATCACGCTCACGTGGGCCTCGCCGCAGGCCTTGCTGGCCGACTTGCGGGCGTGGGGCGGCAACGTGCACCCGCAGCGCTTTGCCGGCTTGCGCACGCCGCGCTGGCGGGCACGGCTCGAACGGGAGCTGATGGCGCTGGCGCGTCCGCAGCCCGACGGCTCCAGCCGGCTGACGCTGACCTTCGAGCTGATCTACGGGCACGCCATCAAGCCGCCGCCGCGCCCGAAGGTGGCCGCCGAAACCGCCGTGTCGCTGGAAGACATGCGCTCGATGATGAAGCGCAACCCGGCGGGCGGCAGACCCTAGCGAGCCGGAGCCGCGCGAGCGCCGCGCTGTGGTCGTGCCATATCGGCTACGCTTGGCGTTCGGGGCGGCACGCATGGCCATGCGCTGGCGCGCCGCCCGTCTGTTCATCAATCCACCGCCTGATGCCGCGGTTCGCGGCGCCGCTGATCGGCCGCCGCCGGCGCATCGGGAGGGCACGTTCAAGACGATTCATGCGACGACACTTCTTGCGCACCATGCTCGGCGGCGCGGCCCTCGCGGCGGGCCTGCCGGGCTGCACCCCCCCGCACCAATTTCATGGCACCGACATCACCGGCGTGCCCTACGCCGGCAGGCTGGATCTGCCCGATGCCGACGGCAAACCGCGCAGCCTCGCCGAATTCAAGGGCAAGACGGTGGTGGTGTTCTTCGGCTACGTGCACTGCCCCGACGTGTGCCCCACCACCATGGCCGAGCTGCGCGAGGTCAAGCAACTGCTGGGCCCCGACGGCGCCAGGCTGCAGGTGATCTTCGTCACGCTGGACCCGGCGCGTGATCTGCCCGGCATGCTCAAGCCCTACGTGCAGGCCTTCGACCCCAGCTTCATCGCCTTGCGCGGCACGCCCGAGCAGACCACCGCCGCCGCCGCCGAGTTCAAGGTGTTCTTCGAGAAAGTGCCGGGCGACCAGCCCGACCAATACACCATCGACCACACCGCCGGCGCCTACGTGTTCGACGCCACCGGCAAGCCGCGCCTGTTCGAGCACTACGGCACCAAGCCGCAAGACTGGGTCGAAGACATCAAGGCGTTGTGACCCGCCCCGACCACGCCGCTCACGGCTGATGGCGGTAGCGCCTGAACCAGCACGTCCCCATGCGTGTCGACTTGGTGCGCTTGCTGCCGCGCGCCACGCCTTGCGCGGTCAGCAGGCAGGCGCGGCTGCTGCGTCGGGCGACCGGCGCGTCGAAGTCCGACGCGAGCTCTTGAGCGCCCAGGCCCAGCGGCTCCAGCCAGTTCAACGACAAGCTGCCGTTCTCGACCATGCCGCAGGCTTCGGCCAGCGCGACATCGTCTGCCAGCAGGGCCAGCACGTCGGCGCGCCAGCGTGATCCGCAGGACGCGGTCGGGTTGGGTGATCGCTCGTCTCGGGCTGGCGCCGGGCATTGCAACGGCAAGCCGCGGCCGATGCCCAGGAATTGCGGTGGCAGCTCCAGGCACCAGGCCGCGCCGTGGTGGTCGCGCGGCATGCGTTGCAGCGCGAGGCGCCAGGCTTGCGCGTCGCGGCACAAAGTGTCGTGGGGGCTCCAGTGCAGCGCGACCGCCGCGAGTTTCACCAGCACGGCATGCCACTGGCGCCGCTGATGGGCCGACAGCGCGGGGTAATCGCGCACCTGATCGCGCGTCAGGGCGTCGAACAGCTCGGGCAGCGAGGCCTGCACGACGGCGCCATCGCTGGCGTGCCAGTAGGCGATCAGCGGATCGTTCAGCAGCGAAAAGGCGAGGCCGTCTGCGGTGGAGGCGATGAGATCGATCATGTGCTTTTCACCAGACTTGCATGGACTTGGTCAGCAGGCGTTGCAGCCATGTGCGCGACGACGCATCGGCCACATCGCCTTGCCCGACCGCCTCGAAGTGCGCGTTCAGCACGTCGTCCGATGCCACCACGTTGCCGAGCTTCAGGTCTTTCGGGTTCACGACGCCCGAGATGCGCAAGGTGGTGGCGCTGCCGTTCAGCAACATGGCGCGCTCGCCAGCCACGACCAGATGACCGTTGGGCAGCACGTTGATGACCGAAACCGTGATCTGCGCGGTGAAGTTGGCCGCGTTGTCGGTGCTGCCCTTGCCCTTGTAGCTGTCGCTGCCCGACGCGGTGGCGTTGACGCCCAGAATCGGGCCCAGCACGCCGCCGCTGTCCTGGTTGGGGCCCTTGGTCGTCACCTGGTTGGCGCGGCTGTTGTCGGTGTTGACCTTGTTGCTGGCGCTGAATTTCTCGGCAATCGAGATCTTCAGCGTGTCGCCGATGGCACCCGGTTTCTTGTCGCCCGAGAACAGCGAAGCCGTCGCCATGCCCGGCTGGTAGATCGAGCCCGTGTTGATCTTCTCGATGTAGATCGGCGGCTCGTTGGGTGGCGCCAGCATCGGCGATTGCACGATGGACGGCGGTGAAGCCGCGCAGCCGCACAAGATATTGGCGGCACCGATCATCAGCCAGGGTTTGGTGGCGAGAAGCGGATATTTCATGGTGTCTTGTTCCGATCGGGTTGGGATATTGCAGCCGCACCGTTGCCGGTCACGGCGGCAATCACCGGAGCCAGCTTGCTGCGCGTCGATGACCATTTGCCGGTTCCAAAAGCCCCTGGTTTTTCGTAACTGCTGCTGGCAATGAGATTTCCGCCGTCGGTAAACAGGCTCACGGTTGCCGAGCTGACATAAGTCGCGTATTCACCTGTAAATGGCTGAGTGCCCCATTCTTGATATGCAACATATCTGAGCCAGACGCCGCATCGATATTGGACGATGCTCGCCTCATACACTCGGCTCTCAATCTGGTGAATCTTCAGCTCCGCCTGGATGGCCGGGACGATATCCGCCACCGGAGAATTGGCGTTGTATTCGATGCAGAGAGATTGAATCGGCGGATGATCGTGAATAACGGTATGGGTAGCCGATGCCGGGCCATGAGCCACGGCCGTGCTCACCGCCGAGCCCGACGCCTTGGCCAGTTCCCACAACGGCAGCGGGCTCAACACCGAGCAGCCCGACAGCGTCAACGACGACGCCATCAGGGCCCGGGCGGCAATTCGTGCGGTGGCGCGCATGGCGAGGCTCCCGATACGAGCTGCTGCGCGCGCTCAGACCAATTTGTCCAGCGCCTGGGCGCCCGCGACGATGGCGCTGCCGACATAGCTGCCAGCCGACTCCGCCGCGTCGGCCATCTCGCTCGCCACCTTTGATGCGGCGTGAGAGACGCTCGACGCCAGGCTGGACACCTTGCCTTCGACGTAATGCGCGGCAGCCTCGACTTGGTGAGCGCCCGAGCTGGCGATGGAGTAGACCGATTCGCCCACTTTCTCGGCGCCGTTTTCAATGGATTCGATGCCGTCCCCGATCGCCGAAGCCACGCCATGCACGAGGTCGGCGGCGCCTTCGCCAGCTTCGTGGAGCGCATGCGAGAGCTCGTTCAGCCCCTGCGCGCTGAACGAAAACAAGGCGCTGGCAGCCGGCTCGGCGGCTTCGCCGGCGGCGATGGCGGTCGATACCAGCGGCCCCAGCTCCTTTTCGTTTCGCTCGTACGTGCCCAATTTGACGGGTTGGGCGGTATATGAAGAGCAGGCATTGATTCCATTCATTTCATTCTCCAGATGAGTGGTTGGGTGAACGAATCTTATGGATGCCGCCAGAAAGCCTTTTTGATGAAGAGACTGAATAAGTCGGTCTATTTACTTTGTGAATTTGTCGATATTGACCATGTTGAAACAGACGCGATTCTGCATGTCATGTGCGGATATAAAAAATAGCAGTCGCGTCACGCGATGTCACAATATTACACGTCTACTGCTTTGCAAAAAAATATGGACTGCCTCAGGTATCTGTCTGGTTGTGATTGTTAACGGTTGGCGGGCCTGATTGAAAAGTTATGTTAATCAAGTCAATTTCAGGTGACGTGCTACGATATTCAGCAATTTATTCTCTGCAAGCCGAATTTCAGAATTCGTTGATCAACTGGCAAACCATGAATCAAGCTGACCGCGCGGCCGGCGGCGGGCCCGGCCGGTGCCATCTGTATCTGGTTGAAGACGACGTGGCGCTGCGCGACATGCTCGGCGGCTATTTGCAGAAGCAAGGGTGTGCCGTGACGACGATGGCGCAGGCTGAGGACATGTTCCGGGGCATGCATGCCGAGCGCCCCGATCTGATCATTCTGGATGTCGGCCTGCCCGGCATGGACGGACTGGACGCCTGCCGCCGGCTGCGCGCCGATGGCGATGAGGTTCCACTGATCCTGCTGACGGCTCGCGGCGAAGAGATCGATCGCGTGGTGGGCCTCGAAATGGGCGCCGACGATTACCTCAGCAAGCCATTTTCAGCGCGCGAGTTACTGGCTCGCGTCAAGGCCATCTTGCGGCGTGCTCAGCAGACGCGGCGCGGCAACGACCGTGACGAGTTGAGCGTCCCGATCGGCGCCTGCGTGTTCTGGCCCGCGGCGCGCAGCCTGCAGCGCGGCGACGAAACGCGGGTGCTCAACTCGGTCGAGTTCGCGATGCTGGCCGAGCTTGTGCAGCATGCCGGCGAGCCCGTGTCACGCGAGCGTTTGCGCGAGGTGTCTCACGCGGGCGAAGGCAACGTGATGCTGCGCGCGGTGGACGCCGCCATCATGCGGCTGCGCAAGTCCCTGGAGCCCGACCCGGCGCGGCATCGGTACATCCAGACCGTGCGTGGTCGCGGCTACGCGTTCATACCGTGATCGACGCCGGCAAGCCGCTCAGCCATGAGCTTGGCCATTCGATGAAGATGACGATGAAGAAGACCGCCACGCTGCTGGCCGCATGCGCCGCATCCGTGTCGGGCATGCTTGCGCTGTACGCCGTGCTGTTCTACGGCGTGTGCCAACCCTGGGAAGACGACTGGATGGCAGGAAGCTTGATGTCGTGCACCCGCGTGCGCGCGTTGGCGCTCGGCGCGGCAAGCCCGGCCGATCGCGATCGGCTCGCCGCCGACTTGAGCATCGACGGCATGACCGTGTCGCGCCTGCCGCCGCGAACAGACGACGGCGGCCTCCACGCCAGCACGCGGATCGGCGACACCACATGGTGGATCGGCTTCTGGCTGCCCAGGCGCGCCGCATATTGGGCGACCGTCGCGACGATCGGCGTGTCCGCCCTGGTGGCGCTTGCGATGGCGGTTGCCGTGCGCGCGACAAGACACCGAACGGCCCGGCACATGCAGCGTCTCGCGCATGCCTTGCGGGCGCGGCGCGCGGCCCTGTCGCCCATCGACATGCCGGCCAGCTGCAGCGTCGAGCTGGAGCAGCTTGTTCGCTCGTTCAACGAATGGGTCTCGGTATTGCGGCGCTCCGAGCAATCCAAGCTGCGTCTGCTGGCCGGCGTGTCGCACGATATCCGCACGTCACTCGCTCGGCTGCGCTTGCGTGCCGAAATCGAATGCGACGACGAGGTGTACCGTGCCATGGAGGAAGACTTCAAGGCCGTGACCCGGGTCATCGATCAGTTTCTGGTTTATGCGCAAGGGCAGGCCGGCGTGGCGGTGCACAGCAGCTCGCGGCCGCTGGCTGATCTGATCCAGCAAAGCGTGTGGTCTTGTCGAGGCGCCGGACAGGTGCGAATCGCGCGCATGGACGCATGCCCGGTGGCAGCGCCGGCGCTGCCCGTGCACCGGGTGCTGTCGAACCTGATCGACAACGCCTTGGCGCATGGGCGGGAGCCGGTCGAGATCGAGTTGCGCGCGCTTGACGATGGCGCCGAGATGCTGGTGTTCGATCACGGCCAGGGCATTGCCGAGCGAGATTTCGCGCAGGCGCTGGAGCCCTTCGTCAAGCTGGGGCGCGGCGCGCCGTCACTGGGGCACAGCGGACTGGGGCTGGCGATCGTCGTGCAGATCGCGGAGCTGCTCGGCGGGCGCGTCGTCATGAAAGCGTTTGATGGCCAACGCTTCGGCATGGGGCTTCATTTGCCGGGAGACACGCATCGCGCGGACACAAAACAAAGGCCGATCTCGCCAGAGACCGGCCTTTGCCGTTGAAACAAGGTCCGCCGTGAACCGGTTGCCGCATTCCTGAACCCAGGGGATTCAGGTGGGCGAGGTCAGTGGGGCTTCGGGTTCATCTGACGCGAGACGATCACACCAGCCCAACGATGTTCCAAGCCCTGGCTCAAAGAGCATCGGTTCAAGGAAATAAAAGCAACCGCGAACTCGACGGACAGTTGTCATTCTAGGGCCGCGCGTTGGCCCGGGTGCAAGGAATTACTGTGCGATGCGCGCGGTTTTTCTCAGAGCAGATGGCCGTCCTGGCCCAGTGCCTGGTCGAGCTTGCGCAGCAGCGCGTTGATGTCGGGTAGCGCCGCGCCAGACAACTCGTCGGCCGCCTGTTGCCCGCGGGCGGGCCGGGCCGACTCGGTCGCCGGACGCTGCACGATCGAGTAGGCCAGGTTGAGCGCGGCGAGCACGGCGATACGCTCGCGCGCCTTGATCTTGCCGGCGTCGCGGATGGCGCACATTTCGCGGTCGACGCGCGCCACCGCTTCTTGCAGGTTGCGCTCGCCGCCTTCCGGGCAGCCCAGCAGATAGCTGTGGCCCATGATCGTGACTTCGATTTGCTTCAAGCGTGGTCTCCGGGTGTTGAACCTTCGGCATCGGTGGCCGCCGCGGCTTCGGCGGGCAGGCGGTCGATGAGGGCGTCGATGCGCGAGCGCGCGGCCGATAGGCGCGAGCGCAGGGAATCGCGCTCGGCGGTGATCTGCGCCACTTGCCGGGTCAGCAGATCATTGGTGCGCTGCAACTCTTCGTGGCGCAGCAGCAGCCGCTCGACGCGCTCGATCAGGGATTCGATCTTCGACATGACTGTCGCCAACCCGATGGTTCAAACGGCGCGATTGTAGGCGCTCGGGTTTGCGCTGCGCAGGTGGGGCGCGCCCGGAGGCGGGCGTGGTTTGCCGCAGTTCAAGGCGCCGCCTGGCGTGATCCTTACAATGCCGCCTCTGTTGGTGCTCGCGCCGGTCTTCTAGCCGGCGCAGTTAAACGGGAAGCAGGATGGCCTCGGTCGCAAGACCTCATGCCCAGCCTGCGCTGCCCCCGCAACGGTCAGCGGACGAGCGATGCCCATGGCGTCGCTCAACTCGTGTCATAGCAAGCCACTGCGAGCTTATCGGCTCGCGGGAAGGCGACACGGGTCGTCTCCGCCAGCCCGGATACCGGCCAACAACGGGGCGCGGCTCGATGCCGCGCCATTTCGCGCGTGCCTGCGGGGAAGCTGGCGTGCGTACTTCATCTCGTTGTTTTCATCATGTCGTTTTCTTCTTGCCTGCCGGCCGGCTCGCGTGCCACCACGCTCCGCGCCATTGCCTGGGCCGCGCATGTCGCCTGCCTGTCTTCGTCTTGCTGGATGGCTGGCGCGCACGCGCAGGTCGTGGCCGCGAGCGCCGATCGATCGACCAGCACGACAGCTCAGCTCGAGCCCGTCATCGTGACGGCCTCGCGCAGCGCGCAGACCTTGTCCGGCGCACCCATTGGCGCCACCGTGATCACGGCGGACGACATCCGCCGCTCTGGCGTGTCGGATGCCAACGAAGCCATTCGCAAGTTGGGCGGCGTGGTGGGGCGCGCCGACCTGAGCGGCGGCCGCGAGCAGACGCTCGACCTGCGCGGCTTTGGCTCGACTGCCGACAACAACATCGTGGTGTTGGTGGATGGAGCGCGCATCAGCGAGAACGAACAAGCTTCAGCGCGGCTGTCGGCCATTCCGGTCGAATCGATCGAGCGCATCGAGATCGTGCGCGGCGGCAGCTCGGTGCTGTGGGGCGATGGCGCGTCAGCCGGAGCCATCAACGTGATCCTCAAGTCGCCCCAGGCTCGTCGCGGCGCTGGCCTGACCGTTGGCGCGGGCAGCTACGGCGAACGCGATGTGCGGGTATCGGGTCAAACCATGCTGGGCGCGTTGGCCGTTGACACGGCCGTGCAGCACCGGCAGACCCGTGGATATCGCGACAACAACGCCAATCGGCAAGACACCGGCAGCGTGGGCGTGGAGTTCCAGAAAGATCGACTCAAGCTCATGGCTCGCATGCAGGCTGAAGACCAGGGCGGCGGTTTGCCGGGCCCTTTGACCTTCGCCGAGTTTGCCGCTGATCGGCGGCAGGCGGAGACACCGCATGACGATGGCGGCATCACGCAACACCGCTACAGCATTGGCGGGGAGTACGGCTGGAAAGCCTGGGGCGACTGGACGGTGCAGACCGACCTGGTGCAGCGCCAGCGCGACACGCGCTACTTCTATGCACCCGGCAACCACGGGCAAATTGCCAGCGACAGCGTGCAGTTCATGCCGCGGCTTACGCATCGTGCCGAGTGGTCGGGTTGGGCCGAAACCACCACCTGGGGCTTCGATTCGACGGACTGGACGTATCGCACCGCCAGCAGCTATTCGAGTGAGGACGCTCGCCAATCGAACGATGCGGCGTACTTGCATACCGACTGGAGCGCGCCGACTGGCACGCGTGTGACCGCAGGCGCTCGCAAGGAGCGCGTGACCAAGGACGCGCAGGTTGCGAGCTATCACAGCCATTACGACCTGAGTGCCAGCGAGCTGGGGCTGAGCCAGAGCTTGCCGGGTGGCCTCGACGTATATGGCCGCGGGGCCTTGTCGTATCGCCTGCCCAATGTGGACGACCTGAGCTTCACAGCGGTTGCTCCGGCCGAGCTGCGCGCGCAACGCAACCGCGACGTCGAGGCCGGTATCAAGTGGCAGCAGGGCGGGCAGCGTGCGGCGCTGCGCGTGTTCCGCCAGCACACGGTGGACGAAATTGGCTACGACCCGACTGCACCAGGCCCATACGGACCAGGTGCCAACGTCAACCTCGACCCCACGCAGCGCCGGGGCGCGGAGCTGGAAGGCAGCACGCAAGTCACGTCGGCCATCAAGTTGTCCGGTACTTGGCAGACGCTGGTGGCGCGCTTCCGCTCGGGGCCGCAGGCTGGTCGCGAGATGCCGCTGGTGGCACCTCGTTCGGGCACGGCCCGCGCCAGCTACACCATCAACGAGCACCACGCGGTCGATCTTGGCTTGCAATACCGTGCGCCCATGCGCTTTGGCGACGACAACGCCAACACCTGCGCCAAGCGCATCCCGTCGGCAACATTGCTGGACGCGCGCTATGCCTGGACGCCCGCCCAATCGGCGTGGGGCGAATGGGCGGTATCGGCCACCAACCTGACCGATCGCAAGACCTACAGCATGGCGTACAGCTGCATCAAAGGCAATTTGTACCCCGAGGTAGGGCGCGCTTTGTCGGTCACGGCGAGTTGGCGCTTCTGACCCACCGACCGCGCTCGGGCTGACGTCATGGTCGATCAACCAATCGGTGTGAAGCCGGCATCAGGTTCGCGCTCGCGTGCTGGCCGGGTGTTGGTTGCGCTGCCGGTTGTCGTGTTGCTGATCGTCCTGCTGGCCGTGGGCTTGGGCAGCGCCGACCTGCCTGCCGCGCTGGCCTGGCAACTCCGCGCCCCCCGCGTGCTGGCTGCCGCCGGCGTGGGGGCGCTGCTGGCGCTGTCCGGCCTGGCGATGCAGGTGGTGTTGCGCAACCCGCTGGCCGACCCCTACGTGCTGGGCACCTCGGGCGGCGCGGCGGTGGGGGCGCTATTGGCCTTGATGCTGGGCTGCAGCCTGGGGCTCGGCGCGGCGGTGGGCGCCTTGGTGGTGACGGCCCTGCTGCTGGCGCTGGCGCGGCGCGCGCTCACGCAGGCCGACGACGCCTCGGCGCGGCTCATCCTGGTGGGCGCGATGCTGGCAGCGGTGACCGGCGCGCTGGGCACCTTGCTGCTCACGCTCACGCCCGACCCGCAGTTGCGCGGCGCGATCTTCTGGCTGGTGGGCGACTTGTCGGGCGCGCGGGGTGGCCTGGGCTGCCTGCTGTTGGCGGCCGGGCTGGCGGCGTTGCTGATCTGGCGCGCTCGCAGCGTCGATCGCTTGCTGCTGGGCAGCGAGGCCGCGGCCTTGCTGGGCGAGCCGGTGGTGGTGCTGCGCTGGGGTCTGCTGGCGGGCGCTTCGCTCGCCGCGGGCTGGGCGGTGGCCACCGCCGGGTCGATCGGTTTCGTGGGGCTGGTGGTGCCGCACGTCTTGCGGCTGGGCGGCGTGCAACGCACGCGCGATCTGGCCTGGGCCGCGCCCATCGGCGGGGCGACCTTGCTGGTGGCGGCCGACCTGCTGGCGCGCACCGTGGCCGCGCCGCAAGAGCTGCCCGTCGGGGCGGTGATGGCCTTGTTGGGCGCGCCGCTGTTCATCGCCTTCCTGCTGCGGGGGGCACGATGAGCGTGGCATTCGCATCGACGCAGGCGCCGCTGGTCGAGGCTTGCGGGCTCGGTCTGTCGGCGCCCGGGCGCGGCCTGCTGGTGCAGGGGCTGGATCTGCGCGTGCAGCCCGGCGAGCGCTGGTGCGTGCTGGGCCGCAACGCGGTGGGCAAGTCCACCTTGTTGCGCGCCCTGGCCGGCCTGCCGGTGCCGGGGCTGCGCGGCGAGGTGCGTTGGGCGGGGCAGGCGGCACCGCGCTGGTCGCCGGCCGAAGCGGCGCGTCTGCGCGCCTACCAGCCGCAAACCCCGAGCGATCGCTTTGGCTTGAGCGTGCGCCGCTTGCTCGAACTCGCGGTGTGCTCTCCACCGCGCGCCGACGAGTCCGACCTGCTTGGTCTTCTGACCGAACTGGATGCGGCCGACTTGCTCGACCGCGACGTGCGTCAGCTCTCGGGCGGCGAGCGCCAGCGCGTGGCCTTGGCGCAATGCGCGTTGCAAGGCACGCCCTTTTTGTTGCTCGACGAGCCCATCTCGTTCCAAGACCCGGCGCACCAGCAGTTGGTGGGGCGCTGGTTGACGCAACTCACGGCCACAGGCCAACGCAGCGTGGTGATGACGGCGCACGACGTGAACTGGGCAGCCAGCGTGGCCACGCATGTGCTGTTCTTGTTGGGCGACTGGTGCGGTCGCCGCGATGGCCAGGGCGGTGAGCCCGGTGCCTGGGCGGCGGGCCCCGTGGGCGAGATGCTCACCGCCGCGCAGTTGCAAGCCGCTTATGGCTGCGCGTGGCGCGAGGCCGGTGGCGTGTGGGTGCCGGTGGGCTGAGCCGCCTCAGTGGCGGGCGGCATCGATGGCCGCGCAGAGTTGCTCGGCACCCTCGATGAAGCGCGGCCCCATGCGCGTGAGCAGGTCGGGGTCCAGCCCCACGATGTGCTGGCGGGCGACGGCGCTCACTTGCTTGAACGGCGCCCACTGGGCTTGCACGTCGGCGCGTTCGCTGCTGGCGCTGACGATGAGTTGCGGGTTGGCTTGCACGGCGGCCTCCAAGCTCACCGTGGGCGTGAGCGCGGGCAAGTCGGCAAAGGGGTTGACCCCGCCGCACAGCGACATCGCGGCATGAATCAGATGCTCGCGGTTGAGCGTCATCAGCGGCTGGTGCCAGGCCACGTAGAGCACCCGCACGGCGGGGCGGCCGCGATAACGCTCGCTCAATTGCTGCCAGCGCTGCTGTTGCTGGGTCGCCGCTGCTTGAGCCGTGGCGGCGGTGCCCATCAGCGTGCCCAAGCGCTGCAGCGTGCTGGCGATGCCGTCGATGCGGCTGATCTCGCTTTCAAACACCGGCACGCCCAGCGCCTGCAAGCGCTCGCGTTGCCGGGGCGCGGTGCCCGATCGCCACAGCAGGATCAGGTCGGGCTTGAGCGCGGCGATGGCCTCGATGTTGAGCGCAAAGGCGTCGCCCACTTGCGGCAGGCGCCGTGCGGCGGCGGGCGCGTCGCTGTAGCGGCCCACGCCCACGACGCGCTCGCCGCCGCCGGCCGCGAAGGCCAGCTCGGTGAGGTTGGGCGCGAGGCTGATCACGCGCCGCGCGGGCTGCGCCAGCGCGATGCGGTGGCCGCTGTCGTCGGTGGCTTGCGCGGGCTGGGCGGCGCAGGGGGCAGGGCCGAGCGTCAGCAAGGGCACGATGGCGGCCGCGAGTGCGCGCCGCAGCAAGAGGAGCCGGTCGAGCGATGAATGCATCGGCCCGATTGTGCAAGCTCGCGGCGAGCTCCGGTCAGCCGATCTTCAGAATGTCATACACCGCATTCATACTGCGGCGCCACACAAGGCATGAACTGCAGACGGCATTCATCTTGATTGAAGAGGTTGTACCGGATGAAGCGCAAATCGAGTTGGGCACCAGCCTTGGTGGTGGGCGTGGGCTTGTCGGCCGGAGGGGCGCACGCCGAGGTGGTGGCCGACACGGCGCAACTCGACCAGATCGTCGTGCGCGGAAATTACAACAATGCGATCGGCACATCGGACGCCGCCAGCGCGGGCGTCGTCACCTCGAAGCTGATCGAGGCGCGCCCGACCTTCCGCCCGGCCGAGGTGCTCGAATTCGTGCCCGGCGTGATCGTGTCGCAGCACAGCGGCGACGGCAAGGCCAATCAATACTACTTGCGCGGCTTCAACCTCGACCACGGCACCGACTTCGCCACCTCGATCGACGGCATGCCCGCCAACATGCCCACGCACGCCCACGGGCAGGGCTACACCGATCTCAACTGGCTGATCCCCGAGCTGATCGACCGCATCAGCTACCGCAAGGGGCCGTACAGCGCCGAAGACGGCGACTTCGCCTCGGCCGGCTCGGCGCGCATCAAGCTGTTCGACACGCTCAAGCGCGGCGTGGCCTCGCTCACCGTGGGCGAAAACGGCTACGAGCGCGGCCTGCTGGCCAACTCGTCCGCCCTGCAAACCGGCAAGCTGCTCTACGCGCTCGAACTCAGCCACAACGATGGCCCCTGGCAGCACCCCGAGGGCTTTCGCAAGGCCAACGGCGTGCTGCGCTACAGCCTGGGGCTGGGCGACACCAAGGCCGCGCTGACGGCCATGGCCTACTCGGCCAGTTGGCACTCGACCGACCAGGTGCCGCTGGCAGCGGTGCAAAGCGGCCTGATCGACCGCTTCGGCGCCGTAGACCCCACCGATCATGGCGAGACGCAGCGCTATAGCCTGTCGCTCGACCTGACTCGCGCCATGGCCGATGGCGTGGCCAAGCTCAACGCGTACTACGTGCAATCGAAGCTCGATCTGTACTCGAACTTCACCTACTGGCTGGCCGACACCACGCACGGCGACCAGTTCGAGCAGGCCGAGCAGCGCCGCGTGTTCGGCCTGGCCGCCAGCCGCGCGTGGGACACCCCGATCGCCGGCGTCGAGGGCAGCACCACCATCGGCTTGCAGGCGCGACAAGATCGGCTCAACCCGGTGGGCCTCTACACGGCCGAAGGCGGCGCGCGGCTCAGCACCGTGCAGCAAAGCGAGGTGCACGAAACGGCTGCGGCCCTGTACGCCGAAAACGCCACGCACTGGCTGCCGTGGCTGCGCACGGTGGCGGGCCTGCGCACCGACCATTACGACTTCGACGTCACCAGCTCGATCGCGGCCAACAGTGGGCAAAAGACGGCCAACATCAACAGCCCGAAGCTGTCGGTGGTGCTGGGCCCGTGGCGCCAGACCGAGACCTTCTTCAACTACGGCTACGGCTTTCACAGCAACGACGCGCGCGGCGTGCTGACCCACGTGTCGCCCCGCGAAGGCACGCCCACCGACCCCTCGCCCGCGCTGGTCCGTACCAAGGGGGCCGAGGTGGGCGTGCGCGGCGAGTGGCTGCCGGGCCTGCAGACGTCGATGTCGCTGTGGCGCCTGACGCTGGGCTCCGAGCTGGTGTTCTCGGGCGACGCGGGCGACACCGAGGCGAGCGGGTCCAGCAAGCGCTGGGGCTTCGAGCTGAACAACCACTACATGCTCTCGCCGCAATGGCTGATCGACGCCGACTGGGCCGTGTCGCAAGCGCGCTTCAACGAGGCGCAGGGCGATGCGCCGAACGAAGGTCGCTTCGTGCCGGGCTCGGTGAAGTCGGTGGCCTCGGTGGGCGTGACGGGCAACGACCTGGGCCCCTGGTTCGGGCAGTTCCAGCTGCGCTACTTCGGGCCGCGCCCCTTGATCGAAGACGGCAGCGTGCGCTCGAAGGCCACCTTGCTGGCCTACGGCCGCGTCGGCTACAAGCTCACGCCCGATCTCAAGCTCTCGCTCGACGTGTTCAACCTGTTTGATCGCCAGGCGAGCGACATCGACTACTACTACGAGTCGCGCCTCACGCCCAGCGCCGCGTCCGAGAGCGGCCTGCACTTCCACCCCGTGGAGCCGCGCACCTTCCGCGTGACGCTGACGGCGAACTTCTGAGCGCGAGACGGCTTCAGGCGCGACTCACGCGTTCTTGGGCTCGAACTCGCACCAGCGCGCCACGCTGCATTCCCAGCAGCGCGGCTTGCGCGCCTGGCAGACGTAGCGGCCGTGCAGGATGAGCCAGTGGTGGGCGTCCACCTTGAACGCGTCCGGAATGACTTGTATCAGCTGCTGCTCCACCGCCAGCGGCGTCTTGCCCGGTGCCAGACCCGTTCGATTGCCGACGCGGAAGATGTGCGTGTCCACCGCGCAGGTCGGCTCGCCGAAGGCCACGTTGAGCACCACGTTGGCCGTCTTGCGGCCCACGCCGGGCAGGGCTTCGAGCGCCTCGCGGGTGCGCGGCACCTCGCCGCCGTGCTGCTCGATGAGGATGCGGCAGGTTTCGATGAGGTGCTTGGCCTTGCTGCGATACAGACCGATGGTCTTGATGTGGTCGCTCAGGCCGTCCACCCCCAGGGCCAGGATCTGCTGCGGCGTGTGGGCCACGGCAAACAGCTTGCGCGTGGCCTTGTTGACACCCACGTCGGTGGCCTGTGCCGACAACAGCACGGCGGCCAGCAGCTCGAAAACCGAGCTGTATTGCAGCTCGGTGGCGGGCTGCGGGTTGGCGGCTTGCAAGGTGGCGAAGAAGGCTTCGATGGCGGCGGGCTTCATGGGCGCCGAGTCTACGAGCAAAGCCGTCGCGCCAATAGGAGCGGCCACGGTTGCCGTGGCCTGTCAGGTGAAGGCGGAGGGCGGCAGCGGTCTGAACGGCCCGCGTATGGCAGATCAGTTGTCGCGACGTTGACGGGCCACCAGCAGGCCGAACACGCCCAGGCCCGCCAGCAGCATCAGGCGGTTTTCGGGTTCGGGCACCAGCGAGGCGGTGCCGGTGAACGAGAACACGTCCTTCTTGCTGGTGAGCGAGAACGTGGTTGCGAAGCGCCACGAGGTCAGCGGCGTTGCGGCGTTACCTGTGGCGCTGGCGCTGTCCGAACCCGTGATGGTGCCCGCAGCGCTGGCGCTCAGCGCGTTGCCTGCATCGGCGCCAGCGTTGTAGAAGTTCACGCCGTCGGTGCTCAGTTCCAGCTTCTGGATCTTGCCGCCCACGGTGAGCGGGCTCACGGTGGCCGAGCCATCGGTGTTGCTCAGGCTGCCGCCGAAGGTGGCGGTCAGCTGGTAGGCGCCCGAGTAGACCGGGTCGATGTCTTCGCCGTAGCTGAACGAATAGTTCTGCGTGGCATTGGTGTTGTTCTTGGCGACGAAGCCGTAGGTCATGTCGGGGTCGCCGTGGCCGCTGGCATAGAAGGTGAACTTCGAGGCCCAGGGGTTGGTCGCGGCGTCGAAGGCGCTTTGCCCCTGTCCGTTCACCGTCTGCCAGCTGTGCCAGGTCACGGCGGCCTTGCCGTTGAGCGTGTCGGACATCCACTCGCCGTAGCTGTCGCTGCCGATGACGGAGCCGGTGGCGGGGAGGCTTTTCATCAACACGGCGCCATCGGCCGTGGTGGTCAGCAGGCTGCTGAGCGAGAGGTTGTAGACGTCGCCGACACCGTCGTCGATGGTGACCGTGGCGTGGGGGGCGGTGGCGTGGGCCAGCCCAGCGACCAGCGTCAGGGCGAGCGGCGCCAGCGTGAAGGGGGCGAGACGAGCGATGCACATGATGCACTCCGAAGCAGATATGGCAAGAGAGCCAAGTACAAAGACGGTGGTACGGCTTGGGCTCAACCTTAGGCTGCCGGTGTGACAGAGGCATTCATGCGGGCTTGATGCAGATTGGATCGATCGGACTGCGCCGAGGGCGTGCGCGCGCGGTCGACATGATCCGTTCGGCCGAGGGCGACGGCTCCGGTGGCCTCGCGTCAGCTCTTGTCGCGCTGGGCCCGGGCTCGCGCCAGCGCCGCCTCGATGACGGCGCGTTTGCGGTCGAGCACGGTGGGGTCGGTGTGGCGGCTTTCGGTTTCGATGTGGGCCAGCTTGTGCTCGGCCTTGGCGCGCAGGCGCTCGTCGTTCTCGCGCTGGGCGCGGGCCACCCGAAATTGATGAAAGGCGTAGCGCTCGCGAGCCTGATCGGCATCTACTGGGCTCCAGGCGGCCCAGCCGGTGGCGTTGCCAGTCGGTTCGAGCGAGATGCAGTCCACCGGGCAGGCCGGCACGCACAGCTCGCAGCCGGTGCACAGGCTTTCGATCACGGTGTGCATGTGCTTGTTGGCGCCCACGATGCAGTCCACCGGGCAGGCCTTGATGCACAACGTGCAGCCGATGCACCAGTCCTCGTCGATCACCGCCAGCAGGCGCGGGCCTTCGGCGCCATGGGCCGGGTTGAGCGCTTGCAGGGGTTGGCCCGTCAGGCGCGCCAGACGCACCACGCCTTCGGCACCGCCGGGGGGGCATTGGTTGATGGCGGCCGTGCCGTCGGCAATGGCTTGGGCGTAGGCGCGGCAATCGGGGTAGCCGCAGCGCGTGCATTGCGTTTGCGGCAACAGCGCGTCGATGCAATCCACCAGCGGCCGCTCGGGCGCGTCGGCAGGGTCAGGGGACGACAAAGGCGGGGAGGGCGACTCGGGCATGCCCGCGATCATAGGTCGCGGTGCATGGCCGGGTGCGGTGCGCGGCGAGCGCCGCCCCGTCTCGCCCGATCACTTGTTGTGCTTGGCGATGAACTTGCGGATCTCGGGGTAGGCCAGCTCGCGCCAGCGGCGGCCCGAGAAGATGCCGTAGTGCCCCGCGCCCGGCACGGTGTAGTGCAGTCTGCGTGCCTTGGGAATGCCCGTGCACAGTTCGTGCGCGGCTTCGGTCTGGCCGGCGCCCGAGATGTCGTCGAGCTCGCCTTCGACGGTGAGCAGCGCGGTGGTCTTGATGTCCTGCGGGCGCACGCGCTCGGCCTTGTGCTGCTCGTTGACCACGTCCCAGGTGCCGTTGACCAAGGCGAAGTCCTGGAACACGGTCTTGATGGTGTCGAGGTAGTACTCGGCCGGCATGTCGAGCACGGCGTTGTATTCGTCGTAGAACTGGCGGTGGGCATCGACGCTGTCGTCATCGCCGCGAACGAGGTCGAGGAAGTAGTCGTAGTGCGAGTTGGCGTGGCGGTCGGGGTTCATGGCCACGAAGCCGGTGTGCTGCATGAAGCCCGGGTAGACGCGTCGGCCCAGGCCCGGGTAGTTGGCCGGCACGCGGTAGATCACGTTGTTCTCGAACCACTCGAAGCTCTTGTTCATCGCCAGGTTGTTCACGGCGGTGGGCGATTTGCGGGCGTCGATCGGGCCGCCCATCATCACCATCGTGCGTGGCGTCTTCTCGCCACGGCTGGCCAACAGCGACACGGCCGCCAGCGTCGGCACGGTGGGTTGGCACACCGAGATCACGTTCACGTCCGGGCCCACGTGGCGGATGAACTCCTGGATGTAGTTGACGTAGTCGTCGAGGTGGAACGGGCCGACCTCGATGGGCACCATGCGGGCATCGACCCAGTCGGTGATGTAGACCTTGTGGTCTTGCAGCAGGGTGCGGACGGTGTCGCGCAGCAGGGTCGAGTGGTGGCCCGACAGCGGCGCCACCACCAGCACCGAGGGCTGGTTGCGCATGCGCGCCAGGGCGTCGGCGTCGTCGGTGAAACGCTTGAAGCGGATCAGCTTGCAGAAGGGCTTGTCGACGGCGATCTGCTCTTGAATCACGACTTCGGTGTCGCCGACCTGAACCGAATGGATGTCGAACGCCGGCTTTTCATACTCCTTGGTCAGCCGGTGCATCAGATCGAAGCTGGCGCTCACCCGCTGCGCGCCCGGCGCGTGGGCGAAGGGCGACATCGGGTGGTTGTAGAGCTTGGCCGAGGCGCTGGCGAATTCGGAAAACGGGCTCAGGACGGCGCGTTGGGCTTCGTAGAGTTGGTAGAGCATCGGGTAGCCTCAAATGTCTGGATCAGGAGCGCAAACAACTTTTGTGCCGGCTGGCGGCAGCCGCGTCGGGCCAGCAACAAATTGTGTTTGTGCAGTGCAGCATGCCAGTAATTGGCGAGCTTGTGTAGTGCACATCCTCGCAGCTTGTGCGAAATGCCAAGCCTTTAACAGGGTCAAGAAACCGCACCTATTCGGTGAATGCTGCACTGCGACGCGTGCTGGCGCGCTTGTGCCGCCGATGAGAAAAAAAACGGGAGCCGAAGCTCCCGTTTTGGTGCGCGTGGGGTGTTGCCGAGTAGCAACCGCCTACTTACATCACGGCCTTGATGGCGGCGGCCACGGCCTTGATGTTCTTGGTGTTGAGCGCGGCCACGCAGATGCGGCCCGAATCGACGCCGTAGATGCCGAATTCGCCGCGCAGGCGCTGCATTTGCGCCGCGTTCAGACCCGAGTAGCTGAACATGCCCTTCTGGCGGGTGATGTAGCTCAGGTCGCCCTGCACGCCAGCGGCCTGCAGCTGTTCGACCAGCGCCGACCGCATCACCTTGATGCGGTCGCGCATCTCGGCGAGCTCGTCTTCCCACATCTTGCGCAGCTCGGGCGTGGTCAGCACGGTGGCGACCACTTGGGCGCCGTGCGTCGGCGGGTTGGAGTAGTTGGTGCGGATCACGCGCTTCAACTGGCTCAGCACGCGGGTGCATTCTTCGGCCGACTCGCTGACGATGCTCAGCGCGCCGACGCGCTCGCCGTAGAGCGAGAAGCTCTTCGAGAAGCTGGTGGACACGAAATAGCTCAGGCCGGCGTCCAGGAACTTGATGACCACGGCGCCGTCTTCGGCGATGCCGTTGCCGAAGCCTTGGTAGGCCATGTCCAGGAAGGGCACCAGACCGCCCGCCTTGATGACGGCGATCACTTCGGCCCATTGGGCGTCAGACAGGTCGTAGCCGGTCGGGTTGTGGCAGCAGGCGTGCAGCAGCACGATGGTGCCCGGCGCGGCAGCCTTGAGCTTGGCGAGCATGCCGTCGAAGTTGATGCCGCGGTTGGCCGCGTCGTAGTAGGGGTAGACATCGACCGGGAAGCCGGCCGACTCAAACAGGGCGCGGTGGTTTTCCCAGCTCGGGTCGGAGATCAGCACCTGGGCGTTGGGGTTCAGGCGCTTCAGGAAGTCGGCGCCCAGCTTCAGGCCGCCCGTGCCGCCGATGGCCTGCGCCGTGGCGATGCGGCCGCCCTTGACGGCGGGGTGCTCGGCACCGAACACCAGGCCTTGCACAGCCTTGTCGTAGGCCACGATGCCGTCGATGGGCAGGTAGCCGCGCGCCTTGGGGGCTTCGAGCATCTGCTTTTCAGCGGCGGCCACGCACTTGAGCAGGGGCAGCTTGCCGTTGTCGTCGGTGTAGACGCCCACGCCGAGGTTGACCTTGTTCGGGTTGGTGTCGGCATTGAATTGCTCGTTCAGACCCAGGATGGGGTCGCGGGGGGCCATTTCGACGGCGGAGAACAAAGACATTCGGCGAATCCTTCTGATCAACGTGCGGGGAGGTGCGGTCTGATGCCGCGGGTGGTGCGCAACCCGCCGAGCTGCGGTAGTCTGGCGGTTTGCTCCCGACGGCCGGGGCGCACGGTTACGCGCGCCGTCTGACCACCGGGTTTGCCCGAATTTTAAGCGTTTCAGCGCCTTGCCCGGCCCCCGGTGGGCCAGATTGTTTGCGTCATGCCCGTGATTCCTCCCGCCGTTGCCGCCGAATTGCCGGCTGGCCGCCCCACCAGCAACAGTAGTGCCACCGAGCCACCCGAGGGCCAGTTCGTCACCTTTGCCGACTCGCCGTTTCAGTTGTTCCAGCCCTACCCGCCCGCCGGCGACCAGCCCGCCGCGATCGAGCAGCTGGTGGAGGGCGTGCACGACGGCCTGACCTACCAGACCCTGCTGGGCGTGACCGGTTCGGGCAAGACCTTCACGATGGCCAACACCATCGCGCGGCTGGGGCGCCCGGCCATCGTCTTCGCGCCCAACAAGACGCTGGCGGCGCAGCTCTACAGCGAGTTCCGCGAGTTCTTTCCGAACAACGCGGTCGAATACTTCGTCAGCTACTACGACTACTACCAGCCCGAGGCCTACGTGCCGCAGCGCGATCTGTTCATCGAGAAGGACAGCGCGATCAACGAGCACATCGAGCAGATGCGGCTGAGCGCCACCAAGAGCCTGCTCGAGCGCCGCGACGTGGTGATCGTGGCCAGCGTGTCGGCGATCTACGGTATCGGCAAGCCCGAGGACTACATGAAGATGGTGCTGATCGCCCGCGTGGGCGACGAGGTCGGCCAGCGCGACGTGATCGCCCAGCTGGTGCGCATGCAGTACCAGCGCAACGACGTCGATTTCGACCGCGGCACCTTCCGCGTGCGCGGCGACACGATCGATGTCTTCCCGGCCGAACACTCCGAACTGGCCGTACGCATCGAGCTGTTCGACGACGAGATCGAATCCATCCAGCTCTTCGACCCGCTCACCGGCCGCATCCGCCAGAAGATCCCGCGCTTCACGATCTACCCGAGCAGCCATTACGTGACGCCGCGCGAGCGGGTCGTCGCCGCCATCGAGACCATCAAGCTCGAACTCGCCGAGCGGCTCAAGTTCTTCACCGCCGAGGGCAAGCTGGTCGAGGCGCAGCGCATCGAGCAGCGCACGCGCTTCGACCTCGAGATGCTGCAGGAGGTCGGCCACTGCAAGGGCATCGAGAACTACACGCGGCATCTGTCGGGCGCCAAGCCGGGCGACCCACCGCCCACGCTGGTCGATTACCTGCCCAAGGACTCGGTGATGTTCCTGGATGAAAGCCACGTGCTGATCGGCCAGTTCGGCGGCATGTACAACGGTGACCGGGCGCGCAAGACCACGCTGGTCGAATACGGCTTTCGCCTGCCCAGCGCGCTCGACAACCGTCCGCTCAAGTTCGAGGAGTTCGAGCGCAAGATGCGGCAGGCGGTGTTCGTGTCGGCCACCCCGGGCGATTACGAAAAGACCCACGCCGGGCAGGTGGTCGAGCAACTGGTGCGGCCCACCGGGCTGGTCGACCCGGTGGTCGAAGTGCGGCCCGCCACGCATCAGGTGGACGACGTGCTGCAAGAGATCCGCGAGCGGGTCAACGTCAACGAGCGCGTGCTCGTCACCACGCTCACCAAGCGCATGGCCGAGCAGCTCACCGAATACCTCGACGAGAACGGCGTCAAGGTGCGCTACCTGCACTCTGACATCGACACCGTCGAGCGCGTCGAGATCCTGCGCGACCTGCGCCTGGGCACTTTCGACGTGCTGGTGGGCATCAACCTGCTGCGCGAGGGGCTCGACATCCCCGAGGTGTCGCTGGTGGCCATCCTCGATGCCGACAAGGAAGGCTTCCTGCGCGCCGAGCGCAGCTTGATCCAGACCATCGGCCGCGCCGCGCGCAACGTCAACGGCAAGGCCATCCTGTATGCCGACCGCATCACCGAGTCGATGCGCAAGGCCATTGGCGAAACCGAGCGGCGGCGTGCCAAGCAGATCGCCTTCAACGAGGCCAACGGCATCACGCCGCGCGGCATCAACAAGAAGGTCAAGGAGCTGATCGACGGCGTGATGTCCGACAAGGCCAGCCAGGCCGAGGTGCAGGCGCTGCAGGCTTTGCACGACGCGGCGGAGGTCGAGGCCCTCAGCGAGAAAGATCTCAGCAAGCGCATCAAGCAGCTTGAGAAGCAGATGCTCGAGCACGCCCGCAACCTCGAATTCGAGCAGGCCGCCCGCTTGCGCGACCAGCTGGCCTTGCTGCGCGAGCAGGCCTTCGGTGCCAACGTGGGTGACCACGTGGTGCCCTTGGCGCGCAAAGGCTGACGAACGCGCGTGCCGAGGCCGCGCCGGTGATCGACAATCGACGCCGGTTTTTGTCGCCGACCTGCAGCACAGCACCACCGCATGTTCTTCCGCCCCGCGCCCGAGTTCTCGATCCTGATGGTCTGCATGGGCAACATCTGCCGCTCGCCGACCGCCGAGGGCGTGCTGCGCCACAAGCTGCGGCAGGCCGGCTTGCACAAGCGCGTGCTGGTGGACTCGGCCGGCACCATCGCCTCTCACGCCGGCGAGGCGCCCGATCCGCGCGCCCAGAGCCATGCGCTGCGGCGCGGCTACGAACTGGCCGACCTGCGGGCGCGCCAGGTGCAGCCGGCCGATTTCATGCGGTTCGACTGGCTGCTGGCCATGGATCACGACAACCTGGCCTGGTTGCGTCAGGCCTGCACGCCTGAGCACCAGGGCAAACTCAAGCGCCTGCTTGAATTCGCGCCGCAGCTGGGGCGCGACGACGTGCCCGACCCCTACTACGGCGGTCCGGCGGGTTTCGAGGCGGTGCTCGATCTTGTCGAGACAGCTTGCGATGAGCTGGTGCGGCGACTGCAGGCCGAGTTTTCTTGATCTGGTTACTGGACGCGGGGTTGCTGAGGCAGTGAATAAATTGCGTCTTGTCAGTGCGGGCCATCGGGTTTGCCAGCGGCGTTTGACAGGATCGTGTAGAATCTGAGCAATTCACTCAGGTATCGTGTCGGGTTTTCACTGACGAATGCCCACACAATCCTGAAGGGATTGAGTTCGGTCGCCGTCTGCCTCATCCAGACGCCGAATTCCTCCTGCCAACCAAGGAGTTTCGTCATGCGTCTCACCACCAAAGGCCGTTTCGCCGTTACCGCCATGATCGATCTGGCGCTGCGCGAGCACACCGGCCCGGTCGCCTTGGCGGCCATCAGCCAGCGCCAGCAGATCTCGCTGTCCTACCTCGAACAGCTGTTCGGCAAGCTGCGTCGCCACGAGCTGGTCGAGAGCACCCGCGGCCCGGGCGGCGGTTACTCGCTCGGCCGCAAGTCCGACGAAATCACCGTGGCCGACATCATCGTGGCGGTGGATGAGCCCATCGATGCCACCGGTTGCTCGGGCAAAGAGAATTGCCATGGCGACGAGCATGGTCGTTGCATGACGCACGACCTGTGGTCGAACCTTAATCAGAAAATGATCGAGTACCTCGATTCGGTCAACCTCAAGAAGCTCGTCGACGAGCAGCTCGCCAAGGGCGTCTCGATCGAAGACCAGCCGGTCAAGCGCGCGATCTCGTCGCAGCCCGTGGTCAAGCCCATCAAGGTGACGGCGCCGAATTCGGTGTTCGCCCTGGGCAATGCCCTGACCAAGTAACCCGGCCCATTGCCGTTTTCTTCGCCAAGACCATGACTCCGCATTTCCCCATCTACCTCGACTACGGTGCGACCACGCCCTGCGATCCGCGCGTGGTGGACGCGATCATCCCGTGGTTGCGCGAGCATTTCGGCAACCCCGCGTCGCGCAGCCATGCCTGGGGCTGGGAGGCCGAGGAGGCCGTCGAGAAGGCGCGTGGCCAGGTGGCCGACCTGATCGGCGCCGACCCGCGCGAGATCGTCTGGACGTCCGGCGCCACCGAGTCGAACAACCTCGCCATCAAGGGCGCGGGTCAGTTCTACAAGACGCGCGGCAAGCACATCATCACCGTCAAGACCGAGCACAAGGCCGTGCTCGACACCTGCCGCGAGATGGAACGCCAGGGCTTCGAGGTCACTTACCTCGACGTGCAGGAAAACGGCCTGCTCGACCTGAATCGCTTCAAAGAGGCCTTGCGCCCGGACACCATCCTGGCGTCGGTGATGTTCGTCAACAACGAGATCGGCGTCATTCAAGACATCGCCGCCATCGGCACGCTGTGCCGTGAGCGCGGGGTGATCTTCCACGTTGACGCCGCGCAGGCCACCGGCAAGGTCGCCATCGATCTGGCCACGCTGCCGGTCGACCTGATGAGCCTGGCTTCGCACAAGACCTATGGCCCGAAGGGCATCGGCGCGCTCTACGTGCGCCGCAAGCCGCGTGTGCGCATCGAGGCGCAAATGCATGGTGGCGGACACGAGCGCGGTATGCGCTCGGGCACGCTGCCGGTGCATCAGATCGTGGGCATGGGCGAGGCCTTCCGCATCGCGCAGGCCGAGATGGGCACCGAGCTGGAGCGCATCCGCAGCCTGCAGCAGCGCCTGCTCACGGGCATCCAGGGCATCGAGCAGGTCTTCATCAACGGCGACCTCGAACGCCGCGTGCCGCACAACATCAACGCGTCGTTCAACTTCGTCGAAGGCGAGTCGCTGATCATGGGCGTGAAGGGCATTGCCGTGTCGTCGGGCTCGGCCTGCACGTCCGCCAGTCTGGAGCCCAGCTACGTGCTGCGCGCGCTGGGCCGCTCCGACGAGCTCGCGCATTCGTCGCTGCGCATGACCATCGGCCGCTTCACCACGGTCGAAGAGATCGATTACGCGGTCAGCACGCTGCAAGAGCGGGTAGCCAAGCTGCGCGAACTGTCGCCCCTGTGGGACATGTTCAAAGAGGGCATCGATCTGAACTCGATTCAATGGGCGGCGCACTGACGCGGCTCATGCAGTAGGAGAACAACATGGCATACAGCGAAAAAGTCGTCGACCACTACGAAAACCCGCGCAACGTCGGTGCGTTTGAAAAGGGTGATGAAACCGTCGGCACCGGCATGGTCGGCGCCCCGGCCTGCGGTGATGTGATGAAGCTGCAGATCAAGGTCAACCCGCAAACCGGCGTGATCGAAGACGCGCGCTTCAAGACTTACGGCTGCGGCTCGGCTATCGCGTCGAGCTCGCTGGTCACCGAGTGGGTCAAGGGCAAGACGCTCGACCAGGCGCTGGACATCAAGAACACCCAGATCGCCGAAGAGCTGGCGCTGCCGCCGGTCAAGATCCACTGCTCGATCCTGGCCGAAGACGCCATCAAGGCTGCGGTCAACGACTACAAAACCAAACACACCGCTTGAGTCCGGCATGTCTGTCACCCTCACCGAAGCTGCTGCCCGGCACGTGACCCGCTACCTTGCCAAGCGCGGCAAGGGCGTGGGCGTGCGTTTGGGCGTCAAGACCACGGGCTGCTCGGGCCTGGCCTACAAGCTCGAATACGCCGATGAAATCGACCCCAGCGACGTGGTGTTCGAAGACCACGGCGTGAAGGTGCTGATCGACCCCAAGAGCCTGCCGTACCTGGATGGCACCGAGCTCGACTTCGTGCGCGAGGGACTCAACGAGGGCTTCAAGTTCCACAATCCCAAGGAGCGCGACCGCTGCGGGTGTGGCGAATCGTTCCGGGTCTGATGACCCCGGCTGGCGCAGACCTTGCGTGGAAACCCGACTGAGTGACGCAGTCGGGTTTTCTGCTTTCAGGCGCCCCCGATTCGTTTGATGGCAACCACCCCTCATCACGCGATCCGACCATGAATCTCGACGCTGACGACTTCACCCTGTTCGGGCTGAGCCCGACTTTCGCGCAAGACCGCGCCGCACTGGACGCCCGCTGGAAGGCCTTGCAGGCCGAGGTGCACCCCGACCGCTTTGCCTCGCAAGGCACGGCCGCACAGCGCGTGGCCATGCAGTGGGCGGTGCGCGTCAACGAGGCGTATCAGCGTTTGAAGGATCCGCTCAAGCGTGCGTCGTATTTGTGTGAATTGAAGGGCGCGCCGATCCAGGCTGAAAGCAACACCGCCATGCCGGCGGCGTTCTTGATGCAGCAGATGGGATGGCGCGAGGCGCTTGACGACGCCAACAATGACGCGGCCCTGGACGAATTGCGCCAACAAGTGTCGGCACAACGCCGCAGCACGCTCGACGGCATCGGGCAGCTCATTGATGTCGAGCACAATTTCGCCGCCGCCGCCCAGCAGGTGCGCGCGCTGATGTTCATCGAGCGCTTCGCCGACGAGGTCGAGCGCAAGCAAGACAACTTATAAAACCACGCATGGCACTGTTGCAGATCTCCGAGCCCGGGCAATCGTCCGACCCCCACCAGCGACGCATCGCGGTGGGCATCGACCTGGGCACCACGCATTCGCTGGTGGCCGCCGTGCGCCACGGTGTGCCCGAGTGCCTGCCCGACGCACAAGGCCGCGTGATCCTGCCGTCGGCCGTGCGCTACCTGGGCGAGGGGCGTCGCCAGATCGGCGTGGACGCGCTCGCCACGCAGGCCGACGACCCCGAGAACACCATCGTGTCGGTCAAGCGCTTCATGGGACGCGGCTTGGCCGACATCGCGCATCGCGAGAAGCTGCCCTATCACTTCGTCGACGCGCCCGGCATGGTCAGCCTGCAGACGCGCGAGGGCGTGAAGTCGCCCGTCGAGGTGTCGGCAGAAATTCTGGCCACGCTGCGCTACCGGGCTGAAGACACGTTTGCTGACGACCTGTTCGGCGCGGTCATCACCGTGCCCGCCTACTTCGACGACGCCCAGCGCCAGGCCACCAAAGACGCCGCTCAACTCGCCGGCCTCAAGGTGCTGCGCCTCATCAACGAGCCCACGGCGGCGGCCATCGCCTACGGCCTCGACAACAGCGTCGAAGGGCTCTACGCCATCTACGATCTGGGCGGCGGCACGTTCGACATCTCGCTGCTGCGCCTGACGCGCGGCGTGTTCGAGGTGGTGGCCACGGGCGGTGACTCAGCCCTGGGCGGTGACGACTTCGACCGCGCCTTGGCCGACTGGGCCTTGCAGCAAGCGGGACGCAGCGCCGATTCGGCGCAAGACAAGCGCGCCGTGCTCGTGGCCGCGCGTGCCGCCAAAGAAGCGCTGTCGAGCGCGGAGGCCGTCACGCTGCAAGCCAGCTTGCAAGGCGGTGCCTTGAGCGTGGCCGTGACGCGTGCGCAGTTTCAAGAGCTGACCCAACCGCTGATCGACCGCACCCTGGCCGCCGTGCGCAAGGTGTTGCGCGACGCCAAGGTGAGCGCCGCCGACGTGCAGGGCGTGGTGATGGTGGGCGGCTCCACGCGCATGCCCCAGGTGCGCGAGGCGGTGGGCGGGCTGTTCGGGCGCGAGCCGCTCGTCAACTTGAATCCTGATGAAGTCGTCGCCCTGGGCGCGGCCGTGCAGGCCAACCAGCTGGCCGGCAACGCGCCCGATGGTGCGATGCTGTTGCTCGACGTGATCCCGCTGTCGCTGGGCATCGAGACCATGGGCAGCCTGGTCGAGCGCATCATTCCGCGCAACACCACCATCCCTGCCGCGCTGGCGCAAGACTTCACCACCTATCAAGACGGCCAGACCGCGATGTCGTTGCATGTGGTGCAGGGTGAGCGCGAGCAGGTCGAGCACTGTCGCTCGCTGGCGCGCTTCACGCTGCGTGGCATTCCGCCGATGCCGGCCGGGGCGGCGCGCATTCGCGTCACCTTTCAGGTGGATGCCGATGGCTTGCTCAACGTTTCGGCGCACGAGCAGGTATCGGGCGTCGAGGCCGCCATCGTGGTCAAGCCCAGCTATGGCTTGAGCGACGACGCCATCGCCCGCATGCTGCAAGAGGGCTTCGCCACCGCCGAGGCCGATATGGAAGACCGCGCGCTGCGCGAGGCCCGCGTCGAAGCCGAGCGCTTGCTGCTGGCCACGCGCGCCGCGCTGGCGGCTGATGGCGACTTGCTGGATGGCGACGAGCACGAAGCCATCGAGCACTTGATCGCCACGCTCGACAACGCCCGCTCGGGCGACGACCGTGCGGCCATCGAAGCCGCCACCAAGGCGCTGGCCGACGGCACCGAGGCCTTTGCCGCCGAGCGCATGAACCGCGGCATTCGCCACGCGCTCGAAGGCCGCAACGTCAACGAGATCTGAACCGCTGCACCGCATGACCACCATCAAGATCCTGCCCCACGCCGAGTACTGTCCGCAAGGCGCCACCCTCAACGTCACGCCGGGCACCTCGATCTGCGAGGCCCTGCTCGAAAACCACATCAACATCGAGCATGCTTGCGACATGAGCTGCGCTTGCACCACCTGCCACGTCATCGTGCGGGAGGGCTTCAAGTCCTTGAACGAGATGGAAGAAACCGAAGAGGACCTGCTCGACCGTGCCTGGGGCCTGGAGCCCAACTCGCGCTTGAGCTGCCAGGCCATCGTGGCGCAGCAGGATCTGGTGGTCGAGATTCCGAAATACTCGATCAACCACGCCAAAGAAAACCACTGAGGCAGCGAGGCAGGCATGAGTCGGCAGATTTTTCTCGACACCGAAACCACCGGCCTGAGCCCGGAGTCGGGCGACCGCATCATCGAAGTCGGCTGCGTTGAAATGGTGAACCGCAAGCTCACCGGCAACAACAAGCACTTCTACATCAACCCCGAGCGAGCCAACCACGAAGACGCGGTCAAGATCCACGGCCTGACCGATGAATTCTTGTCGGACAAACCGGTGTTCGCGGCCATCGCCGACGAGCTGCTCGAGTACCTCGAAGGCGCCGAGATCATCATCCACAACGCGGGCTTCGACGTCGGCTTCTTGAACGCCGAGTTGCGCCGCCTGGCGCGTCCGCCGTTCGCCGAGATCGCCGGCACCATCACCGACAGCCTGCTGATGGCGCGCGAGATGTTCCCGGGCAAGTCGAACTCGCTTGATGCCTTGTGCAAGCGGCTGGAGGTCGACAACTCCAACCGCACGCTGCACGGCGCCTTGCTCGACGCGGGGCTGCTGGCCGAGGTCTACATCAACATGACTCGCGGCCAGGACAGCCTGGTCATC
>NZ_JAYSBZ010000037.1:0-31143 GCF_041915145.1 Aquabacterium sp. | reverse complement strand
GCGCGCTGGTCTTGGGCAGGCGGCTCATATCAAGCAGTCGCACGGTGGGCATGCCCCCGCCGCCGATGCGCGCGGGCATGCCCAGCCGCTGGTAGCGGCCCGCGCCGCCTTCGCTCGCCGGTTGGGCGTTGTGCCAGGTTTCGATGGACGGCGTGGCCGAGCCGAGGATCACCGGCACGCCCTCGATGCGCCCGCGCATCACGGCCAAGTCTCGCGCTGAATACCGCGCGCCCTCTTGCTGCTTGTAGGACGGCTCGTGCTCTTCGTCGACCACCACCAGCCCCAGGCGCGGCAGCGGCGTGAAGACGGCCAGGCGCGTGCCCAGCACCACGTCGGCATGGCCCAAGTGAGCACGCAGCCAGTGCTGCAGGCGCTGCGCCGGCGTGAGGCCGCTGTGCAGCGCCACCACGCGCCGGCTGCCGAAGCGCGCGGCAAAGCGGCCGTGCAGCTGCGGCGTCAGGTTGATCTCGGGCACCAGCACCAGCGCCTGCCGGCCCGCGTCGAGCACGCGCTGCACCTCGCGCAGGTAGACCTCGGTCTTGCCGCTGCCGGTGGCGCCGTGCAGCAAGGTCACGCGCGGGGCGGCGCCCTCGGGCTGGGGCGCGGCCAAGGCCGTCAGCGCGGCGGCCTGCTCGGGGCTGGGCTCGGGCCAGGCGTCGGCGGGCGTGCCAGCGTCCACCGACGCGTCTTGGCCCTCTTTGTCCAGCTCCCGTTGCAGACGCTTGAGGCGCCGCGCCAGCTGGGTGCCGTCGAGCTGGCGCAGCTCGGGCGGCAGCACGCTGAGCGCCACCTCGCCGATCCCGCGCTGGTAATAGCCGGCCGTGAACTCGACCAGGCGCAGCCAACTCGCGGGCAACGGCGGCAACTCGGCCCACACCTCGGCCACCGGCTTGAGCGCCGCCTCGGCAACGGTGCCGTCGGACGCGCCGTGCCAGACCACGCCGGTCACCGTTCGCCGCCCAAATGGTGCTCGTGTCAATGCTCCAGGCGTAAGCGTGCGCTCACACAAATAATCCAGCGGCGCCCCGATGCCGCTGTGCTGGGGGGCATCCACCGCAACGCGCAAACGGTATACAACCCCCCCTGCCGACAACCCTGACGACGCAGGGTCGAGTGGCTCTTCCGAAGACGGCGAATTTGTGAGCTTGTTCACGGTCATTCGGGTTGATTCTTAGAAAAGCTGGCTAAGTCACTGATTCTTAAGGGTTTCAAACCTGTCCACTCGAACTGTGGATAACTTTGTGAGCAAGCTGCGCAAAGACGCGCTAACTGCTTGTCAGGCTTCAAATCAGCTTGCATTGCCTACAAAAAGGGCAGCTCAAGTTCGCCATATAAATCAAGCACTTAGCTCAGCTCCGCCGCGCGTTGTCAAGCCCTCGTCATCAGTTCGACACGGCGCTGTCGCACGCCCATTTTTGGGGATAAGTCAAGCACTGAGTACAGGCCCACCCCGTAAAAACCCGGCTTGCATTTGACGCTTCGCAAGCGAACCCGGCCGAGCAGTGCGACAACCCACCCGAATGGTTTACGCCATTTGTCGTAAAGAAGGGGCCCAGCGTGTCAGCCGGCGGCCCCAAATTGACTCAGCGCAGGCGCCGAGAGTAGCTGTGTACCGCCTCGACCAGCACCGCGACGCTCTCAGGCGGGGTGTGCTGGTTGATGCCATGCCCCAGATTGAAGATGTGGCCGGCGTGGCTGCCATCGGCGTTGCGCATCGGGCCGAAGCTGTCGAGCAGGCGCGCCACTTCGGCGCGGATCTGCTCCGGGCCCGAGAACAGCACCATCGGGTCGAGGTTGCCCTGGATGGCCACGCGGTCGCCCACGCGGCGGCGCGCTTCGCCCAGGCCGAGCGTCCAGTCCACGCCCACCACGTCCACGTCGCGCTCGGCGATCTGCTCGATCCACAAGCCGCCGCCCTTGGTGAAGACGATGCGCGGGATGCGGCAGCCGTCGTGCTCGGTCTTCAATTGCGCCAGCACGCGCTGGGTGTAGGCCAGGCTGAATTGCTGGAAGGCGCCGTCGGCCAGCGCACCGCCCCACGAGTCGAAGATCATCACGGCCTGGGCGCCGGCTTCGATCTGCGCATTGAGGTAGGCGGCCACGGCGTCGGCGTTGATCTGCAAGATGCGGTGCATCAGGTCGGGCCGGCTGTAGAGCATGGTCTTGACGAGGCGGAAGTCGTCCGACCCGCCGCCTTCGACCATGTAGCAGGCCAGCGTCCAGGGGCTGCCCGAGAAGCCGATCAGCGGCACGCGGCCCTTCACCACGCCATCCGCGCCGGGCTGCGCCAGCGCCTTACGGATGGTGCTGACGGCGTCGAACACGTAACGCAGCTTGTCGAGGTCAGGCGCGGCCAGCTTGGCCACGTCGGCTTCGGTGCGGACCGGGTTGGCGAAGCGCGGGCCCTCGCCAGCGGCGAAGCTCAAACCCAGCCCCATGGCGTCGGGCACGGTGAGGATGTCTGAAAACAGGATGGCCGCATCGAGCGGGTAACGATCGAGCGGCTGCAGCGTCACCTCGCAGGCGTAGTCCGGGTTGGTCGCCAGCCCCATGAAGCTGCCGGCCCGCGCCCGGGTGGCGTTGTACTCGGGCAGATAGCGCCCGGCCTGCCGCATCAGCCACAAGGGCGTGACGTCGGTGGGCAAACGCAGGCAGGCACGCAGGAAACGGTCATTGTGGAGGGCGGGCAAAGCGAAGGGGGGGGTGGCGGAGGTCATCCCGACATTGTAGAAAGCCTCGGCGCCCTCGCGTCAGCGTGCTAGGCTGCGCAGCACCGCCCCTTGAATTGCGCGGCACGCGGCCTCATCTGCGAAGGTGTCATAGCTCGTTGTTGTCGCGCTGTTGTCGCGTCGTTATTGGAGACTCCCGCTCATGCGCCGCCGTCTGCTTTCTCTCGCTTCCACCCTTGCTCTGTCCGCCACCGCGCTCTCGCTCACCGGTTGCGGCTACAACGATTTCCAGCGCGAAGACGAGGCCACCAAGGCCGCGTGGTCCGAGGTGCTCAACCAATACCAGCGCCGCGCCGATCTCATCCCCAACATCGTCGCATCGGTCAAGGGCGAAGCCAATTTCGAGCAGGAGACGCTCACCAAGGTGATCGAGGCGCGCGCCAAGGCCACCAGCATCCAGGCCACGCCAGAGCTGGTCAACAACCCCGAGGCCTTCCAGAAGTTCCAGGCCGCTCAAGGTGAGCTCACCGGCGCGCTGTCGCGCCTGATGGTGGTCAGCGAGAACTACCCCAACCTGAAGGCCAACCAGGGCTTTCAGGATTTGCGCGTGCAGCTCGAAGGCACCGAGAACCGCATCACCGTGGCGCGCAACCGCTACATCAAGTCGGTCGAAACGTACAACGTGCTGGCCCGCAGCTTCCCGACCAACCTGACGGCGATGGTCTTCCACTACCCGCCCAAGCCCGTCTTCACGGTGCAGAACGAAGCCCAGATCAGCACGCCGCCGGCCGTCAACTTCGACAAGAAATAAATGCACCCCGCCAGACTCGACAGCTGGCTGACGGCGCTGCTGCTGGCCGCTCTGTTGTGCTGGATGGGCATGGCTCCGGCACGCGCGCAAGACGTTCTGCCGGTGCCGCCGCTCAACGCCCGCGTCATCGACCAGACCAGCACCCTGCAGCCTCGCCAGCGCGCCGCACTCGAAGCCAAGCTGGCCGGCTTCGAGGCTAACGCGGGCACGCAGATCGTCGTGCTGCTGGTACCCACCACGCAGCCCGAAGACGCCGCCGCCTACGCCCAGCGCGTGGCCGAAACCTGGAAGATCGGCCGAGCCAAGGCAGGCGACGGTCTGCTGATCGTCGTGGCCCGCAACGACCGCACCGTTCGCCTCGAGGTGAGCAAGGCGCTCGAAGGCGCGGTGCCCGACCTGGCCGCCAAACGCGTGATCGATCAAACCATCGTGCCCGCTTTCAAGCAGGGCGACTTTGCCGGCGGGCTGAACGCCGGGCTCGACGCCGTGTTCAATCTGGTCCGCGCCGAGAAGCTGCCCGCCGGGCCTGGCTCGCAAGCCACGCGCCCAGCACCTCGCCCAACCGATACCGGCGGGGGCCTGTGGCAGACGCTGGCGCTGTTTTTGTTCGTCGGCGTACCGGTGGTGGGCGGCGTCCTCACGGCCATCTTCGGGCGCAAGCTCGGCGGGCTGCTCACAGCCGGTGCCTTGGGTTGGCTGGGCTGGGTGCTCAGCACCAGTCTGCTGATTGCCTTGGCCGCGGCTTTCCTCGCATTGCTGCTGGTGGGGGTGATGGGTGTCGGCTCGCGGCGTGGCAGTCTGGCGACCCCCGGCTATGGTGGTTGGGGCGGTGGATCGGGAGGCAGCTGGGGTGGCGGTTCAAGCGGCGGCTTCTCGTCGGGTGGTGGCGGTGATTTCGGTGGCGGCGGTGCCTCCGGACGTTGGTAGCACCGCTCGAACATCCCCCCGACCACGACACACCAGGCGACAGAGCCCAACCGGACCGCAACGCGAGATCGACATGCCACGCTGGAAGCGCATCCTCACCCACCGCTGGTTCGACGAGCGCGACGCGCGCCGCCTGCTCGACCACGCGGCCCTGTCCCGGCTGACCGAGCACGTGCGCCGCAGCGAGCAGCTGCACGACGGCGAGATCCGCCTGTGCATCGAGTCCGCCCTGCCCTGGCGTCACCTGTGGCAAGACGTGTCGGCTCGACAACGCGCAGCCGAGATCTTCAGCGAATTGCGTGTCTGGGACACCGAGCACAACAACGGCGTGCTCATCTATCTGCTGCTGGCCGAACATGCCATCGAGATCGTTGCCGACCGCGGCCTGGGCCGGATCACGCTGGCGCCGCACTGGCACGCGGTGCTCGCCGACGCGCAGCAGCATTTGCGCCAAGGCGCCATCGAGCAAGGCTTGCAAGTCGCGGTGGACGGCGTCAGCCAGGTATTGCAGTCGGCTTACCCGCCGCAAGGCCATAAGCCGGGCAATCAGCTCCCCGACGCGCCGGACTTGCGCTGAAGCCCGCGCACCAAGAAAAACAGCCCGCCGGCTTGCGCCTGACGGGCTGTTGGATGCGTGAACCACCGTTACCGGCAGTCCGCAGCGATCACTTGCGACGGAAGCGGCGAACCGCCGCCAGCTGAGCAACCATCTCGATCAGCTCGGCTTGCGCCGCAGCCAGATCGACATCGCTCTTGGCGTTCTTGATCGCTTCCTCGGCCAGACGCTTGGCCTCATTGGCCTTGGCCTCGTCCAGATCCTTGCCGCGGATGGCGGTGTCGGCCAGAACGGTCACGCGGTCAGGTTGCACTTCGAGAATGCCACCGGCAACGAAGACGAACTCTTCTTCGCCGTTGTCTGCACGCTCGATGCGCACCGCCCCAGGCCTGATGCGGGTGATCAGCGGCGTGTGCTTGGGCAGAATGCCCAGCTCGCCACTTTCGCCCGGCAGCGCCACAAGCTTGGCCTCGCCCGAAAAGATCGACTCTTCGGCGGACACGACGTCAACGTGGATGGAGGACATGTAGGTGCCTTTCGTTGCAGCCACCCCCGCCAGACCGAGGCCAGACAGGGGCGCAGGCAATGCCTTAGTTCAGGGTCTTGGCCTTCTCGAAGGCTTCGTCGATCGTGCCGACCATGTAGAAGGCCTGCTCGGGGAGGCTGTCGCACTCACCGGCCACGATCATCTTGAAGCCGCGGATGGTTTCCTTCAGCGGCACGTACTTGCCAGGCGAGCCCGTGAACACTTCGGCCACGTGGAACGGCTGCGACAGGAAGCGCTGGATCTTGCGAGCACGAGCCACCACCAGCTTGTCTTCCGGCGCCAGTTCGTCCATACCCAGAATCGCGATGATGTCGCGCAGTTCCTTGTAGCGCTGCAGCGTGCCTTGCACGGCGCGAGCGGTGCCATAGTGCTCTTCACCCACCACGTGCGGGTCCAGCTGACGCGAGGTCGAGTCGAGCGGGTCCACGGCGGGGTAGATACCCAGCGCGGCGATGTCACGGCTCAGCACCACGGTCGAGTCCAAGTGAGCGAAGGTGGTGGCAGGCGACGGGTCGGTCAAGTCATCAGCAGGCACGTAAACGGCCTGGATCGAGGTGATCGAACCGACCTTGGTCGACGTGATCCGCTCTTGCAGACGGCCCATTTCCTCGGCCAGCGTCGGCTGATAACCCACGGCCGACGGCATACGACCCAGCAGCGCGGACACTTCGGTGCCGGCCAGGGTGTAGCGGTAGATGTTGTCCACGAAGAACAGCACGTCGCGGCCTTCATCGCGGAACGACTCTGCAATGGTCAGACCGGTCAATGCCACGCGCAGACGGTTGCCCGGCGGCTCGTTCATCTGGCCGTAAACCATGGCCACCTTGGACTCGCCCAGGTTCTCGAGGTTCACCACGCCCGAATCGGCCATCTCGTGATAGAAGTCGTTGCCCTCGCGGGTACGCTCGCCCACGCCAGCGAACACCGACAGACCCGAGTGAGCCTTGGCGATGTTGTTGATGAGCTCCATCATGTTCACGGTCTTGCCCACACCGGCGCCACCGAACAGACCCACCTTGCCGCCCTTGGCGAACGGGCAGACCAGGTCGATCACCTTGATACCGGTTTCGAGCAGTTCCTGCGAAGGCGACAGATCGTCGTACGCCGGAGCCTTGCGGTGGATCGACGAGCTCAACGCCTGATCAACCGGGCCGCGCTCGTCGATGGGGTTGCCCAAAACGTCCATGATGCGTCCCAGCGTGGCCTTGCCAACCGGCACCGTGATCGGCGCATTGGTATTGGTCACCTGCATGCCGCGACGCAATCCGTCCGACGAACCCAGGGCGATGGTACGCACCACGCCGTCACCGAGCTGCTGTTGCACCTCGAGGGTCAGCGCGGAGCCGTCCATCTTCAGGGCGTCGTACACCTTGGGCATCTGGTCGCGCGGGAACTCCACGTCCACCACGGCGCCGATGCACTGAACGATCTTGCCCACTGCTTGTGTGCTAGCCATTTTTCGTTCCTTCAATCAAAAAATTCGTGTGATCAAACCGCCGCGGCACCCGCCACGATCTCGGACAACTCTTTGGTGATCGCGGCCTGGCGGGTCTTGTTGTAGACCAGCTTCAACTCGCCAATCACGCTACCTGCGTTGTCGGTCGCCGCCTTCATCGCGACCATGCGTGCTGATTGCTCCGACGCCATGTTCTCGGCCACGGCCTGATAGATCAGCGCCTCAACGTAGCGCACCATCAGATCGTCGATGACTGTCTTCGCGTCTGGTTCGTAGATGTAATCCCAGCGATGCGCGCCCGACTCGACCGCCATGCGCTCGGCGGCCAACGGCAGCAACTGATCGACCACCGCCTCCTGGCGCATCGTGTTGATGAAGCGCGTGTAGCAGAGGTAGACCGCGTCGAGCTTGCCTTCCGAATACGCGTCGAGCAGCACCTTCACGGGGCCGATCAGACGCTCGAGGTGTGGCGTGTCGCCAAGTTGCACGGTGTGCGCCACCACCTTGACACCGCTGCGGTTGGCAAAACCGAAAGCCTTGTTGCCGATCGCCACGACCTCGCCCTTCACGCCTGCACCTTCTTGCTCCTTGAGCTTGTTGGTGAAGGCGCGCAGCACGTTGGTGTTCAGACCACCGCACAGGCCCTTGTCGGTCGACACCACGATGTAGCCCACCTTCTTGACGGCCTTTTCAGGGGCCTTCATGAATGCATGGACGTATTCGGGGTTGGCCTGGGCCAGGTTGGCCGTGATGGCGCGGACCTTCTCGGCGTAGGGGCGGGCCGCACGCATGCGATCCTGCGCCTTGCGCATCTTCGAAGCCGCGACCATCTCCATGGCCTTGGTGATCTTCTTCGTGTTCTCGACGCTCTTGATCTTGCCGCGTATTTCCTTGCCGCCTGCCATGACGTCTCTCCTATGGGGTCGTTGTCAGGGTGGGGTTAGGCGAAGGTCTTCTTGAACGCGGCGATCGCGCCTTGCAGCTCGGCCTCGGCGTCCTTGTCGAGCGCCTTGTTGGCTTCGAGCTTGCTCACCAAGGCAGCGTGGCTGGTCTTCAGGAATTGGTGCAGGCCCGCTTCGAAAGCCAACACCTTCTTCACTTCGACATCGTCGAGGAAGCCCTTGTTCACGGCATAAAGCGTCGCGCCCATCAGGGAGATCGGCAGCGGTGCGTACTGAGCCTGCTTGAGCAGTTCGGTCACACGGGCGCCGCGGTCGAGCTGCTTGCGGGTGGCTTCGTCAAGGTCGGACGCGAACTGCGCGAACGCGGCCAGTTCACGGTACTGCGCCAAGTCGGTACGGATACCGCCGGACAGGCCCTTGATCAGCTTGGTCTGAGCGGCGCCACCCACGCGAGACACCGAGATACCGGCGTTGATGGCGGGGCGGATACCGGCGTTGAACAGGCTGGTTTCCAGGAAGATCTGACCGTCGGTGATCGAGATCACGTTGGTCGGCACGAAAGCGGACACGTCACCGGCTTGGGTTTCGATGATGGGCAGCGCGGTCAGCGAACCGGTCTTGCCCTTCACTTCACCCTTGGTGAATGCTTCGACGTAGTCGGCGTTCACGCGAGCGGCACGCTCCAGCAGACGGCTGTGGAGATAGAACACGTCGCCAGGGAAGGCTTCGCGGCCCGGCGGACGACGCAGCAGCAGCGACACTTGGCGATAAGCCACGGCCTGCTTGGACAGGTCGTCATACACGATCAGAGCATCTTCGCCGCGATCGCGGAAGTATTCGCCCATCGCGCAGCCCGAGTAGGCCGAGATGTACTGCATGGCAGCCGATTCGGACGCCGTTGCGGCCACCACGATGGTGTAGGCCATGGCGCCCGATTGCTCGAGTGCGCGCACGACGTTCTTGATCGACGAAGCCTTCTGACCGATGGCCACGTAGATACAGGTCACGCCTTGACCCTTCTGGTTGATGATCGCGTCGATGGCGACGGCGGTCTTGCCAGTTTGGCGGTCGCCGATGATCAGCTCGCGCTGGCCACGGCCGATCGGCACCATCGAGTCGATGGACTTCAGACCGGTCTGCAGCGGCTGACCGACGGATTCACGCGCGATCACGCCCGGAGCGATCTTCTCGACCGGCGAGCTCAGCTTGGCGTTGATCGGGCCCTTGCCGTCGATCGGCTGACCCAGGGCGTTCACCACACGACCCACCAGCTCGGGGCCCACGGGGACTTCCAGAATGCGGCCGGTGCACTTGACCAGATCGCCTTCGGAGATGTGCTCGTACTCGCCCAGAATCACGGCGCCGACGGAGTCGCGCTCGAGGTTCAGCGCCATGCCGAACGTCGGCTGGCCGCTCTTGGTGGCGGGGAATTCAAGCATTTCGCCCTGCATCACATCGGACAAGCCGTGGATGCGGACGATACCGTCGGTCACGGAGACGACGGTACCTTGATTGCGGATGTCAGCAGCGGCACCAAGACCCTCGATGCGGCTTTTGATCAGTTCGGAAATTTCTGCAGGGTTCAGTTGCATTGCTTGCTCCCAATGCTTGCTGCAGGTTGTCGGTGCGCTCGCTCGGAGCTCATCACCGGCAACCTACAACGGGTACACGTCAGCTCACGCTGTGAGGGCCACCTTCATGCTATCGAGCCGGGCCTTGACCGAGGTGTCCAGCACCTCGTCGCCAACCACAGCTCGAATGCCGCCAATCAGGTCAGGATCGATCACGACGCTCGCGCTCAACTTGCGACCAAAACGCTTTTCAAGCGCGGCGACCACCTCGGGCAGCGCTGCCGAATCGATCGGATAGGCACTGTGGATGGTCACGTCGCTCACGCCCGACAGGGCGTTGACCAGCGTGTGGTACTGCTCGGCAATCGCCGGCAGGGCCACGGTGCGGCCGTTCTCGATCACGGTGCGCAGGAAGTTCTGGACGGCCGGCGCCAGCGTTTGACGCGATGCCGAAGCAATCACGTCGAACACCTGGTCGCTGGAGACTTTCGGGTTGTCAGCGAACTGACGAAACGAAGCATCCGCCGCGACTTGCGCCAGCGCTTGCACCTGCTCGCCCCAGGCCTTGGCGTCGTTGTGACGCGCGACCTGGAACAGAGCTTCAGCGTAAGGGCGGGCGATGGTAGCGAGCTCGGCCATGATCAGAGCTCCGTCTTGAGACGGCTCAACAGCTCGGCGTGAACGCCAGCGTTGATTTCGCGACGCAGGATCTGCTCGGCGCCCTTGACGGCCAGGCCAGCAACTTGCTCGCGAAGCGCCTCCCGGGCGGCGACCACCTGCTGCTCGGCCTCGGCCTTGGCAGCAGCGACGATCTTGGCGCCTTCTTCGTCAGCACGCTTCTTCGCCTCTTCGACGATGGCCTGGGCACGCTTTTCAGCGTCAGCCAGGCGCTTGGTCATCTCGTCGGCGGATTGCGCAAGCTGCTCCTTGACGCGGCTGTTTGCCGCTGCCAGTTCAGCCTTGGCCTTGTCGGCCGCTGCCAGACCGTCCGCGACTTTCTGTGCGCGCTCATCCAGCGCCTTCGTGATGGGCGGCCACACGAATTTCATCGTGAACCACCACAGGATCGCGAAGACGGCGATCTGAGCAAACAGTGTTGCGTTCAGATTCACGGCTCGGACCTTTCTCGGTTAATCAATAAATCAGATGAGTCGAGAAAGACCGATCACTTGGCCACGAACGGATTGGCGAAGGCGAACAGCATGGCGATACCCACGCCGATCAGGAAGGCCGCATCGATCAGACCAGCCAGCAGGAACATCTTGGTTTGCAGTTCGTTCATCAGTTCAGGCTGACGAGCCGAAGCTTCGAGGTACTTGCCGCCCATCAGCGCGATACCGATACAAGCACCGATGGCGCCCAGACCGATGATCAGACCGCAAGCCAGCGCGACGCTACCCAACACGTGTTCCATGATTGCTCCTAGTTCAGGTTACGAGAGAAAAGAAAGAAGAAAGGAAAGGGAAAGAAAACCGTTTGACCACCAGCCCGGTTCAGTGGCTGTCGTGAGCCTGGCCCACGTACACCAGCGTCAACATCATGAAGATGAAGGCCTGCAGCGTGATGATCAGGATGTGGAAGATGGCCCATGCCGAACCGGCGATCACGTTGCCCACCCACAGGGCAATGCCGCCAGCCGACGAAAAACCGACCGCACCCATCAGGGCGATCAGCATGAACACCAGTTCACCAGCGAACATGTTGCCGAACAACCGCATGCCGTGCGAGATGGTCTTGGCAGCGAACTCGATGAGGTTCAGCAGGAAGTTCATCGGAGCCAGCGCCAGCGCCATCGGCCCGTGAGCATGGAAGGGCGCCGTGAAGAGCTCCTTGACCCAGCCGACCAGACCCTTGATCTTGATGTTGTAGTACAGGCAGGCACCCAGCACGGTGATGGACAGGCCGAGCGTGATCGACAAGTCGGCGGTGGGCACCGAGCGCATGAAGGCCTCGTGAGGATTCATGCCCTTGGCTTCGTAGATTCCGCTCCAGATGCGGGGAATCAGGTCGAGCGGCAGCAAGTCCATCGCGTTCATCAGGAAGATCCAGACGAAAGCAGTGAGCGCCAGGGGTGCAACAGCCTTGCGCGACTCGGCGTTATGGATGATGCCCTTGGCCTGAGTGTCGACCATTTCGACCAGGAATTCGATGGCAGCTTGCAAACGGCCCGGGCGACCCGATGTTACGTTGCGGGCGACGCGCCACAGCACAAAGCAACCTATCACACCCAGCAGGATGGACCAGAACAGCGAGTCAAGCTTGAAGACCGGCTGCGACGTCGAGAAGTCGGCAATGCCCGTCTGCACCCGATTGGTCAGGTGAGTCAAGTGGTGGGTGATGTACTCACCAGCGTTGGGCGCGTGTTCCGCTACTTGATGTTCTGCGCTCATCGTTTATTCATCTAGCTTGTTTGCCAGACCGGCGCCACCACAGGGGCACCAGCCAACTTGTTTTCATGCACACAACCAAAGCGACCAGCATGGCCGGCCAATTCAGGTTGTGCACCACACGCACAGCCGAAACCAGCATGGCACAGGCCATCGCCAGCTTCACGAACTCCCAGAACATGAACCGCACGGGAAGCCCCCCCGGCGCCGCACCCGGCCGGCTGGTCAGCCCCCAGGCCAACAGCGCTCCAGGCACGACCACGGCGGCAGCGCCATACAGCGCCGATACCACCCCACTCGCGCTGCGGGTCAAAAACCCGCTCAACAAGGTCACCAGCACACCCGCAAGCGCTTGCACCATCAGCACATGCCACGGGGAGATCGCCGGCCATTGCGCCACGAGAGCTTGCGCTTCTTCGCGGGTCAGCGGCTTGACGGGCGGATCTTCGATGACCTCGTCGGTCCATTCATCGGTCGAATCGCGCCCCTGCACCAATCGACTGGGCTTTGCTTCTTCCGTCTGCGCTGGTTGCTGAGACGGTTTGGGCATGTTGGCCAGTAGTCAGGGTGTCAGGAACGGCAAAACCCAAAGATTATATGCGGTAACCCCGATTCGGCAAAACCCTGTACTTGCGATACGGCAAGGAATGAGCAAAGCGCACGGCCGGGCGAGGCCGGTCAACGCCATTCCACCTGCCCTGGCGGCAAGCCGGGCACGTCGACGCGCACGGCCAGGACGCAGCCCGCAGCGGGCTGGCTCGACAGCTCGTCGGCGGGGCGATTGAGCCGTGCCGTGGTGATATAGAGCGTGCGCAGATCAGCCGCACCGAAGCAGGGCATGGTGGGGCATTGCACGGGCAGACGCAGCTCGCACAGGATGTCGCCGGAGGGAGCCAGGCGCAGCAGCCGCGCGCCCTCGTACATCGCAACCCAGTAGGCGCCTTCGGAGTCGATGGCCGCGCCGTCGGGTCGGCCCCCGTAGTCGGCCAGCGGCTGATCGGCCGCGCGACGCTCGAAGCAGCGCAGCACGCGACGTGCACCAGGCTGGCCGCGCGCACCGTCGTAGGGCAAAGCGAAGATGGTGTGGCGGGTGGTGTCGGCCCAATAAAGGGTGTCGCCCGCCGGACTGAAGGCCAGGCCGTTGGACACGGTGACGTCGCCGCGCACGCGCCGCAACACGCCGCGCTCGAAACAATACAGCGCGGCCAGGGCGGGCTGCCGAGGCTCGTAGAGTGTGCCGATCCACCAGCGACCTTGCGCGTCGACGCGCCCGTCGTTGAAGCGCTCGACGGTCGGGTCGTAGGGCGGCGGAGCGAGCCGACGACTGGCGCCACTGGCGGGGTCGAAATGCCACAGGCCGTCGCGCCGCGCCAGCAGCAGCGCGCCGCCCTCGGCCAGCGCGCAGCAGGCGGGCTCGGACTCGAATGTCCAGCTGCGGTCGGAACCGTCGGCGGGGTTGTAGCGGTGCAGCGCGCGGCCGGCGATGTCGCAGTAATACAGCACCCCCTCGCGCGGCGACCACAGCGGCGACTCGCCCAGCAGCGCGGGAGCGGTGACCACCTCGATCGGCGAGCCCGGCGCGGCGGGCTCAGAAGCGCGAGATGAGGTCATCGAGATCGATCTTGAAGTAGTGCGAGCCGGCCACCGGGTTGAAGTAGTAGGGCTCGATGCTCTCGAAGCCCAGGTCGGCGTACAGACCGCGCACGGCTTCGGTTTCGCTGAAGGTGTCGAGCAGCACGACCGAGTAGCCGGCCTCGCGGGCGCGGTCGATCAAGGCCAGGGCCAGCGCGCGGCCCAGCCCGAGCCGGCGCATGGCGGGGCGCACGTACAGGCGCTTGATTTCGCAGGCGTTGGGGTAGTCGGTGCCGGGGCACGGGCGCAGCGCGCCGCAACCGGCGGGGGCGTCGTCAACGAGCGCCAGCAGCAGCGCGCCGCCGGGCAGCGCGTAGCCGCCCGGCAACTGCGCCTGCTCGCTGGCGAAGGCGCCGTCTTGCAGGGCCGGCGGCAGGGTCAGCGCGATTTCGCCGAACAGCTCGCGCGCGGCCTGCACGTGCTCGGCCGAGGTCGGGTCGACGACAACGATATGGCTCGCTGGCATGGTCGTGGCAGTGTACGAAACGCCGCGCCTCGATCACAAGAGCGGGCCGGCGCTTGCTACCGGCAGTCCTCGGGCAGACCCGCCCCTCGCTTGGGGGAGAGCCTCGGGCTAGCCCGCAACACACCCCCCGGCGACTCGTGCACGATGGCACTCATGCGGCCTGTCGTGGGCCCGCGCTTGCACCTTGGTTCGACCATGAGTTCCGCCGTTCATCGCACGTTCACGCAGTACAAGCCGATCGATCAGATCACGCTGTCGCACATCCACCAGATGCACCTGGTGCACCAGCACACCCGCCCGGAGGTGTCGCTGGACGACTTCATCACGCACATGTGCGGGCAGTCCGGCGCGGTGCTGGTGCGGCGTCGCAGCGATCGGCTGATCGTGGGGTTCTCGACGCTGCGGATGTCGCGCCAGCGTCGAGGCCGCACGCTCGCGCACGGGCCGCTGGTGATCCACGACAGCTACCGCCAGGGCCGCGGCCACGCGCGCATGCTGCAGTGGGTGACGTGGCTGGAACGCTGCAAGAACCCGTTCTCGACGTTGCAGGTGGTGCGCGCGGACGGGGTTGACGCCCTGCCGGTGGTCACGCCCGAGCGCGCGGCGGCGCAGGCCACCTTGAGCCGCGCCCGGCTGCGCCACGCCTTGCACGCGTCCACGCTGAGCTGATCGCCCCGCAGCGGTTCAGTTGGGCAGCTGCACCAGCTCGTCGAACAGCACGCTGGTGACGCGCGACGGCGTGGCGTCGTGCTCGTCGAGGTAGTCGTTGAGGTCGCGCTGGATCTGGATGCCGAAGCGCTCGATGCCGTCTTCGGCGCGCAGATCGCGGCGCGAGGTGTGCTGCCCGGCGCGCTCGACCAGCGAGCCGAACACGCCGGCGTAGTCGCTCAGCTCGTCGGAGCTCTTGGTCTTGCTGAGTTGCAGCGACACCTTGACGGCGAGCATGTTGCCGTCGGACATCTGCGCGCGCACCGGCTTGAGCGGCATCCAGACCGGCGGCGGCCGGCCGCTGAACGCATCGGCGCCGGTGTCGCGATGAGCACGCTCTTGCGACGACGAAGCGTACAAGCCCACCACGGACGTGACCGACAGCACGCTGGCCGCGATCAGCGCGGCGACGGCCGCGTCGCTGGTGACGAAGTTGACGACGCGACGACGAAAGGTGGGCTTGTAGACGTGGGCCATGGGCTGAAATGAGTGAAGCAGGCGCGCGAACACCGCAGGCGGAAAGTTACTACGCTGCCCAGGTTGGTGAACGCTTCAAACAAGCGTTCAGGACGCAGTTGTTCACGCTTTTGCCGACCGCACCCCCGTGACCCGGGTGCTGCGCCGCCGAGGCGTCAGGCGTAAGGCACCCCGAGATTGAGTCGCGACTGGAATTTGTGCGTCGCGCTCAACCACACCGGGCGGGCGCCATGCAGACCCAGCTCGCGCAGCGTGCGGGCCATGGGATGCGCCGAGGCGCCCACGCTCAGGCGCAGGCTGCCGGGCAGGTGCAGGTCGCCCCCGCCGCGCACGTTGACGGTGGCGCGCAGCTTCTGCCCGTTGAGCTGCGAATACAGCACCACGCCAATGCTCGGGCCGGGCACGCCCAGCCCCATGCTGCCGGAGAGCTCGCAGATGGCGGCGCTGGTCTGCCCGGGGCGTTCGGGATCGCGCACGCGCATGGTCACCTCGCGGCCTTGCAGCGTGAAATCGATCGGCGTGACGAACTTGGGCAGCCCCCAGGCCTCGCGCCCGGCCGCGTTGGCCGCCGCCGTGGTGACCGGCAGGTGGACCACGTAGTAGCCGAGATCGCGCTTGGGGCTGTCGACATCGGTGAGCGCCTGCATCCAGCGGGTGCCGGCGGGCGCGTTCTCGGGCACCACGGGAATGGCCAGGCCCACCTCGTTGTACGACCCCACGGTGGTGACGCGGTAGTTGTAGAAGGCCATCATGACCATGGCGCGCGAACCCAGCGTCATGGCCAGGCGCAGCCCTTGCCCCTTGATGCAGGCGCGCGCCGCCTCGGCATCGACCCAGAAGCCCGCCACCAGCGTGCTGGTGTCGAGGTAGAGGATCGGGAAGTCCACCTCGCCCTCGCTGGTCGGCAAGGTGGTGCGGGGGCAGTCGAAGAACGGGTCGTCAATGGGGCGCATCAGAGTCTCCTCAGGAAGTCTTCTTGCAGGTCTTCGATCACGGCCAGGCGGTTGATCTGGTTGGTGCCTTCGAAGATTTGGGTGAGCCGGCAGTCGCGGTAGACCTTTTCGAGCCGCAGGTCGTGGCGCAGCGCCTGGTGGCCGAGCAGGTCCATGCCCTGCTGGATCACGTTCATCGCCGTGTCGGTGGCGTGGAACTTGTTCATCGACGCCACGCCCTGCCGCGGCGACCAGGTCCGCGCGCAGGCCCAGAGGTGGCCGCGCAGGCTGCTGGTTTCGGTGAGCATCTGCGCCAGCGTGAGCTGCACGTCTTGCTGGTGGACGAGCGCCTGCCCGCCGAGCTGGGTGCGGCAGGCGAAGTCGATGGCGATGTCGCAGGCGGCTTGCGCAAAGCCCACCGCCATCGAAGCCACGGGCAGGCGCGAGAGGTTGAGCGTCTGGCGGTTCAGGGCCCAGCCGCCGCGCACCCCGCCCACCACATGCGAGTCGGGCACGAAGACGTCGACGAATTCGAGTTCGGCGGCCCCCGAGGCGCGCATGCCCATCTTCAGCTCGGTACGCACGGGGCGAAAGCCCGCCATGCCGCGCTGCACCAGGAAGCACGTCCACGACTCGAAGCCTTCGCTGCGGCCGTCGACCTCCAGCGCGGCGAACACCGTGAAGCTCTGCGCCACGTCGCCGCCGCTGATGAAGCACTTGCGCCCGTTGAGCACCCAGCCGCCCGGCGCGCGGCGCGCCACCAGGGCGGGCTTGGCCACGGCGGCGCCATGACCGTCTTCGGCGTCCGACCCCGCGCTGGGCTCGGTGATGGCGAAGGCGAACAGATGCGGCTGGCCGCGCTGGTTCTCGCGCAAGGCCGGCAGCAAGAAGCGGTTGATGGACGCCACGCTGCCCGACAGCAGCAGCGGCGCGATGCCCAGCGCGTGCGCCGACAGCAGCAGCATCAGGCCGCCACAGGCGCGCGAGAACTCTTCGACCTTGATGCTCGCCGCCCATTGCAGCGAGTGGCGCGCCCGCAGCGGCGGCACGCTGCCCAGCGGCCAGGGCAGCAGGTCGCTGAGCCAGCCGGCGCGGCCGGCTTGCACGAGCAGGTCTTGCAACTCGGGCGGGGTCTGGCCGACGGGCCAGTGCGGCAGCGCATCGACCTGCAAGGCCAGCGGCGCGAGCACGTCGTCGGCGAAGCGCCGGGCGTCGGCCCGCAGGCGGCGCAGGTCGCGCGGCAGGCGCTCGGTTTCGATCTGCCACAGGCTCTGCGGCGCGTAGCGGTAGAGCTGGCGGATCAGCGGCGGCAGATCCTGCTGGGCCGCGCGCGGCGACAGCGGGTGGGCGGCGGCCACGTGGCCATCGAGATGGTCAGCCGGGGCCGAGGCAGCCGGCGCCAGATGCCGAGGATGAACGCCACTCATGCGGCCACTCCTTGCGATGCGTGCACGGACGGGTGCGGTGGGTCGTCGAGCGCGGCGCAGCACAGCGTGAGCTCGGCGGGCGAGCCGCCCAGCTGGCGCAGCGTGTTGACGTCGCGCAGGTCTTTCTCGGCCCCGGTGTCCCGCATGTAGCCGATGCCGCCGAACACTTGCAGGGCGCGGCTGGCGGCGTCGGTCAATTGCGGTTGCAGGCGGGCGCGGGCGCGCCACACGGCATGCAGCGTGGCGCGCTCGGGGGCGCTCGCCCACAAGGCAGACAAGGTGGTCTGCGTGAGCCACAGGCTGTGCTCGGCCTCGGCCAACAACTGCTGCACGGCGGCGTGTTCGATGATGCGTTTGCCACCCTGGCGGCGCAGCTGGGCGTAGTCGCGGGCGCGGTCGATGGCGCGGCGCACCGCCCCGGCGCCGAGGGCCAGCAGCCCCAGGCCGTGCAAGGTCTGCAGCTCGACGAAGGCGGTGGCATGCGCGTCGGCCCAGTCCGCTCCCGGCTCGGTAACAGCGCCTGGTCGCAAGCTGACCTCGAACAAGCGCAGCTCGTCGAAGCCGTGGGCATGCGGCAATTCGCGCACATCGAGCTGCGCCCGGCTGCGTCGGCACCAGACCCAGCCTGATGCGGCGCTCCACTGCGGCCACCACACGGCGCGCCAGTCGGGCGAGGCCAGCAGCAGGCGGGGCGCGCCGGCCTGCGGCGGCGCCCAGCAATCGGTCAGCCAGGCGCTGTCGGCAACGGACAAGGGCGCGCCCGCCAAGGCGCGGCCCAAGGCCTGACGACCGAGGCCCCAGCGGCCGTCGAGCATCACGTCGGCCGGCGGCTGGCCGCTGACGGCCGCGCGGCGGTCCAGCAGCGCGCCCAAGGCGAGGCTGTGGACTTGATAAGCCACCGCCGGGCTGACCTGCGCCAGCTGCGTGAGCGCCTCGACGCTGAAGCGGCGCAGCGAGGCGTCGGCCGGCACGTCCCACAGGCCGCAGGCGGGTTCGGGGTCGTGGTGGACGAGGCCGAGCTCGACCACGCTGTGCAGCGTCTGCGCCAGTTGTTCGGGGCGCATCGGGTGCTCGGGGCGCGCCGTCAAGGCGGCCAGCTCGGTGCGGGCGTAGCGCTGCACGGCGTCGACAAACGCCTGACGATCGGCATCGCTGAGCAAGACATCGCTCATCGCAGTCCTCCGGCGCGGGTCGCGACCGGGCGCCCGCTGACAGTTAGATGGGGGGCGCCTGCCGGCTCACGCTGCGGGCGCTGCGCACCTTGCGCGCGCTCAGCCCCAGCTCGCGTCGCACCGCCGAGGGCGGCACGCCTTTCCAGCGCTTGAAGGCCAGGATGAAGCTGGCCGCCTCGGCATAGCCCAGGCGCTCGGCAATGTCGTCGAGCGTGAGTTGCGGCTCGCGCAGCATCTCGACCGCCAGCGTGGCCCGCACTTCGTCGAGCAGGCTGCGGAACGACACGCCCTCGTCGTCGAGCCGGCGACGCAAGGTGCGCGAGGTCATGCACAGCGCCGTGGCCACCGCCTCCATGTCGGGCATGCGGCCGGGCTGGCGCAGCAGGTGGTCGCGCACCGCGTCGGCCAACCCGGTATGCGTCTGGCGTGTTTCGAGCAGATGCCGACACAAGGCTTCGCTGTGCTGCGCCGTGTGCTCGTTGGCCATGGGCAGGGTCAGGTCGAACACCGCGCGCGGAAAGGCCGCCACGTTCTCGCGCGCCCCGTAGGTCGGCTCGTTGAAGAAGACTTGCCGGTAGCGCTCGGCGGCCTGCGGCTCGCGCGGCAGGGTCACGCGCAAGCGCATGAACTGCACCAGATCGGCCTGGCCGAGCAGCTCGCGCCCCAGGGCCAGCATGGCGGCCCCATCGCGCTCGAACAGGAAGCGCCGCACATCGGCCGGCACCTCGCTGTCGTCGAGCACCAGCTCGACCGCCTCGTCGGTCAGCCGCAGCGTGATGGCGACGAAGGCATAGGTGAGATTCAGGTAGCGCAGCGCCACTTCGATCGCGCTGCCCAGCGTGCGGCTCGACAGCAGCGTATAGCCCCAGATGCCGTAGGTGGTGAGCCGGTAGCGCGAGCCCACCAGCAGGCCCAGCGCCGGCTCGTCGCCCGACAAGGCCACCAGGTTGCGCACCATCTGCAGCTCTTGCGCCGCCTCGATCTCGGCGTGCGCGCTCGCCAGCATCGGCTCCGAAATGCCGGTGCCGCGCAACATCTGCTGGGCCGACCAGCCCCGCTCGGCGGCGAAGTCCACCATCAAGCGTGCGCTGGCCGTGCTGCGTCGAAAGTTCCATCGGGGCATGGTGAGCTCGCAAGCAGGCGGGTGAAAGGCTTTGTCCGAAATTATCAATAGATTGACTGGCGGGACTATCCATATTCACCCGCAGCCCGGCGCACCGCCAGCGTGCACGCCACGCGCCGGCAACGTGCGGACCAGCAGGCACGATGCTTGCGCCAGCCGGTCGATGGACTATCTGTTCTCCGAAACCGGCTCACAGGCGCTCGACTACGCCGTCGTCGGGCGCACCCTGTTCGCATTCGATTTCGACGAGCTGTGGCGCGCGCCCCCGCCGCCGGAGCGGGCCGCCGAGTTGCGCCATGCCTTGCGCCAGCTGGCCAGCCAGGCCCGCGTGGCCGTGGTGTCGAGCCAGCCACGCGCCAGCCTGCTCGCGCAGCTGCCCGACGAGATCCGCTACGTGGTGGGCCGCGACGGCGAACCCCGGCTGACCGACGGCCCGTTGTCCAAGCGCGAGGCGCTGGCCGCCGTGCAACAGCACAGCCGCTGCGGCGCGATGGTGGTGGTGAGCAAGGCCCACGCCGAACCGCTGTTCGACGACGCCCCGTCCGACTGGCTGACCGTGCAGATCGGTGCCCCCGGCCCCGGCCCGGCGCGCTATTTCGTGAACGACGCCAACGAAGTCACCGCCCTGCTGCACGCCCTGCTGGCGCGGCTGGGCGGCACCCGCGCGCTCACGCCGCCGGCTCGACCGGCAGCGTGAAGTAGAAGCACGCGCCCCGCTCGGGTTCGGCTTGCGCCCAGACGCGCCCGCCGTGGCGCTCGACCGCGCGCCGCACGATGCTCAGCCCCACGCCCGTGCCCTCGAAGCGCGGGCCGTGCAGGCGCACGAAGGGCTGAAACAGCCGGCGTGCCGCGTGCGAGTCGAAGCCCACGCCGTTGTCGCGCACGAACACCGTGACCCCATCGGCATCGCTGCTGGCGCCGATGTCGATGCGGGCATCGTTGCGCGTGGCGGCGAACTTGCGCGCATTGCCAATCAGATTGACGAACACCGGGCGCAGCAGCTCGGCGTCGGCCTGCACTTCGGGCAGCGCGCCCACGTGCAACGCAGGCATGGGGCGCGAGGGGTCGGTCAGCGCGATCTGGCGCACGGCCGCATCCACCACCGCGCGCAGATCGACACGACGACGCTGCAGGCGCGCATCGCCCACGCGCGCCAGCTCCAGCAACGACGCCACCAGCTGCGTCGAAATCTCGGCCTGGTCGATGATGGCCGGCAACATGCGCAAGGCCGGCGCCGCGTCGCCCCGCTGCAACCCCTCGAGCGCCAGCCGCGCCGTGCCGGCGATGCCACCGAGCGGGCCGCGCAGATCGTGCGACACGCTGCGGTTGAAGCTCTCCAGCCCCGCCACCATGCCTTGCAGGTCGGCCGTGCGCTGCGCCACCTGCTCTTCGAGCGACATGTTCAGCGTGATCAGCGCGCGTTCGGCGCGTGCCCGGCGCGACACCTCGGCCTCCAGCGCCCGGCGTCGGCGCAGCAGGCTGGTGGTGAGCAAGGTCAGGCCGAAGAACATCAGCGGCAACGCGCCGTAGTAGCGGATCACCACCGCGTCCAACCCCATCAGCACCGCCCCGATGCCCACCGCCGGGATCGACAGCAAGGCCAGCCCCACCAGCGCGTGCCCGGCGCCGCGCTCGTGTCGCGCCGCCCAGAAGGCCAGGCCCGCCGAGCCGAGATACGGCACCGTGCCCGCCACGTTCGAGGCGGATCGCAGCACCGGCACGCCGAGCGCATAGCAGGCCATCAAGCCGACGCTCGGCGCGAGCAGGCACGGCAACAGCACGCGGCGCCAGCGTGGCGGCATGCTCAGGTAATCGACCAGGCCGACGGTCATCATCATGATCGAGCTCAGGATGACGCTCGACCAGACCGGGAAGGTGACGTAAGGGGTTTGCGGCATGTGCCGCTCGTTGTTGGCGAACACCACCGCCATCAGCGCGAAGCTCGCGGCCAGCCACGACATGCCACGCTCGCGGTCGCGCCACCACAGCGCGGCGTACAACACGGCCAGCAGGCCGAACACGAAGGCCGCCATGTCGGGGGCCGAAAGAAAGTGCCGAGTCAAGGCAATCGGCGTACTGCTCATCAATAGGCGTGATCGTGGTGCACCGGATGCACGCCCCGTCTGCGCGTGGGCCGCCCGTGCCTGGAACTCCCTGTTCCCGGATGCGCCAGCTGCTCGACAAGCGTCAAGACCAACGCAGCCTCGCCGTCGCATCGATGCGGATCAGCGGGCACGGCGATCATTACCGAGTCGCCGCGACGAGGCAAGCCTTGCCGGTCAAACCACGGGGTTAAACCGCGACTGGCTTGCCACGCGCCGAGCTTTCAGCGCGCGCCCAACTGCTCCCAACGCTCCAGCAGCGTCATCAACTCGTCGTCGATGGTGTCGTAGCGCGCTTGCAATTGCGGCACGCGTTGCGGCTCGCGCTTGTAGAGGTCGCCATCGGCCAGCTGCTCGCCCAAGGTTTTTTGCTCGGACTCCAGCGCGGCGATGCGGCCGGGCAGCTCGTCGAGCTCGCGCTGCTCCTTGAAGCTGAGCTTGCGCTTGGCGGCCGCCGCAACGGGCGCAGGCACCACGGGCGTCGGCGCAACGACCGGGGCAACGACCGATGCAGCGGCCTGGGCCGGCGCAGGCGCAGCCTTGGCCGCCGCCGCGCGGCTGCGTTGCGACTGCACGAGCCAATCTTGCACATTGCCCTCGAACTCGCGCCAGCGGCCGTCGCCCTCGGATGCCACGATCGAGGTGACCACGTTGTCGACGAAGCGCCGGTCGTGGCTCACCAGGAAGACCGTGCCGGCGTAGCTTTGCAGCAGGTCTTCGAGCAGGTCGAGCGTGTCGATGTCGAGGTCGTTGGTGGGCTCGTCGAGCACCAGCACGTTGGCCGGCCGCGCGAAGAGCCGCGCCAGCAGCAGGCGGTTGCGCTCGCCGCCCGAGAGCGTGCGGACCGGCGAGTTGGCGCGCGCCGGCGAAAACAGAAAGTCGCCCAGGTAGCTCATCACGTGCTTGCGCTGCCCGCCGATCTCGATCCACTCGCTGCCGGGGCTGATGGTGTCGGCCAGCGTGGCGTCGAGGTTGAGGCCCTCGCGCATCTGGTCGAAGTAGGCCACGGCGAGGTTGCTGCCGGTCTTGACCGTGCCGCTGTCGGGCGCGAGCTCGCCGAGGATCAGCTTGAGCAGCGTGGTCTTGCCCGCGCCGTTGGGGCCGAGCAGGCCAACCTTGTCGCCGCGCAGGATGGTGGCGCTGAAGTCGCGCACCACGGTCTTGTCGCCAAAGCTCTTGTTCACGTTCTCGAGCTCGGCCACGATCTTGCCGCTGCGCGCGCCGGCATCGAGTTCGAGCTTGACGCGGCCCACCACGTCGCGCCGCGCAGCGCGCTCGGCACGCAGCACGTCGAGCCGCTTGATGCGGGCCACGGCACGCGTGCGGCGGGCCTCGACGCCCTTGCGGATCCACACCTCTTCTTGCGCCAGCAGCTTGTCGGCGCGCGCGTTGGCGAGCGATTCGTCGAGCAGCTCGCGTTCCTTGGTGGCCTCGTAGGCGGCGAAGTTGCCGGGGTAGCTGCGCAGCTGGCCACGGTCGAGCTCGACGATGCGCGTGGCCACGTTGTCCAGGAAGGCGCGGTCGTGGGTGATGACGACGATGCTGCCGCGGTAGGCGCGCAGCAGTTCTTCGAGCCAGGCGATGGCGTCGAGGTCGAGGTGGTTGGTGGGCTCGTCGAGCAGCAGCACCTCGGGCTGGGCCACCAAGGCCTGCGCCAGCGCGACGCGCTTTTTCATGCCGCCCGAGAGCTGGCTCATCGGCCGCGCCGGGTCGATCTGCAACTTCTGCAGCGTGGCGTCAACGCGCTGCTCCCACGTCCAGCCATCGAGCGCCTCGATGCGGCTTTGCAGTGCGTCGAGGTCTTCGTGCGGGGCGTGGGCCTCGTAGCGGGCGCGCAGGTCGCGCACCTCGGCCAGGCCCTCGCCCACGGCGTCGAACACGGTGGCCTCGGGGGCGAACTGCGGTTCCTGCGCCACGTAGGCGATGCGCAGGCCCTGCACCTGCTGCAGCAGGCCGTCGTCGAGCTTTTCGAGCCCGCCGAGGATCTTGAGCAGCGAGGACTTGCCCGTGCCGTTGCGGCCGATGAGGCCCACCCGCTCGCCGGCATCGATGGACAGCGCGGTGTGGTCGAGCAGCGCGACGTGGCCGAAGGCCAGGCACGCATCAGAAAGCGATAGAAGAGCCATGGGGGCGATTGTCCGTCACCCCGTCCGCCACCCCACGGCACACTGTTGCGACGGCTCAGGTTTCGAGACTCTGCGCCTGCAGCAGCAGGCGGCGCACGCGCTTGTAGTCGGTCCAGTCGAAGCCTTCAAGGAATTCGGCCGCCGCGCGCGCGCCGCGCTCGAAGAGCTCGAGCTTGTCGGCCGCGCTCATCTCGAAGTCGAGCCAGCTGATCTTGCCGGTGTCGATGTAGGCCACGAGGCGGCTGTAGTCGGGGTTCTGGTCGATGAAGTCGTCATCGAGCGCGCTGCGGGCGCTGTTGACGGCGCCGCGCGCGATGTCGATGAGGTCGTGCACCTCGTTCTTGTGCTCGTCCCACTGCAGCTTGACGCCGAAGGTCGGGCGCAGCGGCACGCGGTTGCGCGAGTGGAAGGCCGCGATCGGGAAGTTCGACAGCACGCCGCCATCGACGAAGCAATGCTGCCTGGGCAGGAAGTCGCCCTCGAAATTTTCGTCCGCCCACACGCGCTCGGCGCGCCACAGCGGGCGCGCCACGTCGGCCGGCAGCGAGGGCACGGTGAAGGGCGCGAAGAAGCCGGGGATGGACATCGAGGCGCGCGCGAACTCGGCCACGTTGACCTGCTCGGGCTGCGCCCAATACAACTTGGCCTGGCGCGGGAACTCGGTCTTGCTCTGCGTGGACACATCGGCCGCGACCACGCAAAGGTAGTCGCGCTCGCGATTGAGCGCGATGCGGCGGCGGCCATCGGGCAGGGTCTCGTAGGGCGGCTTGTCGAGCGTGGCGAAGTCGGAGGCCAGCGCCCCGTCGGAGACCAGCAGCTCGGGCACGTCGGTCATGCGCTGGCGCAGCGCGGCCACCGTCATCGGGCGGCCGCCGTTGTACTCGGCCAGCGTGTGGGTGAGCCAGTCCAGAAACGTCTGGCCGCGGTTGAGGCCGTTGATCTCGCGCAGGTTGTCGATCACCTGCGCGCCCGCCCACAGCTTGGCGAGCGTGCCCTTGCCGGACAAGCAGGCGTTGACGAAGTCGGCGGCGTCGCGGTCGCCGGGTTTCTTGCCGTCCATGAAGCTGGCCATCGGCATGTTGGCGACCACGTCGATCAGCTTCTGGCCGCGCTCGCCGGCCGGAACGTCGGCGCTGGCCAGCACCGTGGCGGTGATGGCGCCGGCCGAGGTGCCGCCGATGCCGATGAAGCGCAGCCCGGCCTGCTCGAGCACGTGGATGTAGCCCAGCAGCGCGATGCCCAGCGTGCCGCCGCCTTCGAGCACGAGGTCGATGTACTGGCGGCCCTGGGCATCGACCACGTCGCTGAACGGCCGGCCGCGCAGCTTGATGGCCCGGTCGGTGTAAGGCTGGGCGCGAGTCTCGAATTCGGCGCGGGTGACGTTGTCTGCCATGGCAGGCTCCTGAGTTGAATATGAATCGACTCAAGGTACTCCCGCCCTGCCCCGGGCCCCATCCCTACGCTTAGGGGCAACCAGCATGAGCGCGCCGGGTTGATGCCGCCTCCCGGCCGACGCGATTCAAGCTGGCGAACGCCGCACGGCCGCCAACAGCGCGGCTTCGGCGCGCTGCAGCGCCACCGCCTCGACCTGGCACAAGCGCAGCCGGCGCAGCAGCCAGGGCGTGAGATCGCCCTCGCCCCGAAACACCGGCCAGATGTCCCCCGCCGAAGCCTCGACAGGGTCGTGCTGCACGCCCGCGTCCGGCGGCACCGGCTCGGCCCCCACCTCGGGTGCCCGGTGCAACGCTTGTTGGCAGGCTTGCGCTGCCTCGCTCAGGGCCGGCAGCGCCTGCTCGCCATCGAGCCGGCTTTGGCGTCGCCCCAACAGCTGCTGCACGATGCCCAGCAAGGCCATCAGGCGGTAGCCCCGGCTGAGCAGGGCCTCCACCTCGCGATCGGGCAGGCGCACGTGGCTGGGCTCGGCCAGGGTGCGCTGCCCCGCGCCAGCCAACGCGGCCAGGGCCGCGTAAGCCTGCTGCCGGCTCAAGCGCTGCGCCAGTTGACGCTCGGCGCTGGGCGACCACGCCAGCACGTTCGCCGCGTGCCGCGCCAGCGCCCGGCGCAGTTGCTCGCCCAGGCGCGCCAGCGAGCGGCGCTCCCACGACGGCAGCACAAAGCAGAACGCCCAGGCCAGCATCGCGCCGATGAAGGTGTCGGCCAGGCGCTCGTACACCGCCGGCCCCGCGCCCGGCGTCAACAACAAGGGCTGCAGCAAGGCCATCAGGGTGGCCGCGGTGGCCGCCACGCGGTAGCGCACATTGACGTAGGCATGCGAGACGCCAACCGAGGCCATGAAGCTCACGATCAGCAGCCCACGCTGACCGAGGTAGGCGAGACCCAGCACCAGCAGGCAGCCGAGCACCGTGCCGATGATGCGTTCGTTGCGCCGCGCCAGGGTCTGGTCGAGACTGCCGCGCAGCACCACCGCCACGCTGAGCACCAGCCAGGCCGGGTGCGAGGCCCACGGCAACCACAAGCCCAGCGCGTAGGCCAGCGCCATGGCCAGCATGCCGCGCAAGGCGTGGCGCAGCACGCCGGACTGCAGACTCAGATGCGGCCGGAGCGCGGCCAGCGGCCAGCCCTCGGGCGACACGAAGAGCTGCAGCTGCGCGGGCGACCAGACGCTCTCGCGATCGGGCCCGTTGCAGCGCTCGGTCATGTTGGCCACGTCGTCGAACATGTGGCCCATGCGGCTTTCGAGCGCGGCCACCAGGTGCTTGCGCGGGTCGCCCTCGGCCGCGCCCACCGACAGCAGGCGGCTCGCCAGCACGTGCCGGCAGTCGGCCGCCGACAGCGGCGGCACCGGCTCGCCCTGCCCCACGCCGCGCGCCAGCTCGTCGAGCTGTTGGGCCAGGCGCAGCAGCGAATCGGCGAGCGCGCGGCGCCAGCCCCACGCGGTGGCATCGTCGCCCAGCAGCGGCACGTCGAGCCGGCTGGCCAGCAGCAGGTCGCGCAACTCGATCAGGCCGAGCACCACGTCCACGTGCCGCCGCGCCTGCGCCGACGCTTGCGCGGCAAAGGCCAGGTCGCGCGCCGCCTGCAGCGCGTCGGCGAGCTGCACGTCATCGACGATGGATTTGCGGATGCTGTCGCCGGCAGCCGGCACCTCGCCGCTCACCCGCTTGGCGCGCGAACGCAGGCGCTGCGCCGAGGCTCGCAGGGCGGCCGCCACTTCAAGCTCGATGTAGCGCGTCTGCAGCACGCTCGCCATGGCGCGCCCCCAGCCAGCGTAGGCCAGGGCGCCCGCCAGCGCCCAGCCGGCATGCACGATGGCCTCGGCCGCGTTGGCCGGCACCGGCCCGCGCGCCATCGCGAACACCAGCGCCAGCACCGGCGCGAAAGACAAAGGCCCGGCGCGCTTGCCCCAGGCCATGGTCATCAGCGAGGTGAAGCCAATGACCGCCACCAGCAGCGTCATGGCCACCGCCTGTGTGCGCAGCAGGCCCACCGCCAGCGTCACGAGGGCCGTGGCCAGGGCGGCCGGCAGCATGCGCGGCCAGGCGCGGTGCGGCGCGTTGGGCACGTCGGGCAGCGCGGCGCAAACGGCGCCACCCGCCGCCAGCAAACCTGCTTCGCCGCCGAAACCTTGCCCGACGAGCCCCTGCACCAAGGCCACGCCGAGCGCCACGGTCACGCCGTTGAGCTGCGCGGCCGTCAGCCGCTTGGTGAGCTTCAGGTCAGGCCGCATGCGCCGTGCCGCGCCCCGGGTGTCAGAGCTGACTCTCGAGCGCGTCGATGAAGCGCGCCGCCACGTCGAAACCGCTTTGCTGAGTGATCTCTTGAAAGCAGGTCGGGCTGGTGACGTTGATCTCGGTGAGGCAGTCGCCGATCACGTCGAGCCCCACCAGCAGCAGACCGCGCGCGGCGAGCGTGGGCCCCAGCGCCTCGGCGATCTCGCGGTCGCGCACCGACAGCGGCTGCGCCACGCCCTTGCCGCCCGCCGCCAGGTTGCCGCGCACCTCGCCGCCCTGCGGGATGCGCGCCAGCGCGAAGGGCACGGGCTCGCCGTCGATCAGCAGGATGCGCTTGTCGCCCTGACTGATGGCCGGCAGGTAGCGCTGCGCCATGATGGTCTGCGCGCCGTCATGGGTGAGGGTTTCGAGGATGGCGCCGAGGTTGAGGCCGTCATCGCGCACGCGGAAGATGCCCATGCCGCCCATGCCGTCGAGCGGCTTGAGGATCACGTCGCGGTGCTCGGCGTGAAAGGCGCGCAGCGCGGCCATGTCGCGGCTCACCAGCGTGGGCGTGATGAACGGCGCGAACTCCATGATCGCGAGCTTCTCGGGGTGCTCGCGCAGCGCCTGCGGTTTGTTGAACACCCGGGCGCCTTCGCGCTCGGCCTGGGTCAGCAGGTGGGTGGTGTAGAGGTACTCGGCGTCGAACGGCGGGTCCTTGCGCATCAGCACGGCGCCGAAGTCGCGCAGCGCCATCGGTTGCGGGTCGCCGGCGCGGTACCAGTCGCCCAGCTCGCCGGTCAGCACGATCAGCCGCGCCGAGGCCGTCACCAGGCCGCCGTGCTGCCAGAGCAGCTCCCAGGGCTCGCACACCCACAGCGCGTGCCCGCGCCGGGCGGCCTCGCGCATCATCGCGAAGGTCGAGTCCTTGTCGGTCTTGAAGGTGTCGGGCGGGTCGACGACGAAAAGCAGGTTCATGGCTCAGATCTCGACTTTCGAGCCCAGCTCGACCACCCGATTGGCCGGCAGATTCAGGAAGTCCGCCGCCGACGACGCGTTGCGGTGCATGCTGGCGAAGAGCTTTTCGCGCCACGGCGCCATGCCGCTGCCGATGGTCGGGATGACGATGTCGCGCGACAGGAAGTAGCTGGTCTCGAAGTCGTCGATCTTCACGCCGTGCTGCTTGAGCAGGCGCAGTGCCTCGGGCACGTCGGGCTCGTTCTTGAAGCCGAAGTGCAGCACGATCTGCCAGCAGCTGCGGCCCAGCGGCTTGATCTCGACGCGCCGCTCGAAGCCGATCCAGGGCACCTCGTGGGACACCACCGTCACGAACAGGTTCTGCTCGTGCAGCACCTTGTTGTGCTTGAGGTTGTGCAGCAGCGCGTTGGGCGTGGAGCCGATGCCGGCGTTCAGGAACACGGCCGCGCCGGACACGCGCGTCGGCGGGTTGGTGAACACGGCTTCGAGGAAGGGCTCGAGGTCGATCGAGTCCTCGCGCAGCCGCTCGGTGAGCAGCGAGCGGCCCTGCTTCCAGGTCATCATCAGCGTGAACATCACCATGCCGATCATCAGCGGGAACCAGCCGCCGTCGACGATCTTGATGGCGTTGGCGCTGAAGAACATCAGGTCGATGATGAAGAAGAACCCCGTGGCCGCCAGGCAGATCGGCAAGGCCAAGCCCCAGGCGAAGCGGATCACGAAGAAGGTCATCACGGTGGTGATGAGCATGTCGATCGTCACGGTGATGCCGTAGGCGCCGGCCAGCTTGCTGCTGGAGCCGAAGAAGCCCACCGCCAGCACGATGCAGGCGAAGAGCATCCAGTTGACGAAGGGGATGTAGATCTGCCCGGTCTCGTTGACCGAGGTGTGCAGCACGCGCAGGCGCGGCAGGTAGCCGAGCTGGATCACCTGCTTGGTGACCGAGAAGGCCGCCGAGATCAGGGCCTGCGAGGCAATGACGGTGGCGCAGGTGGCCAGCCCGACCAGCGGATACAGCGCCCACTGCGGCGCCATCTCGAAGAACGGGTTGTTGACGTTCTCGGGGTGCGCCAGCAGCATCGCGCCCTGGCCGAAGTAGTTGAGCAGCAGCGCCGGCATCACCAGCGCGAACCACGCCAGCCGGATCGGCTGCTTGCCGAAGTGCCCCATGTCGGCATACAGCGCCTCGGCCCCGGTGGCGCACAGCACCACGGCGCCCAGCGCGATGAAGGCCAGCTTGGGGTGGTTGACGATGAAGCCCAGCGCATAGTGCGGGCTGGCGGCCATCAGCACGGCCGGGTTGCTGGCAATGTGCTGCACGCCCAGCACCGCCAGCACGATGAACCACAGCGCCGTGACGGGCCCGAAGAACTTGCCGATGCCCCCCGTGCCGTGCTTCTGCACGGTGAACAGCCCGGCCAGCACGATGATGGTGAGCGGCACCACGAAGTGCTCCAGCCCCGGCGCGGCCACGTTCAGGCCTTCCACCGCCGACAGCACCGAGATCGCCGGCGTGATGACGCCGTCACCGAAGAAGATCGCCGTGCCGAAGATGCCGATGCCGAGCAATTGCGCGCGCACCCTGGGGCGGTCTTTCACCGCCGTCGAGGCCAGGGCGAGCATGGCGATCAGGCCGCCTTCGCCGTTGTTGTCGGCGCGCAGGATCAGGGTGACGTACTTCAACGTGACCACGATGGTCAGCGTCCAGAACATCGTCGACAAGATGCCGTAGATGTTCTCGGCCGTCAGCTGCAGGTGACCGTGCGTGAAGACTTCCTTCAGCGCATACAGCGGGCTGGTGCCGATGTCGCCGTAGACGATGCCGATGGCGCCCAGCGTGAGGGCGGCCAGTTGCGCGGGGGTGAGTTTTTCTTTCGGATGAGGCTGCACAGGAATTCGTCGAAGATCACCGAATCGCGAATTGTGCCGCTACCCGACGGCGGCGCGCCAGCGTTACGCCGTCGCCGGCGTGCATTTGCCTTGGTCTGAATCAAGACCAGGCGCCACAGCCGGTCAATCGTAAGTCTCGGCGTCGGGGTCGGTGGCTTCGAGCTCGTAGCTGGCCGCCAGCATGGCCAGTCGGCCCACCACGCCGTACATGTAGAAGCGGTTCGGCACGCTGGCGCCCGGCTTGGCGCCGGGGCGCGGCAGGTGCATCGGCTCGGCGAAGGCCAGCGGCACGAAACTCGCGCCGGGTGCGTTGAGGTTCTCGTCGATGCCGCGCTCGGCATGCACGCGGTAGAAGCCGCCCACCACGTAGCGGTCGATCATGTAGACCACCGGCTCGGCCACCGCCTCGTTGATGCGCTCGTAGGTCGGCACGCCTTCTTGAATGATCACCTCGGTGACCTGCTGGCCGTCTTTCACGACGCTCATCTTGTTGCGCGTGCGGCGGTTCAGCTCGGTCAGATCCTTGGCGTCGCGCACGGTCATGATGCCCATGCCGTAGGTGCCGTTGTCGGCCTTGACGATCACGAAGGGCTTTTCGTTGATGCCGTAT
>NZ_JAYSBZ010000036.1:0-33518 GCF_041915145.1 Aquabacterium sp. | reverse complement strand
GACCTTGTTGCGCTCCAAGGCCGACGCCAGCTGACGCAGCGTGGCGTGCACGCCCTCCAGCATCTGCTCGACCGAGCCGGCCTGCTGCGCGGCGTGGGTGGCGATGGCGGCTTCGAGGCTGTCTTTGACGGGCAGCAGGCTTTCGGCGAACGACTCGATGGCGAACTTGCGGGCCTTCGAGATTTCGTCGTCGGCGCGACGGCGGATGTTTTCGGCATCCGCCCGGGCGCGCAGCACTTGATCTTGCAGGGTTGCCAGCTCGGCTTCGAGCTGGTTTTCGGCCTGCATCAGCGTCTCGCCGTTGTCTTGCGACGGGTTCGAGGTGTCCGGCGTAACTTGTTGATTTTCTGGGGTGTTTTCGTTCGGGTTGCTCATTTTTGGGTCAACGCTGAAAAAGACGTGTGGCGAAACTGGGGGCGCCGAGCGGCGTTTCAAGGCTGCGCGACGAAATTTTTTTGATGACCGGATCAGGACTCGTCGGAGCTGGCGCTCCAACGCTGCCAATCGGCGAGTTGCCGGCGGTCGCGCTTGGTAGGGCGGCCCTGCTCGATGCTGAGTGACGGCTCGGCCGCCAGCCGGCGCTGCTGGGCGTGCTGCTCGCGCCGCGCCAGACTCTCGGGTGTTTCTTGGTAGAGTGCCTGGGCCTGCGGCGCCGGGCCGCGCAGGGTGCTGAGCCCGAGCACCTGCACGCTGCGCACCAGGCCCCCGGTATGACGGATGTCGATCAGGTCGCCCGGGCGCACTTCGCGGGAGGCCTTGGCCGCTTGCCCATTGACGCTGATGCGACCTTTGTCGATCTCGTCGCCGGCCAGGCTGCGGGTCTTGAAGAACCGTGCGGCCCACAGCCATTTGTCTAGGCGCAGTCGCTCGGGTGCCTGGCTCATTGCTTGGCGCCCAGGGCGCGGGCCCGCTGAAGCTGCGCTTGCTGCTGGGTTTTCAGCGCCGCTTGCTCGGCCACGGTCAGCGCCTGGGTGAGCCAGCCTTGCAGGTGGCGCAGAGTCAGCGCGCTCAGGGCGTCCATCCAGTAGCTGCTGTCGTTGAGGCAGGGGATGTAGTGAAAGTGCTGCCCGCCGGCTTGCAAGAAGGCCTGCTTGCCTTCGATCGCGATTTCTTCGAGGGTTTCGATGCAGTCGGTCACGAACCCCGGGCAGATCACGTCGACGCGCTTGACGCCGGCCTTCGCCAGCTCGCGCAGGGTCGGCTCGGTGTAGGGCTCCAGCCACTTGGCCTTGCCAAAACGGCTCTGGAAGGTCACGACGTAGTCCTTGGGGCCCAGCCCCAGGCGTTCCGCCAGCAGTCGAGCGGTTTTGTGGCACTCGCAGTGGTAGGGGTCGCCCAGGTCGAGCGTGCGCCGGGGCATGCCGTGAAAGCTCATCACCAGCTTCTGGCCCGTGCCTTCGACCGTCCAGTGCCGCGTCACGCTGCGGGCCAGGGCGTCGATGTAGTCCGGGTCGTCGTGAAAGCGGTTGACCACGCGCAACTCGGGCAGGTGGCGCGTGGCCTGGCCCCACTTGAAGACCTCGTCGAGCGCACTGGCCGTGGTGGCGCCCGAGTATTGGGGGTACAGCGGCATGATCAGGATGCGCGCGGTGCCGGCGGCCTTGAGGGCGTCGAGCTGCTGGCCGACCGATGGCTCGCCGTAGCGCATGGCGTGCCGCACGAGCACCTGGTGGCCGCGCTCGCCCAGATAGCCTTGCAGCAGCTTGGCTTGCTTGTCGGTCCAGACGCGCAGCGGCGAGCCGTCGCGCGTCCAGATGCTGGCGTACTTGGCGGCGGACTTGGCTGGCCGGGTGCGCAGGATGATGCCGTGCAGGATGAGCCACCACGCCAGTCGCGGGATCTCGACCACCCGGGGGTCGCTGAGAAACTGGCTCAGATAGGGGCGCAGCGCCGCCGGGGTGGCGGCCGTCGGGGTGCCAAGGTTGATCAGCAGCACGCCGACTTGTTGCGGCTGCCCGTGGCTGAAGGTGGGTTCGGGGCGGAAGCTCATGGGCCGCGATTGTCGGGTATCCGCGGCTCGGTCGTCATGCACGGGCGCCGATTTGCCGGCGCGCCGGGGGCGCGGATCAGTCGCCGTCGAGCGGCAGGCTGGGCCGCAGTGTTTCCAGGTCGGCCAGCACCAGCTGCACCTCGATCGGCTTGGTCCAGTAGCCCATGAAGCCGGCGTCCTTGGCGCGTTGCACGTCTTCGGGCATGGCGTCAGCCGAGCACATGAAGGCCGGCGCGTCGGCCAGGCCGGGCAGGGTGCGCAAGGCCAGCAAGGCTTCAAAGCCGCTCATGCCGGGCAGGTGGGCGTCGAGCACCAGCACGTCTGGTGTCCAGTGCTCGGCGATTTCAAGGGCGTGCTGGCCGTCTTCGGCAATGCGCAGCTCAAACCCGGGGTGCAGCTTGAGCGCCTGCTCGAACAGCATTGCATTGATGCGGTTGTCTTCGACGTACATCAGGCGCATGGCCCGGCGCGGGCCGCTCGGCGGGGGCGACTCATGGGCTGAACCTGCTGAGACCATGGGATCGTGGGTGGCGGAGCCGGGTGCGTTGTCGGGTTCGGTTGCCGCGAGGCCGGAGGGTTGTTCGTTGACGCAGGGCAGTTCGATTTCAACCCGCGAGCCCAGGCCAATCTGGCTGCGCACGTCGAGATGGCCCTGCATTTCTTCGGTGAGGCTGCGGGCGATGATGAGGCCCAGGCCGCTGCCCTCGATGCTGGAGGTTTCCTTGCCGAGTCGTTCAAAGGGCTGGAACAGCTTGGTCAGTTGCTCGGGCGACATGCCGGGGCCGTCGTCCTCGATGATCAGTCGCACCCGCCCGGCCTCGGGGTATTCGATCGACCAGCGGGCTTGTCCGCCGTCGCGGTTGTATTTGATGCCGTTCGAGCCGATGTTGAGCAGCACCTGGCGCAGTCGCTGCTCGTCGGCCTGCACCGTGATGCCGGCCGGCACGAGGTTGACGAGGTTCACGTGCGCGGCCTCGGCCTGCGGCGTCAGCAGCGACATGCAATGGTTGACCACGCCGTCGAGCGCGATGGGGCGCAGGTCGAGGTGGAGCCGGCCTTCCTCGACACGCTGCAGGTCGAGCACGTCGTTGATGAGCCCCAGCAAGTGCTGGCCCGCTCGCAGGATGTGGTCGATGTGGGCCAGGCGCTCGGCCTCGTTGTCGTTCTGGGCGAGCTTGAGCAACTGCGCGAAGCCCAGCACCGCGTTGAGCGGCGTGCGGATCTCGTGGCTCATGCGCGAGAGAAATTCGGACTTGGCCTGGCTGGCGAGTTCGGCGGCGCGCTTGTCGCGCAGGGCGTTCTCGGCCTCGCGCTGGCGGGTCACGTCGGAGTGGGTGCCGACCACCCGGCGCGCCTGTCCGTTGGGGCCGGTGTCGACGATCTTGCCGCGATCAAGCACCCACACGTCGTGGCCGTCCTTGTGGCGCATGCGGTATTCGGCCTGGTAGCTCGAAATCGCGCCGGCGAGGTACCGGTTGCACTCGCGCACCACCCAACTCTTGTCGTCCGGGTGGATGCGGTCGAGCCATTCATGCAGCGAGTCGCCCACCTCGTCGTCACCCAGGCCGAGCATCGCCTTCCAGCGACGCGAATAGAACACCCGCTCGGCCAGAAGATCCCAGTCCCACACGCCGTCTCCCGCGCCTTCGAGCGCGAACTTCCAGCGCTCCTCGCTTTGCCTGAGCGCTTGCGCGGCCTGCCGGGTTTCGGTGATGTCGCGGAAGGTGGCCACGGCCGAGAACACCGGCTCGTCCGGCGCCATGCGCAGCGGGTGGCAACTGAGGCTCAGCCAGCGGATCTCGCCGTCCGGCCGGCGCAGCGCCGTCACCTGATCAACCACGACCTTGCCTTCCTTCAGCACGCGTCGCACCGGAAAGCTGCGGTACGACAGCGGGGTCAGGTCGGGCTCCAGCAAATCGAACGGGTAGGGCGCCCGATGGCCGATCATGGCCTCGTGCCTGACGCCCAGAATCCGGCAGGCCGCCGGGTTGATGGCGGCGGTGCGCCCGTCGAGCGTGACCACCAGCAGGCCGTCGCTGATGGCTGCTGCCACCGAGCGATACAGCTCCTCGCTCACGCGCAGCTTCTCGGCCTCGCGGGTGCGCTCGGTCACGTCGTGCAGCACGCTGATGAAATGGGTGACGCGGCCCTGGACGTCGCGCACCGGGCACAGGTGCCATTGATTCAAGAAACGCGTGCCATCGCGTCGCAGCGACTCGACGGTTGTCGTGCAACTGCGGCCGGCCACGCAGGCTGCGCGTAGCTCGTGCATGCCGGCCTGCTCGGGCTGGTCGCTGGCGACCAGCAGATCGCTGCTGCGGCCCAGCACTTCGCCGCGCGTGTAGCCGGTCAGGCGCTCGAACGCGGGGTTCACGTAGATCAGCGGCCAGTCTGTGGCCTGGGCATCGCTCACCATGATGGCCAGCGATACCTCGGCCTCCAGCACCTGCTCCATCAACTCGACATCGCGCTTGAGCGCGTTCAGCTCGGTGAGGTCGCGAACCAGGATCAGCGTTTGCTCGCCGGGCATGGGCGACAGGCGGGCCTCGAACTGCTGAGGGCGGTCGCCCTGCACCACGCTGTCGAATTCGATGCGCAGTGGCTGGCCGTTTTGCTGGGCGCGGCGCTGGGCTTGCAGCATTTGTTGCGCCAGATCGTCCGGCAGGCCGGTCTGCAGCGGCTGCCCACGCAACTCGCCGAATGTCTGGCTGAGCAGCGGGTGCTCGGGCACGCTGCATTCCTGGAAGCACCCTCTGCGATCGAGCACGAACCACAGGTCGGGTATGGCCGACAGCACGGCGGTCAGCCGGGCCTCCGACAAACGCAGTTGCGATTCGCGCTCATGCAAGTCCAGCTCGACCCGGCTGCGGCGCGTGACGTTTCGGCTCGCGCCACGGTAGCCGCGGAAGTTGCCCGCCGAGTCGAAAACCGGCAAGCCGTTGATCGACAAGATGACGTCGGTGTCTTGCGAGGGGTACTTGGTGATCAGTCCCGAAAACGGCTTGCGTTCGCTGCGCGCCTTCAGGTAGCGGGCCCAGGCATGGGTGTCTTCGGCCTCGGGGTCGGGCTGATAGAGGTCGAGCGCGCGCTTGCCCACGATGTCGGCGGGCTTGAGACCCGAATGCAGCAGGATGTTGTCCGACACCCAGGTGAAACGGCCCTCGGCATCGGTTTCCCAGAGCCAGTCGCTGGCTGCCTGGCTGGCGGTGCGCAGCCGGGCTTCTTGCAGCCGACCGCGCTGCACCTTGAGACGGGCTTCGAGCAAGGCGTTTGCAGCCTGCCCGAGCTCGCGCAGGGTTTGCAGATCGTCGGCGGCAAAGCAGCAGTCCGTGCGGGCCACCACCAGCGCCCCCAGAGCTTGCCCTTCCGCGCTCAGCACCGCGCCGGCCAGCCAGGCTGGGTCTCCGGCGATCTCGCGGCCGAGCATGGCGCGGGCGCTGTCGGCAAAGCTCGACGCGGCGACCTGTTCGGTGACGGTGCAGGGGCGGGTGTCAACCAGGTGAGCGGCGAACGAGGCACCTCGTGCGACCGCACCGGGCGCGAAACCCAGCACGGCCTTGTGCCATTCGCGCTCGTCGTCCACCAGCGTCAGGGCGGCGGCGGGAGCCTGCAGCAAGCGGCAGGCCAGTCGGCACAAGACGTCGAAGGCATCCTCGGGTGGCGTGTCGAGGATACGCAAGGCGCGGAGGGTGCCGAGCCGGGTGGACTCGTCGAAAGGCTGCGAGAGAGAGTCCATGCCGGACGATGCGGATACAACTGGCTGAGACAACGGATGCGGGCCACTTTAGCCCAAGTGGCGCGCTTCTCCTACCCGTGGTTAACGCAGGCAGGAGGCCCGGCCAGCTGCCCGAATCGGCGCTCGAAGTGTTCGCGACCGGGCTGCTGACGGGGCCGCGATCAGAACCGGAAGCCCGATGATGTGGTGCCGCTCGGCACGGTCGGGGCGGTGCCGGGCTGGGCGGGGGCGGCTGGGCGTGTATCGGCCGCTTGCCGCGGGGCGAGCGGGGCGGGGGCGGGGTTGCTGTAGCTGGCCGGCAGCTTCGATTGCTCGGGGTAGCCCGCCGTGGTCAGGTAGTCGTTCCACTCGTCGGCGCTGAAACCCTTGAGCTGCTGCCCACCGATGCGCAGCATCGGCACGTTGCTCAGGCCTTCGAGCCGCTTGAGCGCCTCGGTGTCGTCCGATGACGACACGGTGCGCTCCACGAAGGGCACGCCGCGCTGCTTGAGCAGCGCGCGGCCGTTGTCGCACGGGCTGCAGTCGGCGCTGGTGTAGAGCGTGACCGGAAAGCGCGACACCACTTGCCGCAGCTCATAAGGCAGATTGCCGGTGGCCACGCCCCCACCACCCGTGCCGGTGCTCACCGGCTGAGCTTTGGCGCCGGTGGGTGCTCGGTCGGTGTAGGTAATCTTGCCGTCCGGGCCGACCACCTTGTACTGGGCCTGAGCCACTCCGGCAACCAGCAGCAGGCTGTGACAGGCGATGAGGGAGACGAGGCGGGCGCGCGGTGAACTCATGTCGGTGCGGTGCGGTGCGGTGGAGTGACGATGGTTGAAGGCTCAGGTATCGGCGATCTCGGGCGCGTCGCCTATCCGGCCATCCCCTGATGGCGCAGCAGCGCGTCGATGCGCGGCTCGCGGCCCCGGAAGGCCTTGAAGTTCTCGAGCGCTGACTGGCTGCCACCGGTTTCCAGAATGGCCTGACGGTAGCGGCGGCCCGTTTCGACGTTGAGAACGCTGCCGTTGACGGCGGTTTCTTCAAACGCGCTGTACGCGTCTGCCGACAATACCTCAGCCCACTTGTAGCTGTAGTAACCGGCCGCGTAGCCGCCGGCAAAAATGTGTGAAAAGCTGTGCTGAAAGCGGTTGAAAGCGGGCGGAATCAGCACGGCCACCTCGGCGCGCACTTCATCGAGCACCTGCTGGATGTGCCCGGCCGCGCCAGGTTCGGAGTGGATACGCATGTCGAACAGCGAGAACTCGATCTGGCGCAGCGTCTGCAAACCGCTCTGGAAGTTCTTGGCCGCCGTCATCTTGTCGAACAGCTCGCGGGGCAGCGGCTGGCCGGTGTCCACGTGGCGGGTCAGGCGCTGCAGCACCTCCCATTCCCAGCAGAAGTTCTCCATGAACTGGCTGGGCAGCTCGACGGCGTCCCACTCGACGCCCGAGATGCCGGCCACGCCGAGGTCATTCACCTGCGTGAGCAAGTGGTGCAGGCCATGGCCGCACTCATGGAACAGCGTGGTCACGTCGTCGTGCGTCAGCAGCGCGGGCTGGCCGTTCACGCCGGCGGCGTAGTTGCACACCAGATGGGCCACCGGGGTTTGCCGCGCACGGCCGCCGTCGGGGCGCTGCCAGCGGCCGCGCACGTCGTCCATCCAGGCACCGGGGCGCTTGCCGGCGCGGGCGTAGGGGTCAAGGTAGAACTGGCCGACGAGTTCGGGCCCGGCGGCGGTGCTGCGCTCGATGCGGAAGAAGCGCACGCTGTCGTGCCAGATCGGCGCGGTGTCGGGGCGGATGCTGACCTCGAACAGCGTCTCGATGATCTTGAACAGCCCTTCGAGCACGGTGGGCTCGGTGAAGTATTGCTTCACCTCCTGGTCGCTGAAGGCGTAGCGGGCTTCCTTGAGTTTTTCGCTGGCGTAGGCCGTGTCCCAGGCTTGCAGGTCGGTCAGGCCCAGCTCCTTGGCGGCAAAGTCGCGCAGCTCGGCCAGGTCGCGCTCGGCGTAGGGGCGGGCCCGCTTGGCGAGGTCGCGCAGAAAGTCGATCACTTGCCGGGGCGTGTCGGCCATCTTGGGCACCAGCGACACGTCGGCGAAGCTGCCGTAGCCCAGCAACTGCGCTTCTTCTTGCCGCAGCTCGACGATCTCGCGCATCAGGGCGCTGTTGTCGCGCGCCGGGTCGCTCAATTCGCTGGCGCGCGTGGTGTAGGCGCGGTAGAGCGTTTCGCGCAAGGCGCGGTTGCTGGCGTATTGCATGACCGGCAGATAGCACGGCATGTGCAGCGTGAGCTTGTAGCCCTCGCGGCCATCGGCTTCGGCGGCGGCGCGGGCGGCCTGCTTCACGTCGTCGGGCACGCCGTCGAGCTCGGCGTCGGTGGCGAAGTAGGTGAAGGCATCGGTGGCGTCGAGCACGTGCTCCGAGAAGTTCTGCGACAGCTCAGCCTGCCGTTCCTGAATCTTCGCGTAGCGCTCCTTGGCCGCGCCTTGCAGCTCGGCGCCGCCCAGCACGAAGTCGCGCAGCGCATTGCTCAGCGCTTTCTTGCGCGCCGGGTTCAGCTCGGCGGCGGCGGGTGTCTGGCTCAGGGCCTTGTACTTGGCGTAGAGCCGCTCGTCGGCGCCCAGCCGGGTGTAGAACTCGGTGACCTTGGGCAGGTTCTCGTTGAAGGCCGCGCGCAGCTCGGGGCTGTCGACCACCGCCTTGAGGTGGCTCACGGTGCCCCAGGCACGCCCGAGCCGCTCGGTGGAGACGTCGAGCACGGCGGACATCTCTTCGTAGTCGGCCGCCACGTGCGGCCCCACCGCCTTCTCGAGGGCCTGGTTGGCCTCGGTCAGCAGTTGGTCGATGGCCGGGGTGACGTGCTCCGGGCGAACGGCGTCAAACAGGGGCAGGGCGCTGGTGTCGAGCAAGGGGCTGGTCATGTCTGGTTCCACGCTGTGCGTTGAGGGCTCTAGGGGTCAGATGCCGGCAGCGCGCTCGGCCGCCTCGATGGTGTTGACCAGCAGCATCGTGATGGTCATCGGGCCCACGCCGCCGGGCACGGGGGTGATCCAGCCGGCCACCTGCTTGACGCCGTCGAAGTCCACATCACCACAGAGCTTGCCTTCGTCGTTGCGGTTCATGCCCACGTCGATCACCACGGCGCCCGGCTTGACCATCTCGGCCGTCAGCACATTGCGCTTGCCCACGGCGGCGACCACGATGTCGGCCTGACGCGTGTGGTGCGCCAGATCGGCCGTGCCGCTGTGGGTGACGGTGACGGTGGCGTTGGCCTGCAGCAGCATCATGGCCATGGGTTTGCCGACGATGTTCGAGCGGCCGATCACCACGGCGTGCTTGCCGCGCAGGTCTTTCATGCCGATCGATTCGAGCATCTTCATGCAGCCGTAAGGCGTGCAGGCCTTGAAGCCCACTTCACCGACCATCAGCGCGCCGGCGCTGGCCACGTGGAAGCCGTCGACGTCTTTCAGCGGCGAGATGGCTTCGATGACCTTGTGGTCGTCGATGTGCTTGGGCAGCGGCAGTTGCACCAGGATGCCGTGGATGCTGGGGTCGTTGTTGAGCGCCTCGACGCGGGCCAGCAGCTCGGCTTCGCTCAGGCTGGCGTCGTATTTTTCGAGCACCGAGTGCAGGCCGCTGTCTTCGCAGGCCTTGACCTTGTTGCGCACGTAGACCTGGCTGGCGGGGTTGTCGCCCACCAGGATCACGGCCAGGCCGGGCTTGACGCCGCGGGCGGTGAGGGCGGCGGCGCGGGTGGCGACTTCGCCGCGCAGTTGTTTGGAGAGGGCGTTGCCGTCGATGAGGTGTGCGGTCATGGCGTGTCTCGAATCAAAAGGTCAAAAACCGAAATAGTCAAAAACAGAAGAGCAGAACGCAAAAACGCGCCAGAAGGCGCGTTTCGCTTGATGAGGATCAGCCGCCAATCATTGCGGTTTGGCGGACGCGCCCAGCGCGATCTTGAGCAGGTCGGCCACCGTGTTGGCGTTGAGCTTTTCCATCACGTTGGCGCGGTGGGCCTCGACAGTCTTGATGCTGATGCCCAGGTCGTCGGCAATCTGCTTGTTCAGGCGACCGGCGACGATGCGCTCGAGCACCTGCGCCTCGCGCGAGGTCAGGCGCGACAGCAAGGCGTCGCGGCTGGCGGCTTCTTGCGATTCAGAGAAGGCTTGGCGGGCCTGGTCGAGCATGCGCTCCACCAGGTTGACCAGCGCTTCTTCGTTGAACGGCTTCTCGATGAAGTCCATCGCGCCCTTTTTCATGGTGTTCACGGCCATGGGCACGTCACCGTGACCAGTGATGAACACGATGGGCAGCGGCGACTTGCGCTCGATCAGGCGGTCTTGCAACTCGAGCCCGCTCATCCCTTCCATGCGGATATCGGCGATCAGGCAGGCGACTTCGCGCGGGTCGAAGCGAGCCAGGAAGGATTCGGCGGAGTCGAAACAGCGCACGCGGTAGTCCTTGCCTTCCAGCAGCCATTGCAGGGAGTCGCGCACGGCCTCGTCGTCGTCGACCACGTACACAGTGCCTTTTTTCGGGATGAGACTCATGGGTTTTTGGCGATCAAGTCCAGGGGAGGGTCAGATTGGGTGTCGCTGAAGTTTGGCAATTCGACGTCCACCGGCAGGGTGAACGAGAACCGACATCCAACAACTTCAGATCCATTGTAGAGGTTCTCTGCCTGGATCCGGCCGTGGTGCGACTCGATGATCGAGCGGCACAGATTGAGCCCGATGCCCATGCCGTCGGGCTTGGTCGAGAAGAACGATTCGTAGACGCGGTCGATCACCTCGGGCTTGAGCCCGGGGCCGCCGTCGGTGACGCTGAACTCGACCACGCTCTCGCCCTCGGCTGGCTGCTTGGCCACCACGCGCAGCTCGATGCGGCGGCGCGAGGTGGGCAAGCCGGCGTTGTCGATGGCCTCGGCAGCGTTCTTGAGCAAGTTGAGCACCACCTGCTCGATCAGGATGGGGTCGATGAGCAGCGTGGGCAGACGCGGCGCCACGTAGGTATGGATCAGCACCTTGCGCCGGCGCAGCTCGATGCCGGCCAAGTCCACCGCGTCTTCGACGATGTCGCGGGCTCGCGAGGGCTGGCGCTGCGGCTCGCTGCGTTTCACGAACGAGCGGATGCGGTGGATGATCTGTCCGGCGCGCTGGGCCTGACGGGCTGTTTTTTCCAGCGCGGCGATCAGGTCTTCGTCGGCGATGTTCTTGTTCTTGACGCGCGACACCATGCCGTTGCAGTAGTTGGTGATCGCGGTGAGCGGCTGGTTGAGCTCGTGCGCCACTGACGAGGCCATCTCGCCCATGGTGATCAGGCGGCTGGTGACCTGGGCTTTTTCAGCTTGCTGGGCCGCCTGTTCTTCGGCCTGCCGGCGCGCGGTGATGTCGGTGGCGATCAGCATTTGCGCCAGGCGGCCGTCGGTCCACTGAATGTATCGGGCGCGCACGTCGAACCACTTGTGCAGCGGTTCGAGATGCACTTCGCGTGAGTCGGACCCCGCGTCGGTCAGCAACTGGGTGGTCAGGCCACCGAGGTTGTCGACCGCGTCGTCGTGGTCAGGCGGGGGCAGCGGCGGGAAACCGTCGCCCGCCAGCAAGGCGTGGCCTTTGGCGTCGGTGCCGAACCACAAGCGGTACGAGCGGTTGGCGAACAGCAGCTCGCCGCGATGCACCGACAGCACCGATACGGCCGCGTCCAGCCCTTCGAGCACGGTGGTGAAGCGTTCGTGGGCGGCCGAGAGCTGGTCGCGCACGCGCTTGGCCTCGGTGATGTTGGTGACGGACGACATCCAGCCCGCCTGCTGGCCCTGGGCGTCGATCAGCGGCGAGACGTACATGCGGGCATCGAAGTGGCTGCCGTCCTTGCGCATGATGCGTACTTCCACGCCGCCGGCCGGGCTGCGGCCTTGCAACTCCTGCTGGAAGAGACGGTTGTTCTCTTCCATGCGGTCGAGCGTCCAGTAGGGGTAGGGCGGCAGGCGGCCGACGAGTTCGTTCTCGCTGAAGCCCGTCATCGCGCAGAAGGCGGGGTTGACGTAGGTGATGCGGCCTTCGTTGTCGATCACGCGCATGCCGGTGAGCATGGAGTTTTCCATGGCGCGCCGGAAGTTGGTCTCGCGCTGCAGCGTCTGCTGGATGTCCATGCGCCGGCGCATGTGGCGCCAGTTGCCCAGCAGCATCCAGACCGTCAGGGCCGACAGCGCTACGACCATCCAGAACAGGGTGTTGCCGATCAGGCCGAACGATGTGCGGTAGCCCTGTCCGCGCAGGATCAGGCCGCTGCCCACCGGCGTGACCACGACCTCGTGCATGACGGATGACTGGCTCGCCGTGTCAAAGCCGGCGGCCACCGTGCTGGCCAGCACATGGCCGTTGTATTCGACCAGGCTCATCGCGTGGCGGCTGGCCACTTCACGCGGCACCAGGTAGCGCAGCAAGGCCTCGACGGAGTACTCGGCGATCAGCGCGCCCGAAAACCCGCGCCGGTCGATCAGCGGCACGTGGATCTGGATCACTTGCGTGTCCATCGAGTTGGTGAGCGGCAGCGAATAGGCCGGCTGGCGCAGTTCTTTGGCGGCGGTGAACGCCGATTCGGCCTGCTTGCTGATCAGCGGTTGCAAGGCCGGCGTGTTGTTGGTGCTGCCGGGGGTCAGCGGCAGATCGTCCAGCCCGCGCAGGGTGTCCATCGGCAGGTTGGGCGAGAGCTGGCTGGCCTTGATGCTGCGGTCGGCCTGGCTCCAGCTCAGGCTGATGACTTCGGGATGGGTCTGGACGAAGGTGTTGGCCTGATCCAGAAACTGGCCCTGATCGATGGCGCGCGTGGCCACTTCTCTGGCCATGCGTACCAGTTGCTCCTGGTTTTCGATCAGGCGCAGGCGGATCTGCTGCTGGACGACCTCGGTGTCGCGTTTCACCGACTCGCGCTCGCGGTCGAATTCTTCGTTGCGCAGATACCAGAACGCCGCCACGATGGCGGCCAGAAACAGCATCACCGAAACCAGCGGCCCCAGTGTGGCAAAGCGGTCTTGGCGGTCGGGCGACTGCTGGCGCCACCAGCGGCGCCAGATCAGGCGGGTGCTGCGGCGGTCCGGTTGTTTGGCGGCAGGGCCCGGGACGGAGAGCTCGGGCGGTTGAGAAAACGTCATGGGATCGCATTATGGAACCCGGTCACGCGGCTTGCGAGGGCCGGGCGACTTGCACATTTCCAGCGGAAGATTTCTGAAATGCGCAAGCCGAAGGCCTCTTTTCGTTGCTTGACTCACACAAGCGCGGCGGCATTTGCTTGCAAACTTGAAGCTGCGTCAGAGAACATCGACCGCACCCGTCCATTGAGCAGCGCCACAAGTGCGGCCCATGGGTTTCCACTTCAAGAAGGAAGACAGACATGTCCGCACAACCGGAGTCTTTGCAAAGCGTATTCCCCGGCGATCCCGATCCGCAAGAAACCCAAGAATGGCTGGACGCGCTGGCCGCAGTGATCCAGACCGAGGGCCCGCAGCGCGCGCATGTGCTGCTCGAACACCTCATCGACGAGGCGCGCCAGGCCGGCATCGACATGCCGTTCTCGGCCAACACGGCCTACGTCAACACCATTCCTCCTGACCAAGAAGCGCGCACCCCCGGCGATATCGAGATGGAAGAGCGCCTGCGCGCCTTCATGCGCTGGAACGCCATGGCGATGGTGGTCAAGGCCAACCGGCTCAACCCCGACGACGGCGGCGACCTGGGCGGGCACATCTCGTCGTTCGCTTCGCTGGCAACCATGCTGGGTTGCGGCTTCAACCACTTCTGGCATGCCGAGAGCGCGGATGGCGGAAAGACGCATGGTGGCGACTTGCTCTACATCCAGGGCCACTCGGCGCCCGGCATCTACGCGCGGGCCTTTCTTGAGGGGCGCATCAGCGAAGAGCAGTTGCTCAACTTCCGGCAGGAGGTGGGCGGCAAGGGGCTGTCGAGCTATCCGCACCCCAAGCTGATGCCCGAGTTCTGGCAGTTCCCGACCGTTTCGATGGGGCTGGGGCCGCTGATGGCCATCTACCAGGCGCGCTTTCTCAAATACCTGCACGCTCGTGGCATCGCCGATACCTCGAACCGCAAGGTTTGGGTGTTCTGCGGCGACGGCGAGATGGACGAGCCCGAGAGCCTGGGCGCCATCGGCCTGGCCGCGCGCGAAAAGCTCGACAACCTGATCTTCGTCATCAACTGCAACCTGCAGCGTCTCGATGGCCCGGTGCGCGGCAACGGCAAGATCGTGCAGGAGCTCGAGGGCGAATTCCGCGGCGCGGGCTGGAACGTCATCAAGCTGCTGTGGGGCGCCTATTGGGACCCGCTGCTGGCGCGCGACAAGCAGGGCATCCTGCGCAAGATCATGATGGACATGGTCGATGGCGACTACCAGGCTTGCAAGGCCAACGACGGCGCGTTCGTGCGACAGCATTTCTTCGGCCGCCACCCCGAGGCGCTCAAGATGGTCGCCCACATGAGCGACGACGACATCTGGCGTCTGCAGCGCGGCGGGCACGACCCGCAGAAGGTTTACGCGGCGTATCACCGCGCCGTGAACCACAAAGGCCAGCCGACGGTGCTGCTGATCAAGACCGTCAAAGGCTTCGGCATGGGCAAGGCCGGCGAGGGCAAGAACATCGCCCACCAAGCCAAGAAGCTGGGCGACGACGACATCAAGGCCTTCCGCGACCGCTTCAACATCCCCATCCCCGACGACAAGCTGCCCGAGATTCCGTTCTACAAGCCGGCCGATCACACGCCGGAGATGGAATATTTGCACGCTCGACGCAAGGCGCTGGGCGGCTACCTGCCGCACCGTCGCACCAAGGCCGACGAGCAACTGCCGGTGCCTGCGCTCGACACGTTCAAGGCGATTCTCGAAGCCACCGCCGAGGGCCGCGAGATCTCGACCACGCAAGCCTTCGTGCGCTTCCTGACCCAGCTGCTGCGCGACGAAAAGCTCGCCCCGCGCCTGGTGCCCATCCTGGTGGACGAGGCCCGCACCTTCGGCATGGAAGGGCTGTTCCGCCAGATCGGCATCTACGCGCCCGAGGGGCAGAAGTACACGCCGGTCGATCGAGATCAGGTGATGTACTACCGCGAAGATGCGGCCGGGCAGATCCTGCAAGAAGGCATCAACGAGGCGGGCGGCATGAGTTCGTGGATGGCGGCGGCCACGTCGTACTCCACCAACAATCGCATCATGGTGCCGTTTTTCATCTACTACTCGATGTTCGGGCTGCAGCGCGTCGGCGACCTGGCCTGGGCGGCGGGCGACATGCAGGCGCGCGGCTTCTTGCTCGGCGGCACGTCGGGGCGCACCACGCTCAACGGCGAAGGCCTGCAGCACGAGGATGGTCACAGTCAGGTGCAGGCCAGTCTCATCCCCAATTGCCTGAGCTACGACCCGAGCTTCGCGCACGAAGTGGCGGTGATCATGCAAGACGGCTTGAAGCGCATGGTCGAGAAGCAAGAGAACGTTTTCTACTACCTGACCCTGCTCAACGAGAACTACTGCCAGCCGGGCTTGAAGGCTGGTACCGAGGCCGAGATCATCAAGGGCATGTACTTGCTCGAAGAAGGCGCGAAGATGACCCCGCGCGTCAACCTGCTGGGTTGCGGCTCGATCTTGCGCGAGAGCATCGCTGCCAAGGCGCTGCTCGAAGCCGACTGGGGCGTGGCCGCCAACGTGTGGAGCTGCCCGAGCTTCAACGAACTGGGCCGCGACGGGCAAGACGCCGAGCGCTGGAACCTGCTGCACCCCACCGAGACGCCTCGCGTGCCCTTCGTGACGCAACAGCTCGCCAAGCACGCCGGCCCGGTGGTCGCCTCGACCGACTACGTCAAGGCCTTCGCCGAGCAGATCCGCGCCTACATCCCCAAGGGCCGCAGCTACAAGGTGCTGGGTACCGACGGCTTCGGTCGCAGCGACTTCCGCTACCGCCTGCGCGAGCACTTCGAGATCAACCGCCACTACATCGTGGTCGCGGCGCTCAAGGCCCTGGCTGACGAGGGCACGGTGCCGCTGACCAAGGTGGCCGAAGCCATCGCCAAGTACGGCATCCGCGCCGACAAGGTCAACCCGCTTGACGCCTGAGGCTCAGGCACAGCACGCATCCAGCGAATTGAAAAATCATGGCAACCGTTGAACTCAAAGTGCCCGACATCGGCGACATGCACGATGTGTCGGTGATCGAGGTTCTCGTCAAGCCGGGCGACACGATCAAGGCCGAGCAAAGCCTGATCACGCTCGAGTCCGACAAGGCCTCGATGGAAGTGCCCGCCACGCAAGGCGGGGTGATCAAGGAATTGAAAGTCGCGCTGGGCGACAAGGTGTCGCAAGGCAGCGTGATCGCGCTGATCGAAGCGGCGGGCGCGGCGGTCGCTGCCGCTGAGCCTGCTGCGGCGCCGGCGCCCGTGGCTCCAGCTGCATCCGCGACGCCCGTGCCCCCTTTAACGCCCGCTCCGGCCGTGCCGGCTTTGGCGAGCAGTGCTCCCGTTGCGGCAGTGGCTGCACCGGCTGCCGCGGGCGGCGCGCTGCCGCATGCGTCGCCCTCGGTGCGGCGCTTTGCCCGCGAGCTGGGCGTGCCTTTGGCGCAGGTGCCGGGCACGGGGCTCAAGGGCCGCATCACCCAAGAAGACGTGCAGGGATTCGTCAAGGGCGTGATGGCGGGCGCCAAGCCGGCATCGTCCGCCGCGTCGGGCCCGCTGCCCGACGGCGTGGTGTCGGTGCTGCCCTGGCCGCAGATCGACTTCACCAAGTTCGGCCCCATCGAGCGCCAGCCGTTGTCGCGCATCAAGAAGCTGTCGGGCGCCAACCTGTCGCGCAACTGGGTGCTGATCCCGCACGTCACCAACAACGACGAAGCCGACATCACCGAGCTCGAAGCCTTCCGCGTCAAGCTCAACGCCGAAGGCGGCAAGGACGCGACCAAGGTGACGATGCTGGCCTTCCTGATCAAGGCGGTGGTCGCGGCGCTCAAGAAGTTCCCGACCTTCAACGCCTCGCTCGACGGCGACGCGCTGGTGCTCAAGCAGTACTTCAATATCGGCTTCGCGGCCGACACGCCCAACGGCCTGGTCGTGCCGGTGATCCGCGATGCCGACAAGAAAGGCATCCTCGAACTCGCGCAAGAGAGTGCCGATCTCGCCAAGCTGGCGCGCGACGGCAAGCTCACCCCGGCGCAGATGCAGGGCGGCTGCTTCTCGATCAGCTCGCTGGGCGGCATCGGCGGCACCACCTTCACGCCGATCATCAACGCGCCTGAGGTGGCGATCCTGGGCGTGTGCCGCTCGGTGATGAAGCCGGTCTGGAACGGCACGGCCTTCGAGCCGCGCCTGACGCTGCCGCTCAGCCTCAGCTACGACCACCGCGTGATCGACGGCGCGGCCGCCGCGCGCTTCAACGCCTATCTGGGCCAGTTGCTGGCGGACTTCCGCCGCGTGGCCCTGTGACCTCATTCACCTGACACCATGAGCCTCATCGAAGTGAAAGTGCCCGATCTGGGCGACGTCAAAGACGTGGGTGTGATCGAGATCCTGGTCAAGCCGGGCGACACGATCAAGGCCGAGCAGAGTCTGATCACGGTCGAGTCCGACAAGGCCTCGATGGAGATCCCTGCGCCGCAAGCCGGTGTAGTCAAAGAGCTGAAGGTGAAGCTGGGCGACACGGTGTCGCAAGGCTCGCTGATCCTGATGCTGGAGGCTGCGGGTGACGCGACAGCGGCGGCTCCGGCTGCAGCTCCTGCGCCCGCGCCTGCTGCATCACCGGCACCGGTTGCTGCGGCCCCGGCCCCGGCTCCAGCGCTTGCTGCTGTACCGACTGCCGCTGCTGGCCCTGTCGATCAAAGCTTCGACGTGCTCGTGCTCGGCGGCGGGCCGGGTGGCTACAGCGCGGCATTCCGCGCGGCCGACCTGGGGCTGAAGGTCGCGATCGTCGAGCGCTACACCGAGCTGGGCGGCGTCTGCCTGAACGTGGGCTGCATTCCGTCCAAGGCCTTGCTGCACGTGGCCTCGGTGATCGACGAAACCAAGCACTTTGGCGACTACGGCGTGAGCTTCGCCGCGCCCAAGATCGATCTGCCGGGCCTGCGCGCCCACAAGCAGGGCGTGGTGCGCAAGCTCACCACCGGCCTGGCTGGCATGGCCAAGGCGCGCAAGGTGACGGTGGTGCGCGGCGTCGGCAGCTTCATCGATGCCCACCGCGTGCAGGTCGAAGAGACCACCGGCCCGGCGCAAGACAAGACCGGCCAGGTGCAGACCATCGGCTTCCAGCGCGCCATCATTGCGGCGGGCTCGCAGGCGGTGCATCTGCCGTTCCTGCCCGATGACCCGCGCGTGGTCGATTCGACCGGCGCGCTGGCGCTGCACACCATTCCGAAGCGCATGCTGATCATCGGCGGCGGCATCATCGGCCTCGAGATGGGCACGGTCTATTCGACGCTGGGAGCGCGGCTCGATGTGGTCGAGATGCTCGACGGTCTGATGGCCGGCCCCGACCGCGATCTGGTCAAGGTCTGGCAGAAGCACAACGCCAAGCGCTTCGACAACATCATGCTCAAGACCAAGACGGTGTCGGCCAAGGCCACGCCGGCAGGCATCGAGGTGACATTCGAAGGCGAGGGCGCCCCCGAACATGTAAAGAACCAGCCGCAGGTCTACGACCTCGTGCTGCAGGCGGTGGGCCGCAGCCCCAACGGCAAGAAGATCGGGGCCGACAAGGCGGGCGTGGCGGTCAACGAGCGCGGCTTCATCACGGTCGATGCGCAACTGCGCACCAGCGCGCCGCACATCTTCGCCATCGGCGACATCGTCGGCCAGCCCATGCTGGCGCACAAGGCCGTGCACGAAGGCCATGTGGCGGCCGAAGTGATCGCCGGCGAATTGAAGGGCGACGCAGCTCTGGCGCGCGCGGCTTTCGATGCGCGGGTGATTCCGGGCGTGGCCTACGCCGACCCCGAAGTGGCGTGGGTGGGGCTCACCGAAGAGCAGGCCAAGACGCAGGGCGTCAGCGTCAAGAAGGCGGTGTTTCCGTGGGCGGCTTCAGGCCGCGCCATTGCGAACGGCCGCGACGAGGGCTTCACCACGCTGCTGTTTGACGAGACCACGCACCGCATCGTGGGCGGCGGCATTGTCGGCACGCATGCGGGCGACATGATCGGCGAGCTGGCGCTGGCCATCGAGATGGGCGCCGACGCGGTGGACATCGGCAGCACCATCCACCCGCATCCGACCCTGGGCGAGTTGATCGGGCTGGCGGCGGAGGTGGCGCACGGCTCGTGCACCGACCTGCCGCCGCCGCGTCGCTGAGCGTTCAGCCCGGCGACGCGATCAGGGCTCTCACAGGCCCATGCAGTTGGCGTAGTAGGTGATGGTGCCCGGCCAGTCCGAGAAGATGCCTTCGACTTGGACTTGCTTGGCCAGCACGTCCAGCGCCTTGAACATGTCGGCATCCTTCTTGATGGCCTTGCCCGTGGGGTCGAACGAGTAGTAGCTGCCCTTGCCGGCGGCACCCTTGGTCAGGTCAACGCGCTCGAACGACCACGTGATGATGCGGAATCCCGCGGCCTTGATGTCCTTGGCATATTGCGACGGCACGATGTTGCCGTTGGCATCCACGTCGAGCAGGTAGTTGTACGACGGCGAGATGATCTGCACGCCGGCCTTCTTCAACTCGGCCAGGCGCTCGACGCTCATGCGCGGCACGCCGTTGGCCGGATCGATCGGGTCGAGGTAGACGGCGTTCTTGGCGAATGCCGGCTCGTTCTTGATCCAGTAGAGGATGTCGTCGATGTTGAACGACTGGGCGTACACCTTGCGCGGGTCAACGCCTGCAGCCTTGTAGGTGTCGATCATTTTCTGGGCGTACTGCTCCTGGCCGCCGAAGATGGCCTGGATGCGGGTGGCGTCGCCGCCCTTGAGCTCAGGCGTCTGGGCGGTGCCCCACTTCTTGATCATCTCGATGTGCTCTTTGAGCGTGACCACGTTGCCAGCCGGGCGACCGGTGTAGAGGTCGGTGCGCCAAGCGGGCGTGCCGCCCAGGTAACCGGCCGCCGTGGTGGCGCTCGGCACCGAGGCGTCCATCTTGGCTTTCAGGGTCTTGTACTCGGCCAGCGTGATGTCGCTGGTGCAGCACTTGGGGGCCGGTCCGCCAGCCGTCCAGGGCACGGTGCAGGCGTTGTTGAGCGGCGTGTTGACGATGTTGGTGGTGGTGTGCAGATCGCACTCCGAGTGGCGGCAGACCAGTTCGCCGTCCTTCGTGAAGGTCACGTCGCACTCGATGATGCCGGCGCCCATGCGGTAGGCTGCTTCGTACGATTCATGCGAATGCTCAGGGAATTCGAGCGGCGCGCCGCGGTGGCTCACCGAGAACTTGCTGCGGTAGAACGGGCCCGACTCGCACTGCTGCAGCTTGGTCTTGAGCGCGCTGTCGTCCATGCCCTCGACGAGGTAGAACGGGCGCACACCGACTTGGGCGTCGAAACGGCGGCCATCATGCTGGCGGTGGTCGTCGTCGCGATCGTGGGCCGGGGCGGGGGTGGCAAACAGCGCCGAGGCGGCGCACAGGGCGGTCAGGCCCAAGAACTGAAAGCGAGCATGCATGGAGTGTCTCCTCGGGAGGTGAATGAACCGCCTCGATTCTTGGGAGACACGGCCTCAATTTCATGACCCGCGCCTAGTGCGTTCGGCAGGGTGCCGAGGCAGAGGCGCGGGGCGAGGCAGGGGCGCCGCCTCGCCGCGCCGATCAAGGTTGGCTGGCTGGGCTGGCCGGGGCCGACACGGCTGGGGGCTGCTGCTGCGCGGCATGCTCCGGTTCGGCCGCCGTGGCGTGCGGCAGCAGGGGCACCACCAGCAGCGCCACGATGTTGATGATCTTGATGAGCGGGTTGACGGCCGGGCCGGCGGTGTCCTTGTAGGGGTCGCCCACGGTGTCGCCGGTCACCGCAGCTTTGTGGGCGTCGCTGCCCTTGCCGCCGTGGTGGCCCTCTTCGATGTACTTCTTGGCGTTGTCCCACGCGCCACCGCCGGTGCACATCGAGATCGCCACGAAGAGCCCGGTCACGATGGTGCCCATCAGCAGTCCGCCCAGGGCCTCGGGGCCGAGCAGCAGGCCGACGACCACCGGTGCCACGACCGGCAGCAGCGAGGGCACGATCATCTCTTTGATGGCGGCGCCGGTGAGCATGTCGACGGCGCGGCCGTATTCGGGCTTGGCCGTGCCTTCCATGATCCCCTTGATTTCGCGGAACTGGCGGCGCACTTCCTCCACCACCGAGCCCGCGGCGCGGCCCACGGCTTCCATCGCCATCGCGCCGAACAGGTAGGGGATCAGTCCGCCGATGAACAGACCCACGATCACCATGTGGTTCGACAGGTCGAACTTCACGCTCTGGCCGCTCGATTCGAGCGCGTGGGTGTAGTCGGCAAACAGCACCAGCGCGGCCAGGCCAGCCGAACCGATGGCGTAGCCCTTGGTGACGGCCTTGGTGGTGTTGCCCACCGCGTCGAGCGGGTCGGTGATGGCGCGCACGCTGTCGGGCAGCTCGGCCATCTCGGCAATGCCGCCGGCGTTGTCGGTGATCGGGCCGTAGGCATCGAGCGCCACCACGATGCCGGCCATGCTGAGCATGGAGGTGGCCGCGATGGCAATGCCGTACAAGCCTGCCAGCCCGTAGGCCAGCCAGATCGCACCGCACACGAACAGCACCGGCCAGGCGGTCGAACGCATGCTCACACCCAGCCCGGCGATCACGTTGGTGCCGTGACCGGTGGTCGATGCCTGCGCCACGTGCTGCACCGGCGCATATTGCGTGCCGGTGTAGTACTCGGTGATCCAGACGAGCAGGGCGGTCAACGCCAGCCCCACGACGGACGCCCCGAACAGCCGCAGGTGGGTGTTGTCGCCCATCGCGTCGCCGGGCATGACCGACGAGGTGATGAACAGGAAGCCGATCAGCGAGATCACGCCCGAGACAATCAGGCCGCGATACAGCGCCGGCATCACGTTGGTCATGCCCGGTTTGGCCTTCACGGCGGCCACGCCGATGATCGAGCTGATGATCGAGAAGCCGCCCAGCGCCAAGGGGTAGATGGCGGCTTCGAGCGGGTTGCGGGTGATGAGCAGAGCGCCCAGCACCATCGTGGCGATCAGCGTGACGGCGTAGGTCTCGAACAGGTCGGCCGCCATGCCGGCGCAGTCGCCCACGTTGTCGCCCACGTTGTCGGCGATCACGGCGGGGTTGCGCGGGTCGTCTTCGGGGATGCCGGCTTCGACCTTGCCGACCAGGTCGGCTCCCACGTCAGCGCCCTTGGTGAAGATGCCGCCGCCGAGTCGCGCGAAGATCGAGATCAGCGACGAGCCGAACGCCAGCCCCATCAACGGCTTGATGGCCTTGGACAGCGCAGTCGAGTCCGGCTCGCTCAGCCCGTGGGTGAGCAGCCAGAACGCACCGGCCACGCCCAGCATGCCCAGGCCCACCACCAGCATCCCGGTGATGGCTCCGCCCTTGAACGCCACGTTGAGCGCTTCTTTCATGCCTACCGTGGCGGCTTGTGCGGTGCGAACATTGGCTCGCACCGAAACATTCATGCCGATGAAGCCGCACGCGCCCGACAGCACCGCGCCGACCACGAAGGCAATGGCCGTGGGCCAGCCGATGAAAACGCCGATCAGCACGGCAAGCACGGCGCCCACGAGGGCGATGGTGCGGTATTGCCGGGCCAGGTAAGCCGCCGCGCCTTGCTGAATCGCCGCGGCGATTTCTTGCATGCGCGTGTTGCCCGCGTCTTGCCGCAAGATCCAGCTTCGAGACACAAACCCGTACAGCACCGCGGCAACACCGCAGGCCAGCGCAAATTGCAGCGCCACAGAGGTCGACAACATCAGCGGTCTCCTTCGAAGGTTGAAGTTCTCTCATCGCTGCGGGCGATCAACCGCCATACAGGTCATCGCGCCGCCTAGCGCGACGGGGTCGCACCTCTGAAACAAGCCGGTGAGGCCGGGTCGCTCGGGGCATGCTAAGTGAAGGGCGTCACATCGGCAATGCGCGGGATCACTCGTCTCACCTAGGGTCAACGCTAAACTCGGCGTCTTTCGTCTCCACCACATCCTTACCCGTTTACTCACCATGAGCCTGCACAACGTGACCCCCGGCGCCAAGGCGCCCGACGTGTTCAACGTGATCATCGAGATCCCCATGAACGCTGATCCGATCAAGTACGAAGTCGATGAAGAAACCGGCGCGCTGTTCGTCGATCGCTTCATGGGAACGGCCATGCACTACCCCTGCAACTACGGCTACGTGCCGCAGACCATTGCCGACGATGGCGACCCGGTTGACGTGCTGGTGGTCACGCCGTTCCCGCTGATCCCGGGCGTGGTGGTGCCGTGCCGCCCCTTGGGCATGCTGAAGATGGAAGACGAAGCCGGTGGCGATTCCAAGCTCGTGGCCGTGCCGACCGAAAAGATCCTGCCCATGTACGAGAAAATCCAGAAACTCGACGATCTGCCTGATCTGATGCTCAAGCGCATCCAGCACTTCTTCGAGCACTACAAAGACCTGGAGCCAGGCAAGTGGGTCAAGGTGACGGGTTGGGAGGGCATGGATGCCGCCAAGCAAGAAGTGCTGTCCGGCATGAACGCGTACCAGTCGGCGCACAAAAAGAGCTGAAGCCTTTTCTTGCCGAGCAGTTCTGCGTAGAAAGCCGCCCCCCGCCCCCCGCCGGCCGGGCGGCTTTCGCGTTTTGGACTCAGGTTTTTTCGTATGCGGATCAGATGTGTCGCATTGTGGGAAGCTTCTTCTCGATAGCGACGAATGACATTTCTTGATGTGAAAAGATGTTGGGGTCTCAACAGGTTTTTTGACGCCAAGTGCTTGATTTCACGTGACGCGATTTCAAGTCTTGTATAAGATATAAGTCCTTGGTTCGAAGTCGCACAAGGTGCTTTTTTCGATCACCATTCAAAATTTCACGCTTTTATCAACCCCTCCCCGGAGATCGTCATGACGAAACTCACTCGCGAACAGCAAATCGCCGCCCTGGAAAAAGACTGGGCCGAAAACCCCCGTTGGAAGCTCGTGAAGCGCGGCTACTCCGCTGCTGATGTCGTGCGTCTGCGCGGCAGCCTGCAGCCCGAGTACACCCTGGCCCAGCGCGGCGCTGAAAAGCTGTGGGAAAAGGTCAACGGTGGCGCCAAGAAGGGCTACGTCAACGCTTTCGGCGCCATCACCGCTGGTCAAGCCATGCAGCAAGCCAAGGCTGGCTTGGAAGCCGTGTACCTGTCGGGCTGGCAAGTTGCCGCTGACGGCAACACGTCGGAAACCATGTACCCCGACCAGTCGCTGTACGCCTACGACTCGGTGCCGACCATGGTTCGCCGCATCAACAACACGTTCAAGCGTGCCGACGAAATCCAGTGGGGCCGCGGTGTCAACCCTGGCGACGAAGGTTTCATCGATTACTTCCTGCCGATCGTTGCTGACGCTGAAGCCGGTTTCGGTGGCGTGCTGAACGCTTTCGAGCTGATGAAGAACATGATCGCCGCCGGTGCCGCAGGCGTCCACTTTGAAGACCAACTGGCCGCCGTGAAGAAGTGCGGTCACATGGGTGGCAAGGTGCTGGTCCCGACCCGCGAAGCCGTTGAAAAGCTGATCGCCGCCCGTTTCGCTGCCGACGTGATGGGCGTGCCCACCATCGTTCTGGCCCGTACCGACGCTGAAGCCGCCAACCTGCTGACCAGCGACTGCGACGACAACGACAAGCCGTTCGTCACCGGCGAGCGCACCCAAGAAGGTTTCTACCGCGTGAAGAACGGTCTCGAGCAAGCCATCAGCCGTGGCGTCGCTTACGCTCCGTACGCTGACTTGGTGTGGTGCGAAACCGGCGTGCCCGATATCGGCTTTGCCCGCGAATTCGCTCAAGCCGTGCACGCAGCTTGCCCGGGCAAACTGCTGTCGTACAACTGCTCGCCGTCGTTCAACTGGAAGAAGAACCTCGACGACAAGCAGATCGCTTCGTTCCAGGAAGACCTGTCGGCGCTGGGCTACAAGTACCAGTTCATCACCCTGGCTGGTATCCACGTCAACTGGTACAACACCTTCCAATTCGCGCACTCGTACGCTCGCGGCGAAGGCATGAAGCACTACGTCAACATGGTGCAAGAGCCCGAATTCGCTGCTCGCGACAAGGGTTACACCTTTGTGTCGCACCAACAAGAAGTGGGTGCTGGTTACTTCGACGACGTGACCACCGTGATCCAAGGTGGTTCGTCCTCCGTGAAGGCCCTGACCGGCTCGACCGAAGAAGAGCAGTTCCACTGATCGGACCCCAATCGGGCCGGCGGGCGAACCATCGTTCGCCCTCAACCGGCCCAAACCAGACTCCCGGTATCACCGAGAGCCAAACAGGCCGCCACAAGCGGCCTGTTTTTTTGTATGGCCCGGTGTGCGCTCTGTGGGGTAGGCGTCTTGGCGCTGTCAAGTTCCCCTCATACAATGGCACGCTTCAGTACTCAACAAGAGCGAGAAAGGCATCCACGGTTATGACACCGCGAACTTCGACCACCCCCTTCACCTCGCCCGAGGTCTAGTCGGCTGGCCGCTGCTTTCGTATCTCTGACCCTGATTCCTGAGAAAGCGCGGCGCCCACCGCGCTTTTTTCTTGTCCGGCGTGTGCGCGTCGGCTTGGCTCCCAACACACAGGTTGAACAACATGATTTCGATTCAATTGCCCGATGGCTCCAAGCGTGAGTTTCCTGGCCCGGTGACCGTGGCCGAGGTGGCTGCGTCGATTGGCGCCGGTCTGGCCAAGGCGGCCCTGGCCGGGCGCGTCGGGCAGGGTGCGACGGCCAAGCTGGTGGACACCAGCTATCGCATCGAGGCAGATACCCCCTTGGCCATCGTCACCGAGAAGGACGCCGACGGCCTCGACATCATTCGTCACTCGACGGCGCACTTGCTGGCCTACGCGGTGAAGGAGCTCTTTCCGGAGGCTCAGGTCACCATCGGCCCGACCATCGAAGACGGCTTCTATTACGACTTCGCTTACAAGCGCCCGTTCACGCCTGAAGACCTCGAAGCCATCGAAAAGAAGATGGCCGAGCTCGCCAAGAAGGACGAGAAGGTTGAGCGCAAGGTGCTGCCGCGCGATGAAGCTGTCGCCTATTTCAAGGGGCTGGGCGAGCACTACAAGGCCGAAATCATCGAGAGCATTCCGGCGGATCAAGACGTGTCGCTCTACAGCGAAGGCGCCTTCACTGATCTCTGCCGTGGTCCGCACGTGCCTAGCACCGGCAAGCTCAAGCATTTCAAGCTGATGAAGATGGCGGGCGCCTATTGGCGTGGAGACCATCGCAACGAGCAGCTGCAGCGCGTCTACGGCACGGCCTGGACCAGCAAGGACGATCTGCAGGCCTATCTGACCCGTCTCGAAGAAGCCGAGAAGCGCGACCACCGCAAGCTGGGGCGCGAACTGGATCTCTTCCACATCGACGATCACGCACCGGGCGTGGTGTTCTGGCACCCCAAGGGCTGGACGGTGTGGCAGGCGGTCGAGCAGTACATGCGCCAGATCTACCGCGACAACGGCTACAAAGAGGTCAAGGGTCCGCAGATCATCGACCGCACGTTGTGGGAAAAGACCGGCCACTGGGACAAGTACCGCGAGAACATGTTCACCACCGAGTCGGAAAAGCGCGACTACGCGCTCAAGCCGATGAATTGCCCCGGCCACATCCTGATCTTCAACCAGGGCATCAAGAGCTATCGCGACCTGCCGGTGCGCTACGGTGAATTTGGTCAGTGCCACCGCAACGAACCGTCGGGTGGCCTGCACGGCATCATGCGTGTGCGCGGCTTCACGCAGGACGATGGGCACATCTTCTGCACAGAAGACCAGATCCTGCAGGAATGCGTGGCCTTCACGGCGTTGCTGCAGAAGGTCTACCAGGACTTTGGGTTCACCGACATCATCTATAAGGTCGCGACCCGTCCTGAGCACCGTATCGGCTCCGACGAGGTCTGGGACAAGGCTGAGAACGCGTTGATGGAGAGCTTGCGTGCCACCAACAGCGAATTCACCATCGCTCCGGGCGATGGCGCTTTCTATGGTCCGAAGATCGAATACACCCTGAAAGATGCGTTGGGGCGCCACTGGCAGTGCGGCACGATTCAGGTCGATTTCTCGATGCCCGAACGGCTGGGCGCCGAGTATGTGAACGACACCAGCGAGCGCAAGCACCCAGTGATGCTGCACCGCGCCATCCTGGGCTCACTGGAGCGCTTCATCGGCATCCTGATCGAGCAGCACGCCGGCGCTCTGCCAGTTTGGCTGGCGCCGGTGCAGGTCGTGGTGCTCAACATCACTGATACCCAGGCCGACTACGCCCAGGAAGTAGCGAAATCTCTGCAAAAACAAGGAGTTAGGGCCGAAGTCGATTTGCGCAACGAGAAAATCACGTATAAAATCCGCGAGCATTCGTTGCAAAAGGCTCCGTATCTCTTGGTCGTTGGTGATAAAGAGAAAGCCGCTGGGGCCGTTGCGGTGCGCGCCCGAGGCAATGTTGACCTCGGCGTGATGGCCCTAGACACCTTCTCCCAAAGGATTGCTAGTGACATCGCCCAGAAGGTGTGATGCGGATAGCTGTTTCCGCCAACCTTCGAGTTGCTTCATGGCGCGCGTATTTATTGTTTGAGGGCGAAAGCCCCGGAGGACATCCACCATCGCTACTTTCATGGACCGCCGTACGCCGAACGCAGAGCGTAAGCATCGACTGAACCGGGAAATCACCGCCCTGGAGGTTCGTCTCAATGGACCTGAAAACGAGCCCTTGGGCATCGTGAGCATCCAAGAGGCTCTGCGGCTGTCTACAGAGTACGACGTGGATCTGGTCGAAATCGCAGCGCAAGCAGACCCACCGGTTTGCCGCCTGATGGATTACGGCAAATTCAAGTATCAAGAGCAGAAGAAGGCCCACGACGCCAAACTCAAGCAGAAGGTCATCGAGGTCAAGGAAGTCAAATTCCGACCCGGTACCGACGAGGGCGACTACCAGATCAAGCTGCGCAATCTGCGTCGCTTCCTGGAAGAAGGCGACAAGGGCAAGGTGACGTTGCGGTTCCGTGGCCGTGAAATCACCCACCAGGAATTGGGTTTGCGTTTGCTGGAGCGCGTGCGCGACGACTTGGTTGATGTCTCAACCGTCGAGAACATGCCGAAGCTTGAGGGTCGCCAGATGATCATGGTGTTGGCCCCGAAAAAGAAGAAGTGATCGTTTGAACAGAATGGAGTGGGTCGGTTTGGTCGCCGGCTCGTTACCCGTGGTGCGCAGGCCATCAAGTTCGCGAACAGGTTCGCGGCGCCTCGTGCAGCTAACAAAAGGAGCAGTCATGCCCAAGATGAAGACCAAGAGCAGCGCGAAAAAGCGTTTTCGCGTTCGTCCGGGTGGTACCGTCAAGCGCGGTCAGGCGTTCAAGCGCCACATCCTGACCAAGAAGACCACGAAGAACAAACGCCACCTGCGTGGCGCCGTTGCCGTGCACGAAACCAACATGGGTCACATCGCTCAGATGCTGCCCTTTGCTGGTCTGTGATCCCATCGGTTGAAGGAGAAATAACATGTCTCGCGTCAAACGTGGTGTAACGGCTCGTGCCCGTCACAAGAAGGTTCTCGCTCTGGCCAAGGGTTTCCGCGGCCGCCGCAAAAACGTCTTCCGCATTGCCAAGCAAGCGGTCATGAAGGCTGGGCAATATGCCTACCGTGATCGTCGCAACAAGAAGCGCGTGTTCCGCCGCCTGTGGATCGCGCGTATCAATGCGGCCAGCCGTCAAGAAGGCTTGAGCTACAGCAAGTTCATCGCTGGTCTGAAGAAAGCTGCTATCGATCTGGACCGCAAGGTCCTGGCCGACCTCGCCGTGAACGACCCTGCTGCATTCAGCGGCATCGTCGCCAAGGTGAAGGCTCAGATCGCTGCTTGATCCGCTTGCGTGATCTTTGACCTGGCCAAGCTAATTGCTAGCTGAGTCGGGTTCTTGAAAGGCCGTCACTTCGCGTGCGGCCTTTCTTTTTGATGTGTTGAAAACATGAACGATCTCGATCCTCTGGTCACCGAGGCGCGCGCCGAGTTTGCCGCCGCGCTCACGCCCGCCGATCTCGAAAATGCCAAGGCGCGCTTCATCGGCAAGTCTGGGCGTGTGACGGAGTTGCTGAAAGGCTTGGCCGCGCTGACGCCGGAAGAAAAGAAAGCCCGTGGCGCCGCGATCAACCAGATCAAGCAGCAGGTTGAGGGCGCCCTCAACGCTCGCCGCAGCGAGCTGGCGGAAGCCGAATTGCAGGAGCAACTGAAGGCTGAGGCACTGGACGTGACCCTGCCGGGGCGCCGTCGTGGCGAAGGCGGCCTGCACCCGGTGTCGCTGAGCATCGAACGCATCGAAGCCATCTTTGGCTCGATGGGTTTTGACGTGGCCGACGGCCCCGAGATCGAGACCGACTGGTTCAATTTCACCGCGTTGAACACGCCCGCCGATCACCCGGCGCGCTCGATGCACGATACGTTCTACGTCGAAGGCGGCCATCTGCTGCGTACCCACACCAGCCCGATGCAGGTGCGCTACGCCGTGCAGCATGTGAAGCGTCATGCCGAGCGCGAAACGCGTGGCGAGCGCGTTCCCGAGATTCGCGTCATTGCCCCGGGGCGCACCTACCGCGTGGACAGCGACGCGACGCACTCGCCGATGTTTCACCAATGCGAAGGCTTGTGGATCGGCGAGAACGTGAGCTTTGCCGACCTCAAGTCGGTGCTGGGCGACTTCTTTGCGGCGTTCTTCGAGACGAATGACCTGAACATCCGCTTCCGCCCGTCGTTCTTCCCGTTTACCGAGCCGTCTGCCGAGGTTGATATCGCGTTTGCGAGCGGCCCCTTGAAAGGCCGCTGGTTGGAAGTGGGCGGTGCCGGGCAAGTGCACCCGAACGTGGTGCGCAACTTCGGGCTCGACGCCGAACGCTACATCGGCTTCGCGTTTGGCCTTGGGCCGGATCGCCTGACCATGCTGCGTTATGGTGTGAACGACTTGCGCCTATTCTTTGACGGCGACGTCCGCTTCCTGTCGCAATTCAAGGTTTGAGAGAAGAGGGAAGGAAACCGAGATGCAATTCCCCGAGTCCTGGTTGCGCGAGTTCTGCAACCCCCCGATTTCGACGCAACAACTGGCCGACCTGCTGACGATGGCAGGGCTGGAGGTCGAAGAACTGCGCCCGGTGGCGCCGGCCTTTACCCATATCGTCGTCGCCGAAGTGTTGGAGGTGGCCAAGCACCCCGATGCCGATCGCCTCAACGTTTGCAAGGTCAACGCCGGCACGGGCACGACGCTGCAGATCGTTTGCGGCGCGCCGAATGTGCGCCCCGGTATCAAGGTGCCTTGCGCCTTGGTCGGCGCCGAGCTGCCGCCGGGCGACAACGGTCAGCCCTTCAAGATCAAGCTGGGCAAGCTGCGTGGTGTCGAAAGCCAGGGCATGCTGTGCTCGGCCAAGGAGCTGGGCCTGCCTGCCGAATCATCGGGCCTGCACCTCTTTGCGGACGATGCGCCGATCGGCACGAGCGTGCGCGATTACCTGCAACTCGACGACACGCTGTTCACGCTCAAGCTCACGCCCAATCTGGCGCATTGCTTGAGCTTGTTGGGCGTGGCGCGGGAAGTGTCGGCCCTCACCGGCACACCATTGAACGTACCGGCGGCGGCGGCCGTGGCGCCCAAGGTGGATGACAAGCTGGCGGTGCGCGTCGATGCGCCCGATCTGTGTGGTCGATTCAGCGGCCGCGTGATCCGCAACGTCAATCCCAAGGCCCGGACGCCGGCCTGGATGGTGCAGCGCCTGGAGCGTTGTGGTCAGCGTTCGGTGTCGGCGCTTGTCGACATCTCGAACTACGTGATGTTCGAGTTGGGTCAGCCGTCGCACGTGTTCGATCTGGACAAAATCCACGGCAGCCTGCAGGTGCGCTGGGGCAAGTCGGGCGAGCAAGTCGAGTTGCTCAACGGCCAAACCGTGACGCTCGATGAGCAGGTTGGCGTGATCGCCGACGTGCAGCAAGTTGAATCGCTGGCTGGCGTGATGGGCGGTCAGGCCGTGGCGGTGTCGGACGACACCCGCAACGTCTACGCCGAGGTGGCGTTCTGGTGGCCCAAGGCCATTGCCGGGCGTGCGCGTCGTTTCAATTTTTCGACCGATGCCTCGCACCGTTTCGAGCGTGGCGTGGACCCGGCGCAGACCGTGGCACGCCTGGAGCGCGTCACGCAATTGATCGTGGACATCTGCGGCGGCGAAGCCGGCCCGATCGATGATCAGCAGGTCAACGTACCCCAGGCCAAACCCGTGACGCTGCGCCTGGAGCGCGCGGCCCGCGTGATCGGCATGCCGGTGACGCAGCAGCAGTGCGAAGAAGTGTTCTCACGCCTGGGCCTGCCTTGCGTGGCGCAAGACGGGCGCCTGACAGTCACGCCGCCAAGCTGGCGTTTCGACATCCAGATCGAAGAGGATCTGATCGAAGAGGTGGTGCGCGTGATCGGCTTTGACAAGTTGCCGTCACGTCCGCCGCTGGCGCCGGTGCAGCCGCGTGTGCGGCCGGAGGCGGTGCGTGGCTTGTACGCCGCTCGCCGTGCCGTGGCCAGCCGCGGCTACCAGGAGACGATCAACTTCAGCTTCGTTGAAGAGCGCTGGGAGCGTGAGCTGGCCGGCAATGCCGAGCCGATTCGTCTGCTCAACCCCATCGCGAGCCCGTTGAGCGTGATGCGGTCGAGTCTGATGGGCGGCCTGGTGCAGGTGCTGCGCCACAACTTGGCCCGCAAGACGAACCGGGTGCGCGTGTTCGAGTTCGGTCGGGTTTTCTTGCGCGATGCATCGGTCGCCGATACGGATCGCACCGTGGCCGGCTTCCATCAGCCATTGCGGGTTGCGGGTCTGGCCTACGGGGCGGCCGACGACTTGCAGTGGGGCAGCGCCGAGCGAGCGGTCGACTTCTTCGACGTGAAGGGCGATATTGAAGCCTTGCTGGCGCCGCGTCAGGCGCGCTTCGTCCGCGCCGAGCATCCGGCGCTGCACCCGGGGCGCAGCGCACGTGTCGAGATCGATGGGGTGGCCGTCGGTTTCGTCGGCGAACTCCACCCGCGTTGGCGGCAAGGCTACGAGTTGCCGGCGGCGCCTGTGCTGTTCGAGTTGGACGCTACCGCATTGACGACCCGCGCGGTGCCGGCGTTTGCCGGACTGCCGAGGCAGCAGTCGGTGTGGCGCGACATTGCCGTGATCGTCGATGACCAAGTCAGCCACGAAGCTGTCGTCGAGGCGATCACTGCGGCACCGACCCAGGGGCTGGTGCGACAAGCTCGACTGTTCGACATCTATAAGCCCAAGGTGCCAGCAGGTGATATTGGGGCGCAGCAGCGCAGCCTGGCGGTGCGGCTGGAACTGTTGGATGATGAAACCACGCTTACCGACGACCGCATCGACGCCGCCGTTCAAGCGGTACTTCAGACTCTGCAGAGTCAGCTGGGTGCGCGTCAGCGTGGTTGAGTAAATCGGGCAAGTTGCGCTGCACCAGTACAAAGTATTTCGTCAATTCGATCAAGGGCTCAGCATGACCTCGCAAGATCACGACGACGTTTTGGCGGACGGCATCATCCTGCCGTCTCTCGAGACGCCGACGCTCACCAAGGCCGAGCTTGCCGATCTTTTGTTTGAGCGCCTCGGCTTGAACAAGCGCGAGTCCAAGGACATGGTCGAATCCTTCTTTGAACTTATTCACGGCAGCCTGGTGCAGGGCAAGGACGTCAAGCTATCGGGCTATGGGAACTTCCAGATTCGTCGCAAGGCGCCGCGTCCAGGGCGCAATCCGCGCACGGGCGAGGCCATTCCGATCAATGCGCGTCAGGTGGTGACATTCCATGCAAGTCACAAACTCAAAGGATTGGTGCAAGGTGACATACCGGCTTCTGAAGACTTCGAGTAAAGTCGAAATCCCTTGCCGATCTCATTGATTTCCAATGGAGAACGCGCTTCCATCCATTCCTGCCAAACGCTACTTCACTATCGGTGAGGTGAGCGATCTTTGTGGCGTCAAACCCTATGTGCTTCGCTATTGGGAGCAAGAGTTCGTTCAACTCAAGCCCATGAAGCGCCGGGGTAATCGTCGGTATTACCAGCACCATGAGGTGCTGTTGATTCGTCGCATTCGCGAGTTGCTCTACGACCAGGGTTTCACGATCAGCGGTGCTCGCAACCGGCTGGCTGAGTCTGTGGGCAAGGAGCATATCGAGTCGCCGGAATTCCATTCCTCCGACGTCGAAGCGGAGGCCGGTGAGGGTCAAAAAGCGGCGGTCTTGACTGTAGACCGTGTGGTCGTAGCGAATTCCGTGACAACTTTTTTGAGAGACAAGGTCAGCACTGACCAGCTTCGCGAAGAATTGTTGTCTATTCGCCAGTTGCTCGCCAACTAATTGATTTTCGGGTTAGAATGTTAGCTTCAGTCGGGGCGTAGCGCAGCCTGGTAGCGCACTTGCATGGGGTGCAAGGGGTCGCGAGTTCGAATCCCGCCGCCCCGACCAAAAAACAGCCGAAGCCCGGTATCGAAAGATACCGGGCTTTCTGCTTTCTGGGCCCCGAAAATCACCCGGAAATCCAATAAATCTGACCTGCCCCCTCCCAGCCGTACCAGCGTAATGGAGAGGAAGTCCATCAACCAGGAGAATGATGGACATGAAGAAGAGCAGATTCACCGAGGAACAGATCATTGGTTTCCTCCGGCAGGCCGAGG
>NZ_JAYSBZ010000035.1:0-33566 GCF_041915145.1 Aquabacterium sp. | reverse complement strand
GCTGCACGCGCGCTACTTTGTCTCGACGGACAACGCCTACGTGGCCGGCAATGTGGTGCAGGTGACCCCGCAAGTGGCGGGCACGGTGCTGGCCATTCGCGTGGAGGACACCGACTTCGTGAAGGCTGGCGACCCGCTGGTCAAGCTCGACCCGGCCGACGCGCAAGTGGCGCTGGATCAGGCACAGGCTCAACTCGGGCAGACGGTGCGCGAGGTGCGTACGCTGTTTGCCAACGACGCCACCTACCAGGCCAACGTCAAGCTGCGCGAGGCCGAGTTGAGCCGCGTGCAGGCCGACGTGAACAAGGCGCAAGAAGACTTGGCGCGCCGCCAAGGGCTGACGGCCAAGGGCGCCGTGTCGAAAGAAGAACTCGAACACGCGCAGACCGCGCTGGCCACGGCCAAGAGCGCGCAAGCTTCGGCTGACGCGGCCCTGGCTGCGGCGCGCGAGCAGCAGGCATCGAACCGCGCGCTCATCGACGGCACCAGCGTCGAGCAACACCCGAATGTGCAACGTGCGGCGGCGCGGGTGCGCGAGGCCTATCTGGCGCTCAAGCGCGCCGATCTGCCGGCTCCGGTGAGCGGCTACGTGGCCAAGCGCAGCGTGCAGGTCGGGCAGCGCGTGCCGGCCGGGTCGCCCTTGATGTCGATCGTGCCGCTCGATCAGGTCTGGGTCGATGCCAACTACAAGGAAGTGCAACTGGCCGACATGCGTATTGGTCAACCGGTCAAGGTGCGCGCCGATCTGTACGGCAGCAAGGTCGAGTACGACGGCCACATCGTCGGCCTGGGCGCTGGCACGGGCGCGGCCTTTGCCTTGTTGCCCGCGCAGAACGCCACCGGCAACTGGATCAAGGTGGTGCAACGCGTGCCGGTGCGTGTGGCGCTGGACGCCAAGCAGTTGCAGGCGCATCCGCTGCGCATCGGCTTGTCGCTCGACGTGACGGTGGATGTGCACGATCAGTCCGGCGTGGCGCTGGCCGATGCCCCCCGCGCCAGCATGGCCAGCGTGACCGACGTGTTCAACGGCAAGGACGCTCAGGCCGAGTCGCTCATCAAGCAGATCATCGCCCGCAACCTGGGTGCTCGTTTGCCGGCGGCTTCCGCAGCCGCTGCGGCGGGCGCCGTCCGTCACTGAGCTTCACCGATCGTCTCAACGAAGGCTCCACATGGCTGCCCCGTCCTCATCGGCTGTTGCCCACCCGCCGCTCACCGGCGCTCAACTGGTGCTGGGCACCATCGCCTTGTCGAGTGCCACCTTCATGAACGTGCTCGACACCTCGATCGCCAACGTGTCGATCCCGGCCATCTCGGGCGACCTGGGTGTGAGCCCGACGCAAGGCACCTGGGTCATCACCAGCTTCGCGGTGGCCAACGCCATCTCGGTGCCGCTCACGGGCTGGCTGGCGCAGCGCTTTGGCACCGTCAAGCTGTTCATGAGCAGCGTGCTGCTATTCGTGCTGTTTTCGTGGCTGTGCGGTCTGGCGCCGAGCATCGAGGGGCTGATCTTCTTCCGCGTGATGCAGGGGGCGGTGGCCGGGCCGATGATCCCGCTGTCGCAGACCTTGCTGCTGTCGAGCTACCCGCGTCACAAGGCGGGCATGGCGCTGGCGATGTGGTCGATCACCACGCTGGTGGCGCCGGTGGTGGGGCCGCTGCTGGGTGGTTGGATCACCGACAACATCAGCTGGCCGTGGATCTTCTACATCAACGTGCCGGTGGGCTTGGTGGCGGCTGGTGCCACGTGGTCGCTCTATCGGCACCGCGACAACCCCGGCCGCAACCTGCGCATGGACAAGGTCGGCCTGGCGCTGCTGGTGCTGTGGGTGGGGGCGTTGCAGATCGCGCTCGACAAGGGCAAGGAGCTGGACTGGTTCAACTCGTCCACCATCGTCGCGCTGTTCGCGGTGGCGGCCATGGGCTTTGCGTTCTTCATCGCCTGGGAACTGACCGAGCAGAACCCGATCGTTGACCTGAGCCTGTTCAAGCGGCGCAATTACTGGGCCAGTACGCTGACGATCTCGCTGGCCTACGGCGTGTTCTTCGGCAACGTGGTGCTGCTGCCGCTGTGGCTGCAGCAATACCAGGGCTACACGGCCACGGCGGCCGGCATGGCGCTGGCGCCGGTGGGCATCTTCGCCATCCTGCTTTCGCCCTTCGTGGGCAGCCGCATGGGCAAGGCCGACGCGCGCTGGTTCGCCACCATCGCGCTCGCCGTCTTCGGCATCGTGCTGTTCATGCGCTCGCGCTTCAACACCGATGCCGACCAGATCACCATCATCATCCCGACCCTGGTGCAGGGCGTGGCGATGGCGTTCTTTTTCATTCCGCTCATCACCATCGCCTTGCACGGGTTGCCGCCCGAGCGCATTCCGGCTGCGTCCAGCCTGAACAATTTCATGCGGATCACGGCGGGGGCATTCGGTACGTCGATCTTCTCGACGCTGTGGGACGACCGCGGCGCCATGCACCACTCGCGTCTGACCGAGCATCTCAGTCAGGCCGACGGCACCTTCCAGCAGACCATGCTCGGCTTGCAGCAAGCCGGTCTGACGCCGACGCAGTCCGCGGCCATGCTCAACCGGGTTGTCGATCAACAAGCGGCCATGCTCAGCGCGGACGACTTGTTTCTGGCTTCGTCCGTGCTGTTCATCGTGCTGATCGGCCTGGTTTGGCTGGCCGGGCCCGTGAAAGGCAGCGGGGGCGACGGCGGCGAGGCGGCGGGCGCACATTGATCACGCGCGGCCCTGGGTTTTCGGTCGCCGATCCAGGGTTCGCCCGGATAATCGCGTCATGAACCAAGACGAACTCAAGGCGCTGGTCGGGCGCGCCGCCATCGAATACGTCACGCCCGGCTCCATCGTCGGGGTGGGCACCGGCTCCACCGCCAACTGCTTCATCGACGAGCTGGCCAAGATCAAAGACCGCATCGCCGGCGCCGTGTCCAGCTCGGCCAAGAGCACCGAGCGTCTGCGGGCGCACGGCATCACGGTGCTCGACTCCGCCAGCGTCGAGCGCTTGCCGATCTACGTGGACGGCGCCGACGAGATCGATCACCGGGGCCACATGATCAAGGGCGGCGGCGCCGCGCTGACGCGCGAAAAAATCGTGGCCGACCTGGCAGACCGCTTTATCTGCATCGCCGACGAGTCCAAGCTGGTCGATGTGCTGGGCAAGTTCCCGCTGCCGGTCGAGATCATCCCGATGGCCGCCGCGCAGTTGATTCGCCGCTTTGCCGCGATGGGTGGCACCGCCCGCTTGCGCGAAGGCGTGGTCACCGATAACGGGCAGGCAATTCTCGATGTGACGGGCCTGAGCATCACCGACCCGCTGGCGAGCGAGGCCGAGATCAATCAATGGCCGGGCGTGGTGACGGTGGGCATCTTCGCTCGCCACAAGGCACAGGTGTGCTTGCTGGGCACCTCGGCTGGCGTCAAGACCCTGACGTTTTAAGACGCGAGCGGGCGCCGGCAGGCTCAGCTGTCCTGGGGCACGGTGTCCGAGAAGTTCAACACCTCAAACCGCACGCAAGCGGCGGTGGGGTCGGTGGGCGGTGCCCCCAGGCTGATCACGCCGCTGCCATGCAGCGTGCAGGTGCCGCGCCGCAGGGCCACCACCTGCTCTTCGTTGCCGAAGCGCACAAAGGTGCCGTTGTAGCTGAGGTCGGTCAGCTGAAAGTGGCCGCCGTGGCTTTCGATGCGGGCGTGCGAGCGCGACACGCGGGTGTCGTCCAGGCAATAGGCCGCCTGCGGGCTGCGGCCGATCACGATCGGGGCGCAAGCGGCGGGGTGGATGCGGCAATCTTCGGGGCTGGTGATGCGCAAGCCGTCGGGCAGGTCGCTGGCCTGCGCTTCTTGAAACTGGGTCGAAACGGTGTCGCCAAACTTGCGGCTTTCCATCCGGTAGACCTGCACCGGCTCGCTGCGGCCGCGCAGATGCAGGCGGTCGAGGCTGCGAAAGCGCTCGCGCTGGTCTGAGGGCAGCACGTCCACCAGGCTGGCGGTCGCCAGGGTTTCGTTGTCGCCGGCCAAGTCGAGCAGGCGAGCCGCCACGTTCACGGCATCGCCAAAACAGTCGCCGTCCACCTCGATCAATTCGCCGCGCGCAATGGCGACCTTGAGCTTCAGCGCCGTGCCGTTGCCGTTGGCGTCGCCGGGTACCTCGATGATGCGCTCCAGCGAATCGTGCATCTCGTCGGCGGCGTAGATCGCGTGCTCCGGGTCGGCAAACTCGGCCATCAGGCCGTCGCCCAGGCTCTTGACGACTCGCCCGCCGTCGTGAGCCACGATCTGCCCCAGCATGGCCAGGCTCTGCGTGACGACCGAGGCCGCTTGCGCGTTGCCCAGGCGCAAGTACAGCGACGTGCTGCCGCGCAGATCGACAAACAAGATGGTGCGTTCGACGGGTGTGCTCATTCCGGTGCTCCTGCCCAGCATCATCGGCATATCGGCCGTCGGGCATCCGTGGAAAAGCACACAAAAAAGCCCGGCACTTGGCCGGGCTCGTGACAAATCACCGTAAAAAAAGTACCGAGCGGCTGCTCGGCAACCGTGCTTACAGATTGTCCAGATAGGTGCGCAGCTTGTCGGAGCGCGACGGGTGCTTGAGCTTGCGGATCGCCTTGGCTTCGATCTGACGGATGCGCTCGCGGGTCACGTCGAACTGCTTACCGACTTCTTCCAGCGTGTGATCGGTGCTCATTTCGATACCGAAGCGCATGCGCAGCACCTTGGCTTCGCGCGGGGTCAGCGAGTCGAGGATGTCCTTCACCACGTCGCGCAGACCAGCCTGCATGGCGGCCTCGATCGGCGCGGTGTTGTTGGTGTCCTCGATGAAGTCGCCCAGATGGCTGTCGTCGTCGTCCCCGATGGGGGTTTCCATCGAGATCGGCTCCTTGGCGATCTTCATGATCTTGCGGATCTTGTCTTCCGGCATCTCCATCTTCTCGGCCAGCGTTGGGGCGTCCGGCTCGAAGCCGAATTCCTGCAAGTGCTGGCGCGACAGACGGTTCATCTTGTTGATCGTTTCGATCATGTGAACCGGAATCCGGATGGTGCGGGCCTGGTCGGCGATCGAGCGCGTGATGGCCTGACGGATCCACCACGTGGCGTAGGTCGAGAACTTGTAGCCACGGCGGTATTCGAACTTGTCGACCGCCTTCATCAGGCCGATGTTGCCTTCTTGAATCAAGTCGAGGAACTGCAATCCGCGGTTGGTGTACTTCTTGGCAATCGAGATCACGAGACGCAGGTTGGCCTCGATCATTTCGCGCTTGGCGTCGCGCGAAGCCTTCTCGCCCTCGTTCATGCGCTTGTTGATTTCCTTGAGGTCATCAATGGGCACCACGGCACGGGCTTGCAGATCGATCAGCTTCTGCTGCAGTTCCTGAATTGCCGGCAAGTTGCGGCCCATCACGGCGGCGTAGGGCTTGCCTGCGGCGATCTCTTTCTCGGCCCACTTCAGGTTCAGCGAGTTGGGCGGGAAGGTCTTGATGAAGTGCTCTTGCGGCATGCCGCACTTGTCGACCACGATCTTGCGCAGCTCGCGCTCGTAGCGGCGCACGTCGTCCACCTGCGAGCGCAGCACGTCGCACAGGCGTTCGATGGTCTTGACCGTGAAGCGGATGCTCATGATCACTTCGGACACCGCTGTCTGCGCCTTGTTGTAGGCCGGCGACTTGTAGCCTTCCTTCTCGTAGGCGCGGCGCATCTTCTCGAAGTTGGTGCGCAGCTGCTCGAATTTCTCGAGCGCGTGGTTCTTCAGCTCTTCGAGCTTCTTGGTCAGGGCCTTCGAGCCGCCGTTGCCGTCGTCGTCATCGTCTTCATCAAAGAAGTCGACGTCTTCCTCGGCCACGTAGTCGTCGGCTTCGTCTTCAGAGACAAAGCCGTCCACCACTTCAGAAATGGTCATTTCACCGGCGCCGATCTTGTCGGACAAGGCCAGGATTTCAGCGATGGTGGTGGGCGACGCCGAAATGGCCAGCATCATGGCTTGCAGACCGCCTTCGATGCGCTTGGCGATTTCGATTTCGCCTTCGCGGGTCAGCAGCTCGACGGTGCCCATTTCGCGCATGTACATGCGGACCGGGTCGGTCGTGCGGCCGAATTCGGAGTCGACGGTGGACAGCGCGGCTTCGGCTTCTTCTTCGGCTTCTTCCTCGGTCGCGGTGGACGTGCCGGAGTTGGTCAGCAGCAGCGTGGCCGCGTCAGGCGCCTGCTCGTAGACCGCCACACCCATGTCGTTCAACATGGACACGATGGCTTCGAGAATCTCGTTCTCGACCAGCTTTTCGGGCAAGTGGTCGTTGATTTCCTGGTGCGTCAGATAACCACGCGTCTTGCCCATCTTGATGAGGGTCTTCAGCTCCTGGCGACGCTTGTTGACTTCTTCTTCGGTGAGGGCGTTTTCGTCCAGGCCGAATTCGCGCATCAGCGCGCGCTCCTTGGCGCGCGACACCTTCATGCGCAGCGGCTTGGCCTTCGGCTTGTCTTCGCCGCTGTCTTCAGGAGCGGCTTCGGCATCGCCCTCGATGTCGGATTCGACGTCAGAGAAGTCCTCTTCCGTGAACTCTTCCTTCTTTTTGCTCGCAGCGGCGGTTTTGCCGGCTGCGGCGGTTTCGGCCTTTGGCTTGCGACCGCGCTTCTTGGGCTCCTCGGCCTCGACCTTGTCGGTCTTGGTTGCCTTGACGGCCTTGGCCTTGGCGCCTTTCAATTCTTCAGCCTCGGCGGCTGGGGTGGCTTTAGTTGTTTTGGCGGTCTTGGCCGGGGCGCTTTTCTTCGCGGTCATGCAATTCCTCGAAAGAGAGAGGGCTCTGGGATCAGCGTGCTGACATACCAGGTGCGGTGACGACAGGGATGACAGGTGTCAGGACGAATGTGGTGGCAATGCAGGCGCGATCAAGTGCGACCGTGCGGCTCGGGCGCGGCAGTGCGAGGCGGACACGTCCCCGAAAGCTCATGGTTTTGGGGTGCGACAACCAGGTCTGCGCGGCTCGTGCTGCGACTCGAGAGCTAAAACGGCGAATGCGAGCAGAGCCCCAGGCGGGCAACGACGCGAGACCAGAACCAGGGAGGACAAAGTGCGCTCGGTTGCATTCGTTGCGGCGGGCTGCCGGCTGAGATGCGGTGGGCGTCACGGAATTCGCGGTTGTCGCTGATGTCGGTGTGCGAACGGTCGCGGTCATCCTGGGTGGGCCGGTTTAATCAATCAAGTACGAAGTACGCAACAGACCAACCCGATTCGGGTCGATACTGCTTTGATCTAACGCGAGTACCAAACCTTATATTATAGCTGGCCAGACTCAGAATTGAATCAGGTTTGGCCGCATATTTGGCGTTTTTGCCGCATAGACGAGACTGGCGCGATCAGGTCAGTCGGCATCCGGGGTTTTGGGCAAATAGGCCTTGCGGCGGGCATCCACTTCGCGCCAGCGCTGCAGGGCTGAGGGGTCCGTGGCCGCCAGACGGATCAGCTCGTCGCCCTGGCGCTTCAGTTCGTCCAGCCACAGCATGTTGAGCACTTGGCGCAAATCGCCGAACGGTGCTTCGTCGGTCGCCGCCATGGCGCCCATCACGCGTTCGGCAACTCTGGCGAAATCGTGTTCGGCCAATGCTTGCCGCAACGTGTCCCAGGGTTCGGTGCCATGGTTTTCGAGGTGCCGCTCCAGCCAGGTGAACACCTCTCCGTGGGGGGCGGGCAGCTCATGCAGCAATTGGTGGTCTTCGGCGTTGATGAGCGCCCACCAGTCCGGGTGCGCGAGCAACAGGCGAAGCGCGTTGTCAGCCGGGCCGCTGGGGCGTGGTCGGGGCGTGCTGGGTGGCGCGTCATCGTCTGAAAAGCGCTTTTTCCCCTTCCAGTCCTTGCGACCTTTCCAGTCGCTTTTCCATTCGCCTTTGGGTTTCCAGGCTGGTTTGGCCGAAGACGCGGCGGCGGGCTCGCCGAAGTCGGGTTCGCTGAGGGCGTAGTCTGGGTAGTGGTCAGGGTAGTCAGGTGCGTGCGATGGCGCCTGGTTTTTACTGCCGATTTGCCAGAGTTCTTGCAGGTCGCGCTCGCTTAACCGGCCAAGGCTGGCCAGTTCGATGAGCAATTGGCGGCGCAAGGCCCCGTCCGGCAGCGCGAACCACAACGGGCGAGCCTGGCTGAGCAGGCGGGCGCGTCCCTCTGCCGAGTCGAGGTCACAGCCTTCACCGGCGTGTTCGACGAACTGCCGCGACAGTGGCACGGCCTGCGTCACGCAGATCTCGAACGCGGCCTGGCCGAACTCGCGGATGTAGCTGTCCGGGTCGTGCTCGGCAGGCAAGAACAGGAACTTGATCGTGCGCGTGTCGGTGGCGTGGGGCAGGGCGGCTTCGAGCGCCCGGGCGGCTGCGCGGCGTCCGGCTGCGTCGCCGTCGAAGCTGAACACCACCTGCTCGGTGTGCCGCATCAACTTGTGCACGTGGTCGGCCGTGCAGGCGGTGCCCAGTGTGGCGACGGCGTTCGGCATGCCCAGCTGAGCCAAGGCAACCACGTCCATATAGCCCTCGACCACCAACACGTAGCCGCTGGCGCGGATCGCCGCCCGAGCCTCAAACAAGCCATACAGCTCGCGCCCTTTGACGAACACCGGCGTCTCGGGCGAGTTGAGGTATTTCGGCTCGCCCTTGTCGAGCACCCGGCCACCGAATCCGATGACCTCGCCTTGCACCGAGCGAATCGGGAACATGATGCGGTCGCGGAAGCGGTCGTAGCGTTTTTGCTCGGCCTCGCTCTTGCCTTCGTCTGCGCCTTGCACGATGACCAGGCCGCTCTCAGTCAGCAGCGGGTCGTCGTAGCGGGGGAAGACGCTGGCCAGGCCGCGCCAGCCGTCAGGCGCGTAGCCCATGCCGAAGCGGGCGCAGATCTCGCCGGTCAGGCCGCGGCGCTTGAGGTAGTCAATGGCGCGCGGGCTGGCCTTGAGCTGCTTGCGGTAATGCTCGGCGGCCTTGGCCAGCACGTCGGTCAGGGTGGTCTGCTTTTCTTTCAGCGCCTTGGCGCGCTCGCGCTCTTCGGGGCTGTCGTCGCCTTCCGGGACGGCCATGCCGCACTGCTGAGCCAGGTCTTTGACGGCATCGACGAAGCCCATGCCCAGGTGCTCCATCAAGAAGCCCACCGCGTTGCCATGCACGCCGCAGCCGAAGCAGTGATAGGTCTGGCGCGTCGGGCTGACGATGAAGCTGGGTGATTTTTCGCCGTGAAAGGGGCACAAGCCCTTGTAGTTGATGCCGGCCTTCTTGAGCTGCACGTAGCGGCCGACGATCTCGACGATGTCGGCGCGCGCGGTCAGGTCGTGGATGAAGGACTGGGGTATCACGGCAGCAAGTCTAGAAAACAAAACCGGAAAACAAAACGCCCGCTGTGCTGCGACAGCGGGCGCTTATCAGGGGCAGGCGGCCCGCTGCGTCGGAGCGCGTCAGGCCTTCAGCGCATCCAGGGCCCGCGCGGTGATTTCGTCCACGCTGCCCATGCCGCTGATCTTGCGGCAGGCCGGAGCAGCCGCGTCGCCGGTGGCCGACCACTTGCTGTAGTAGTCAACCAGCGGGCGCGTCAGCTGGTGATAGGTCTCCAGGCGCTTGCGCACGACTTCTTCGTTGTCGTCGTCGCGCTGGATGAGGTCTTCACCGGTTGCGTCATCCTTGCCGGCAACCTTGGGCGGGTTGTACTTGACGTGATAGGTGCGGCCCGAAGCCACGTGCACGCGACGGCCGCTCATGCGCTCGATGATGGCGGAGTCGGGGACATCGATTTCGAGCACGACGTCGATCTTCACGCCTGCGGCCTTCATGGCATCAGCCTGGGGGATCGTGCGCGGGAAGCCATCGAACAGGAAGCCTTTGGCGCAATCGGGCTGGGCGATGCGCTCCTTGACCATGCCGATGATGATGTCGTCGCCGACGAGGCCGCCAGCGTCCATCACCTTCTTGGCTGCCAGACCCAGCGGGGTGCCGGCCTTGATGGCCGCGCGCAGCATGTCGCCGGTGGAGATCTGGGGAATGCCGAACTTGTCGCACAAGAAGGCAGCCTGGGTGCCTTTTCCGGCGCCCGGTGCGCCTAGCAGAATGAGTCTCATGAATCTCCTCGTTGTCAGCGGCATTCGGCGCGGCGCAAGAGCAGCCTGCGACGAGCGCAAGCGGCCAAGAATACCATGCAGCGCCCGCTCAAATAGTCTGGGGCATGCACGATGAGCCGGGTGTCGGCACTCGTGCGATCAGGGTGTGTTTTGCTTCACGATCGCACGGACGCGCTCCAGGTCGGCGGGGGTGTCCACGCCGGGGCCCGGGGCCTGCTCGGCCACGTGAACGGCAATGCGTTCGCCGTGCCAGAGCACGCGCAGTTGCTCGAGGCTTTCGATGGTTTCGAGCGGGCTGATGGCCAGTTGCGGGAAGCGCCGCAGAAAACCGGCCCGGTAGCCGTACAGGCCGATGTGGCGCAGCGGGGCCGGGTGAGCCAGCGTGGTCACGCCTTGGGCATAGCCGTCGCGCCACCAGGGGATGGGCGCCCGCGAAAAATACAGCGCGCGGCCGGCCAGGTCGGTCACCACCTTGACGATGTTCGGATTGGTGAACTCGTCGGGCGCGTGCAGGGCGTGGGCGGCTGTGCTCATCACGCAATCGGGGCGCTCGACCAGCAACCGGGCGCAGGCGTTGATGAGCTGCGGGTCGATGAGGGGCTCGTCGCCTTGCACGTTGACCACGAGATCATCTCCATCCAGGCCGAGCAGCGCGCAGGCTTCGGCCAGGCGATCACTGCCGTTGACGTGATCGACACGGGTCAGCACGGCCTGCACGCCATGAGCCTTGCAGGCCTCGACGATGGCGGCATCGTCTGCCGCCACGACCACCCGCAGTGCGCCGCTGCTTGCGGCACGCTGCGCTACGCGTACCACCATGGGCAGACCGCCGATATCAGCCAGCGGTTTGCGGGGCAGTCGGGTGGAGGCCAGGCGGGCGGGGATCAGAACGGTGAAATGCATCAGGCGGCAACGGGCTGGACTGCTGGATGGGGCGTCGTGCGCGAGTGCGCTTAGCCAGCGTCGGGATGGGCAGCTTGATCGCCAGCCTCGGGCCAGGCGCGCGCTTCGTTTTCGAGCATCACCGGGATGCCGTCCCGAACCGGAAAGGCCAGCTTGTCGGCCTCGCAGATCAGCAGGCGAGCTTCGCGATCGTGACGCACAGCCCCTTTGCAAAGGGGGCAGACCAGCAATTCGAGCAGTCGGGTATCCATGGGCGTGATGCAGTGATTAAGGATTCGATTCGGGGGCGGCGGGCCGTGTCAGGTTCGCGCCGCGGTGGCGGCTTGCACGGCCGCGTCGAACGCGGTCCAGAAGGCAGGCTCCGGCGAGAAGTCTAGCGCTGCCACCCACACGTCACAGCCGGGGCGTTCGCGTGCGACACGGTCGGGCGGTAGTTTGATCGCATCTTTTTCGGTGACGATGATCAGGCGTTCGCTGGCGGGCCAGGGGATGGTGGCGAAGTCGAAATGATCGTGCAGCGCCAGCGGTCGGTGGGCAAGCCCGGCGGCTCGCAGCTGATCGAAGAACCGCTGGGGCACGGCGATGCCCGCCACGGCGAGCCAGTCGATCGCGGTATCAGGGGGCTTGGCGGCCGATTGCACGGCTGACTGCACTGCGGCCCACGGCTGCGCTGGGTGCCCTTGCCACCAGTCCGCCAGCCGGCAGGCGCCCCGCATGGTTCGCTGCGCGAGGTGACCGGCCAGAGGGGTGCTGGGTGCTGTTGCGTTGTAGAGCGTCAGGCTGCGTGGAGCCATGCCGGGCGTGGAAATCGGCTCGCGCAAAGGCCCGGCGGGCAGCAACCAGCCGTTGCCCGCACCACGCTCGTCAAAGACGATGATTTCGATATCGCGGGCCAGGCGCCAGTGCTGCAGGCCGTCGTCGCACACGATGAGCTGGGTATCGGGGTGGGTGGCCAGCAGGGCTTGCGCGGCAGCGGCGCGGTCGCGTCCCACGGCCAGCGGCACGCCGCCGGTGCGGCGCCAGATCAGGAGCGGCTCGTCGCCCACCTCGGCGGCCGTGCAGCGTTCATCGAGCAATCGCACGTCGGCCGATTCGCGGCCATGCCCGCGTGACACCACGCCAACGCGCAGCCCCTGAGTCAGCAGATGTTGCACGACCGCAATGGTGGTTGGCGTCTTGCCGGCGCCACCGGCCACGCGATTGCCGACCACGATGACCGGGACGGGTAGGCGGATGTGCTGGAGCCATCCCAGGCGATACAGCAAGCGGCGCAAGGCCGAGAGGGCGCCATAGAGGCCGGCCAGCGGGAGCAGGGCGATTGCCAGCGGGCCTCGGCCCAGCCAGGCCGCCGTGATGCGATCAGTCAAGGAAGATGCGGACACGGCTCAGGAGCCGTCGTCGTCGCTGGCGCTGCCGTTGGTTTGTGTGGCGAACGTCAGCTGCAGCAGTCCGGCACGGCGGGCGGCATCCATTACGTTGACCACGCTCTGGTGAGCCGAGGCTGCGTCGGCCGAAATCACCACCACCGATTGCTTGTCGCCTGCCGCGGCGGCGGTCAGCTCGGCGGCGAGCAACTCGACGCTGCGTCCATCAACGGCCTTGTGGTTGATGGCATAGCGACCATCCGCCGCCACCATGACCACGATTTCATGGGGGCGGGTGATGGGCAGCTGGGCGTTGGCCGAAGGCAGATTGATCTTCAGCTCGGTGAAGCGAGAAAAGGTGGTCGATAGCATCAGAAAGATCAGCACCACCAGCAGCACGTCGATGAACGGCACGAGATTGATCTCGGGTTCTTCCATGCGGCGGGGGCGAAAGTTCATGGCCATCGTGCGCTCCGGGGTCAGGCTTGCTTGGCGGGGATCGCGAAGCGCATCAGGTGCGGCACCAGGCGCTCGGTGGCGAGCTCCATTTCGAGCGTGTAGGCATCGATCTTGCCGCGGAAGTAGCGGTAGGCCATCAGCGACGGAATGGCGACGATGAGGCCGAACGCCGTGTTGTACAGCGCCACCGAAATCCCATGCGCCAGGGCCTGCGGGTTGGAGCCCGCGGCCCCGGTTGCGGCTCCGCTGGCGCCAAACAGCTCGATCATGCCGATCACGGTGCCGAGCAGGCCCAACAGGGGGGCGGCCGCTGCGATGGTGCCGATCGTGTTGAGGAAGCGCTCCAACTGATGGACGGCGTGACGGCCGGCCATTTCAAAGGCGTTGCGCAACATGGCCTCGGTGAAACGCGGTTCGGCGATGATGGCGCGCAAACCACTGGCCATCACGTTGCCGAGCGTCGAGTTGTCGGCCAGCTTGTTCACCGTGTCGGCGGCGGGCAGGCTGGCTCGTGTGACCGAGATCACTTCATCGACGAGTCGAGCTGGCGCTACCCGTGATTCGCGCAAGGTCAGGGAGCGCTCGATGATGAGCGCCAGAGCCAGGATTGAGCACAGCAATAGCGGCACGATGGGCCAGCCGGCGGCTTGTAAGATCGAAAACAACAGTGGTCCCCTTGGTCTTGCGAGCGATGCGTCAGCGGTCGCCTCCTGGCGAATGCGGCGGCGATTATGGCGCGAAGTCCATGCGCAAAAAGACGCGGTTGTCGCGATTGACACCGAAAATTTGGCTCAAATCTTGCTTTGGCGCTCGGCCCGTCCACGAATTTTGTGGATAACTTTGTGGGTAAGCTAGGTTCACCTCGCGCTAGGCCGCGAAAATTCAGGGCTTCAAACAAATTGCCTAAAGAATGAGCACAAAAAACATCATAAAAATCAATGGTTTAGCGAAATATGAAAGCAGCGTGACAGGCGAAACGGGCCGCCAAGCCAAGCGGGGCGCGCTTGTGGAGTTCCTGGGCCGCGCCATTGCTGGCTTTGCGGCGAGGTCTGCCCGTGAGTGACGCATTTGGTGTGCGTGGGGGCGGCGCTCGGCCCCGGGTATGGGGGGTGTCGGCGCTGGTTCAGGCTGTGGCCGACAGCTTGGCGGCACGCTTCGCTGTCTGCGTGATCCGCGGCGAAATATCGGGCTTCAGCCGGGCGGCGAGCGGGCATTGCTACTTCACGCTGAAAGACGAATCCGGCGGCGCCAGCCTGCGCTGCGCCATGTTCCGTCGGGCGGCGTCGCAATTGGCCGAGTTGCCGCGTGAGGGCTGGCGCGTCGAGGTGCTGGGGCAGTTGGGGGTGTATGAGCCGCGCGGCGAGTTGCAATTCGTGGTCGAGGCGCTGCAACGGGCTGGCGCGGGCTCGCTTTACGAGCAGTTCTTGCAGCTCAAGGCGCGTCTCGAAGCCGAAGGGCTGTTTGCTGCCGAACGCAAGCGTTCGATCGCTCGCTTTCCTCGTGCCGTGGGTGTGGTGACGTCGCCGGCAGCGGCGGCGCTGCACGATGTGCTGACCGCGCTGCAGCGTCGGGCACCGCATGTGCGGGTGGTGTTGTATCCCTGTTCTGTGCAGGGGGCCGAGGCGCCGGCGCAGATCGTCGAGGCGATCGGGCGGGCGGCCGCTCGCCGCGAGGTGGACACCTTGCTGGTTTGCCGCGGGGGTGGCACGCTGGAGGATCTCTGGTCGTTCAATGACGAGCGGGTGGTGCGCGCCATCGCTGAGTGTCCGCTGCCCGTGATCAGCGGAGTCGGTCACGAAACCGACGTCACGCTGGCCGATTTCGCCGCTGATCTGCGCGCGCCAACGCCCACGGCGGCGGCAGAACTCTGCGCGCTGTCCTCAGTGGACGCATTCGAGGCGCTGATGCGGCTCGAACAACGCGCGTTGCAGCGCTGTCAGGTGCGGGTCGATCGCGAATCGCAGCGGCTTGATCATTTGCTCGATCGTTTGTCGCGTCCCGCGCAGGCCTTGCACCGCAGGCGTCTGGCGTTGGCTGATCTGGCGCTGCGTTGCGAAGCCGCCCGCCGCGCCGGGCTGATGCAGCAGCAGCACGCATTGCAGCGCAGAGAGCAAGATCTGGCTCGCGGTACGCGAACCACGTTCAGCGAGGCGAAGCACCGGCTCGACCGGCTTGCCGTGCGTCTGCAGGGACTCGACCCTGCGTGGGTACTTGATCGCGGCTACGCTTGGTTGAGTGACGCGAACGGCTTGCCGATCACCTCGGCGCGCCAGGCGCAGGTCGGCCAGCCAGTGGTGGGGCAATTGGCGGATGGCCGGCTCGATCTGCAGGTGCTGCATGTGCAGCGCGTGCGGCGTGGCAAGCCCGCTTGATTCCGACACGAAGAGACACCGAAGAGAAGGAGACCGCACATGTGCGATGAAGACAACCGCAACACCGGGCTGGCCACGCGGGCCGTGCACGGCAGCACGACGCGCGATGCCCACGGCAGCCCGTATACCCCGATCTACAACACCACCACGTTTGCCTTTGAGTCCACCGCCGATCTGCTCGACGTGATCGATGGCAAGCGGCGCGGCGCGCTCTACACGCGCTACGGGCTCAACCCCACCATCTTCGCTCTCGAAGAAACCCTGGCCGGGCTCGAAGGCGCCGAGGCGGCCTGGGCGTTTTGCTCAGGCATGGCGGCCGAGGCAGCGCTGTTTCTGACGCATGGACGACAAGGCATCGTCTGCATCGGCGAGGCTTATGGCGGCACGCTTGAGCTGCTGGGCGCGCAACTGCCTCAGCTGGGTATTCGCACGCACTTCTTGCTGGACAGCGAGCTTGATCAACTCGAAGCGCTGCTCGACGATGGCGTCCGGTTGGTGTTCCTTGAAACGCCATCCAACCCCACGCTGGCGCTACTCGATATTCGCGCCATTGCCGAACGGGCTCACGCGCGCGGCGCACTCGTGGCGGTCGACAACACCTTTGCGTCACCGGTCAACCAGCGTCCGCTCGAACTGGGGGCCGACATCGTGATGCACAGCGCCACCAAATACCTGGGCGGGCACAGCGACCTCACCGCAGGCGCGCTCATGGGTTCTAAAGCCTTGCTCGCACCGGTATGGGATTGGCGCAAAAACCTCGGCTCGATGATCGCGCCCGAAACCGCCGCCTTGCTCTCGCGCAGCCTGCGAACGCTCGTGGTGCGCGTGCGGCAACACAACGCCTCGGCGCAGGCGGTTGCCGAAGCGATGGCGCGGCACCCGCGTGTTGCACGCGTGTTCTACCCGGGGTTGCCCAGCTTTGTCGGGCACGATCTTGCACGCCGCCAGATGCACGGTTTTGGCGGCATGCTGACGCTCGAAGTGCGTGGCTCGGGCGCCGACGCGACCCGCGTGGCAGATCGGCTGCGGCTGTTTGCGTTGGCTCCCAGCCTGGGTGGCGCAGAAAGTCTCGTGACGCAGCCCTGCACGACCACGCATCACGGCATCTCGGCCCAGGAGCGCGCCCGCCGCGGCATCTCGGACGCCATGCTGCGCCTGTCCGTTGGTCTCGAAGACACTGCCGATCTGCTCGCCGATCTTGAGCAGGCGCTGTCCTGAAAGGGCTATTCGTTGCTCATAAAATGTTCCAGATCAATTAATTGCGCCGCTAAACAAGCCCTCAGCGTCAACCCCCGGAGGAAACCTCATGACCCATGCACTGCCCACTCTGCCTTACCCCACGGACGCCTTGGCTCCGCATCTGAGCAAAGAGACGTTCGAGTACCACTACGGCAAACACCATCAGGCGTACGTGACCAATCTCAACAATCTGATTCCGGGCACGGAGTTCGAGAACGCCAGCCTCGAAGACATCATCAAGAAGTCGAGCGGCGGCGTCTACAACAATGCAGCCCAGATCTGGAACCACACCTTCTTCTGGAACTGCATGAAGCCCAATGGCGGCGGCGCGCCCTCGGGCAAGCTGGCCGATGCCATCAACGCCAAGTTCGGCAGTTACGACGCCTTCAAGGAAGCGTTTGCCAAGTCGGCCGTGGGCAATTTCGGCTCGGGGTGGACATGGCTGGTGAAGAAGGCCGATGGCTCGGTCGACATCGTCAACATGGGCCCCGCCGGCACGCCGCTGACCACCGGCGACAAGGCTCTGCTGACCATCGACGTGTGGGAGCATGCCTACTACATCGACTACCGCAATGCGCGCCCGAAGTTCGTCGAGGCGTTCCTGAATTCGCTCGTCAACTGGTCGTTCGCCGAAGCCAATTTCGCTTGATTTCAACTTCGCATTGACTCGAGAAAGCCGGCAGATCGCCGGCTTTTTTGTTGTCTTTGTACTGTCCGTTCGGAAACGATGGTGTTACATTGACCGCCGGATCCCCATTCAGTCCCTTCCCGTCGCCTTTTGTGATTCACAAGCAGTAAGGCGGGTCGCAATCCGCCAACCGGTCAAGCCGTGTCGCGGAAGGTTTACCAACCAGCCAACAGCTCTGCAGACCAGGGCAAAGGTGAGCGAAATGATGCAGCAATACAGGTCCAACTCTTACCTGTTCGGGGGCAATGCGCCCTACGTCGAAGAGTTGTACGAGGCCTACCTCGACAATCCGGGCTCGGTGCCCGACAACTGGCGCGCCTATTTCGACGCGCTGCAAAACGTCCCGGCCACCGATGGCTCCGAAGCGCGCGACGTGGCCCACGCGCCGGTCGTCGAATCCTTCGCGCAGCGCGCCAAGGCCAATGCTTTCGCCGTCAAGACCAGCAGCACCGATCTTGCCGTCGCACGCAAGCAGGTCCACGTTCAATCACTGATTGCTGCCTATCGCTTCCTGGGCTCTCGCTGGGCCGATCTCGATCCGCTCAAGCGCCAAGAGCGCCCCAAGATTCCCGAACTGGAGCCGACGTTCTACGACCTGACCGAGTCCGACATGGACATCACGTTCAGCGCCACGAACACATACTTCACCACCACCGAGCACATGACCCTGCGGGAGATCCTGCAGGCGCTGCGCGACACCTATTGCGGTTCGGTGGGCGCTGAATACATGCACATCACCGACCCGGCTGAAAAGCGCTGGTGGCAGCAGCGGCTGGAGAGCGTCCGCTCCAAACCCACCTTTTCCGCCGAGAAGAAAAAGCACATCCTCGGTCGCCTGACCGCCGCCGAGGGCCTCGAGCGTTACCTGCACACCAAATACGTCGGCCAGAAGCGCTTCTCGCTCGAAGGTGGCGAGAGCTTCATCGCGGCGATGGACGAGCTGATCCAGCGCGGCGGCGAGCGTGGCGTGCAGGAGTTCGTGATCGGCATGGCCCACCGCGGCCGCCTTAATGTGCTCGTGAACACGCTGGGCAAGGCTCCGGGTGATCTGTTCTCGGAGTTCGATCACACCGCACCCGAGAACCTGCCGTCGGGTGACGTGAAGTACCACCAAGGCTTTTCGAGCGACGTGTCCACCCCTGGCGGCCCGGTGCACTTGAGCTTGTCATTCAACCCGTCGCACCTGGAGATCGTCAACCCGGTGGTCGAAGGTTCGGTGAAAGCCCGCCTGGATCGTCGTGGCGACTACGAAGGCGATCAGGTGTTGCCGGTGCTGGTGCACGGCGACGCCGCGTTTGCCGGGCAGGGCGTGGTGATGGAGACGCTGGCGCTGGCCCAGACCCGTGGCTACTACACGGGTGGCACGGTGCACATCGTGATCAACAACCAGATCGGGTTCACCACTTCCGACCCCCGCGACAGCCGCTCGACGCTGTATTGCTCGGATGTGGTCAAGATGATCGAGGCGCCGGTGCTGCATGTGAACGGCGACGACCCCGAGGCCGTGGTGTTGTGCACGCAGCTGGCGCTCGACTATCGGCAAGAGTTCAACAAGGACGTGGTGGTCGACATCGTCTGCTTCCGCAAGCTGGGTCACAACGAGCAGGACACCCCCTCGCTGACCCAGCCGCTGATGTACAAGAAGATCGGGCAGCACCCTGGCACCCGCAAGGTCTATGGCGACAAGCTGGTGGCGCAAGGCACGGTTGCTGCCGATGTGCCCGACCAGATGGTCAAGGAATACCGCGCCGCCATGGACGCGGGCAAGCACACGGTCGACCCGGTGCTGACCAACCACAAGAGCAAGTACGCCATCGACTGGTCCGCCTTCCTGGGCAAGAAATGGACGGACTCCGCCGACACCGCCTTGCCGCTGGCCGAGTTCAAGCGTTTGGCCGAGCGCATCGCCACGGTGCCGAATGGCTTCAAGCCGCATTCGCTCGTCGAAAAAGTGTTGTCTGATCGCGCGGCCATGGGCCGGGGCGAGATCCCCGTGGACTGGGGCATGGGCGAACACATGGCCTTTGCCTCGCTGGTGGCCAGTGGCTACCCGGTGCGCTTGTCAGGCGAGGACTGCGGCCGCGGCACCTTCACCCACCGCCACTCGGTGCTGCACGATCAGAACCGCGAAAAATGGGACATCGGTACCTACATTCCGCTGCAGAACGTGGCCGAGGGCCAGGCACCGTATGTCGTGATCGACTCGATCCTGTCCGAAGAGGCTGTGCTGGGCTTCGAGTACGGCTACGCGTCGGCCGACCCGAACACCCTGGTGATCTGGGAAGCTCAATTCGGCGACTTCGCCAATGGCGCCCAGGTGGTGATCGACCAGTTCATCGCCTCGGGTGAAGTGAAGTGGGGCCGCGTGAATGGCTTGGTCATGATGCTGCCCCACGGTTATGAAGGCCAGGGCCCCGAGCACTCGTCTGCTCGTCTTGAGCGCTTCATGCAACTGGCTGCCGACAACAACATGCAGATCTGCCAGCCCACCAACGCCAGCCAGATCTTCCACGTGCTGCGTCGCCAGATGGTGCGGGCCTTCCGCAAGCCGCTGGTCATCATGACGCCCAAGTCGCTGCTGCGCAACAAGGACGCCACCTCGTCGCTGAACGACTTCACGCGGGGAGAGTTCTTGACCGTGATTCCCGAGACCAATGCGGACATCGAAGCAGCCAAGGTCAAACGCCTGGTCGTGTGCTCGGGCAAGGTGTATTACGACCTCATCAAGAAACGCGAGGAAAAGAAGGTCAGCGATGTGGCCGTGATTCGTGTCGAACAGCTCTATCCGTTCCCGCACAAGGCCTTCGCGGCCGAGTTGAAGAAGTACCCGAACGTGACCGAACTGGTGTGGTGTCAGGACGAGCCGCAGAACCAGGGCGCCTGGTTCTTCGTGCAGCACTACATCCACGAGAACCTGTACGAAGGGCAGAAGCTGGGGTATGCCGGTCGTCCGGCGTCGGCCTCGCCTGCCGTGGGCTACGCGCACCTGCACCAGGAGCAGCAAAAGGCGCTGCTGGATCAGGCGTTCGCCAAGCTCAAAGGGTTCGTTCTGTCGAAATAAGTTATCGCGGACACGTCGCCGCGATCACTGCGAGCTGGGGGGCGGTCGAAAAGGCTCCTCCAGCGACTCGGGCGGCAAACGATCCTGCACAAGAACACGGAGAAATTCTCATGGCCATCATCGAAGTCAAAGTCCCGCAACTGTCTGAATCCGTGGCGGAAGCCACGTTGTTGCAGTGGAAGAAAAAAACCGGCGAAGCTGTCGCCGTTGACGAAATCCTGATCGAAGTCGAGACCGACAAGGTCGTGCTCGAAGTGCCGGCGCCATCGGCCGGCGTGATCACCGAGATCGTGGTGGGTGACGGCGGCACGGTCACGTCCGACCAGCTCATCGCCAAGATTGATACCGAAGCGTCGGCGGGTGCGGTTGCTACGTCTGCTGTCGCACCCGTTGCTGCGGCAGCACCGGCTCCCGCGGCCGCACCGGCAGCAGCCGGCGGGGGCAAGGGCGACGTGGCCATGCCGGCCGCCGCCAAGCTGCTGGCCGACAACAATCTCACCACGGCGCAAGTAGCGGGTACCGGCAAGGACGGCCGCGTGACCAAGGGTGACGTGCTGGGCGCGATCGCCGGAGGAGCCAAGCCGGCGGCGGCCCCGTCAGCGATCCCGGCTCCGGTCGTGGCCAAGGCCTTGCCCGCCGTGCAGGCTCCGCTGTCGCCGCTGGTCAATCTGGACGATCGTCCGGAGCAACGCGTCCCGATGAGCCGCCTGCGCGCCCGCGTGGCCGAGCGCCTGCTGCAGTCGCAAGCCAGCAACGCCATCCTGACCACCTTCAACGAGGTCAACATGGCTCCGGTGATGGAGATGCGCAAGCGCTTCCAGGAGAAGTTCGAGAAGGAGCACGGCGTGAAGCTGGGCTTCATGAGCTTCTTCGTCAAGGCGGCGGTGCATGCGCTCAAGAAGTACCCGGTCTTGAACGCCTCGGTGGACGGCAACGACATCGTCTACCACGGCTACTTCGACATCGGCGTGGCCGTCGGCTCGCCGCGCGGCCTGGTGGTGCCGGTGCTGCGCAACGTCGATCAGATGACGTTCTCGGAGATCGAAAAGAAGATCGCTGAGTTCGGCAACAAGGCCAAGGACGGCAAGCTGAGCCTCGAAGAGCTCACCGGCGGCACGTTCTCGATCTCGAACGGCGGCGTGTTCGGCTCGATGCTGTCCACGCCCATCATCAACCCGCCGCAGTCGGCCATCCTGGGCGTGCATGCCACGAAGGACCGCGCCGTGGTCGAGAACGGCCAGGTGGTGGTGCGCCCGATGAACTATCTGGCGATGTCCTACGACCACCGCATCATCGACGGCCGTGAAGCCGTGCTGGGTCTGGTGGCGATGAAGGAAGCGCTCGAAGATCCGGCGCGCCTGCTGTTCGACATCTGAGTCTGCACCCGCCAGCCCCGAGGGAGCCTGCCATGGCCTTGTCTGATGAGTTGCAACGTCTGGCCGATCTGCGTCAGCAGGGCGCACTGACCGAGGATGAATTCCAGCGGGCCAAGGCGCGCTTGCTGGAGCCTGGTTCGACCGTATCGGCATCGGCTTCGTTGGGCGACAACTCCATCAGCCGACTGCGGCGCTCGCGCACCGAGCGCTGGCTGGGCGGCGTGTGCGGCGGCATCGCACGGCACACCAACGTCGAGCCCTGGATCTGGCGCCTGGGTTTTGCTTTCCTGTTCCTGTTCTGGGGAACGGGGCTGTTGTTCTACATCCTGCTGTGGATCTTCGTGCCTGAAGAAGACGCCACGGCCCTCTGATTCAACGAGTTCATCATGTCCAAACAATTCGACGTCATCGTCATCGGCGGCGGCCCTGGCGGCTACATCGCGGCCATTCGCGCCGCCCAACTGGGCTTCAATACGGCCTGTATCGACGACTGGAAGAACGCCCAAGGCGGCCCGGCGCCGGGCGGCACCTGCACCAACGTCGGCTGCATCCCGTCGAAGGCGCTGCTGCAATCGAGCGAGCACTACGAGCAGGCCGCGCACCACTTTGCCGACCACGGCATTGGCGTCAAGGGCCTGAGCATCGACGTGGCCAAGATGATCGGCCGCAAGGACACCGTCGTGAAGCAGAACAACGACGGCATCCTGTACCTGTTCAAGAAGAACAAGGTGACGTTCTTCCATGGTCGTGGTTCGTTTGTGAAGGCGTCGGAAGGCGGTTACGAGATTGCCGTGGCGGGTGCCGCCAACGAGAGCCTCGTGGGCAAGCACATCATCGTGGCCACCGGCTCGAACGCTCGCGCCTTGCCGGGCGCCGAGTTCGACGAAGAACGCATCCTGTCCAACGACGGTGCCTTGCGCATTGGCGAGGTGCCCAAGAAATTGGGCGTGATCGGCTCGGGCGTGATCGGTCTCGAAATGGGTTCGGTGTGGCGTCGCCTGGGCAGCGAAGTCACCGTGCTCGAGGCACTGCCGACCTTCCTGGCGGCAGTCGATGAGCAGGTCGCCAAGGAAGCCGGCAAGGCGTTTGCCAAGCAGGGCCTGAAGATCGAGCTGGGGGTGAAGATCGGCGAGATCAAGAAGCCCGCCAAGAAGGGCGTCAGCGTGGCCTACACCGATGCCAAGGGCGGTGCCCAGACGCTGGAGGTGGACAAGCTCATCGTCAGCATCGGCCGCGTGCCCAACACCAATGGTTTGAACGCCGATGCGGTGGGACTGAAGCTCGACGAGCGCGGCGCCATCGTGGTCGATGGCGATTGCAAGACCAACCTGCCCAACGTGTGGGCGGTGGGCGACGTGGTGCGCGGCCCGATGCTCGCTCACAAGGCCGAAGAAGAAGGCGTGGCCGTGGCCGAGCGCATCGCGGGGCAGCACGGGCACGTCAACTTCAACACCATCCCGTGGGTCATTTACACCTCGCCCGAGATTGCCTGGGTCGGCCAGACCGAGCAGCAGCTCAAGGCCGAGGGGCGTGCCTACAAGGCGGGTTCGTTCCCGTTCATGGCGAACGGCCGCGCTCGTGCACTGGGCGACACCACCGGTTTCGTGAAGTTCCTGGCCGATGCCAAGACGGATGAGATCCTGGGTGTGCACATCGTTGGGCCGTTCGCATCCGAGCTGATCGCTGAAGCAGTTGTCGCGATGGAGTTCAAGGCCAGCGCTGAAGACATCGCGCGTATCTGCCACGCGCATCCGTCGTTGTCCGAGGCGACCAAGGAAGCGGCCCTGGCCGTGGACAAGCGCACCTTGAACTTCTGAGCAGACCTTGTAGTTGGTCATGCCCACGGTTACCGAGCTGTACGAAATCAGTCTGGCGGAGCGCGGCTACGCGAGCGATCCGGCGCAATTGCGGGCCATTGCCGCGTTGCAGCGCTGCCAAGATGAGTGGGTTGCGTACAAGGCGCGGCGCTCCAATGCCATCACCAAGGCGCTGCGCTTTCCGCCGCTGCCGCGTGGCGTCTACATGTATGGGGGCGTGGGGCGCGGCAAGAGCTTCCTGATGGACTGCTTTTTCAATGCCGTGCCGCTGCAGCGTAAAACGCGCTTGCACTTCCACGAGTTCATGCGCGAGGTGCATCGGCAGTTGCAGGACTTGAAAGGCGTGGTCAACCCGCTCGAAGAGCTGGGCAAGCGCATCTCGCGCCGGCATCGCCTCATCTGCTTCGACGAGTTCCACGTGGCCGACGTGACCGACGCGATGATCCTGCATCGCTTGCTCGAGGCCTTGTTCGCCAACCGGGTGAGCATCGTCACCACGTCGAACTTTCACCCCGACGAGCTGTACCCGAACGGGCTGCACCGCGATCGCATCCTGCCGGCCATCGAGTTGCTGAAATCGCAGCTCGAAGTGATCAACGTGGACAACGGCACGGACTACCGCAGCCGCACGCTCGAACAGGTCAAGCTGTATCACACGCCGCTGGGGGTGCAGGCTGATGCCGAGATGACGGCGGTTTTCGATCAACTGGCCGAGGCGAAAGACGAGAACCCGACGCTGAACATCGAGCACCGCGTTTTGCAGGCGCGGCGCCGTGCGGCGGGGGTGGTGTGGTTCGACTTCAAGACCTTGTGCGGCGGTCCGCGCTCGCAGAACGATTACCTGGAACTGGCTCAGCAGTTCCACACGGTGTTGCTGTCGGACGTGCCGCAGATGCCACCGAGGTTGGCGTCGGAAGCGCGCCGTTTCACCTGGCTGGTCGATGTGCTGTACGACCGGCGCGTCAAGCTGGTGATGTCGGCCGAGGTGTCGCCCGAGCAGCTGTATCTCGAAGGGCCCTTGGCGCATGAATTCCCGCGCACGGTGTCTCGGCTCAACGAGATGCAGTCGAAAGAGTTCTTGTCCTTGGCGCACCGCGAGGTGGACACCTCGCTGACCTGAGCGATTAGCGAATCGCTGGATCAGCGGAAGCGTGACGGGTCGAACCGGGGGGCTTCTTTCAGGAGCTCTTCAACCTTGACCAACGCCAGTGACAGGTTGTCACCACCGCCGCGAGCCCGGTTGCGGGCTTTCGAGATCAGCATTTCGCTGGCTTCGCGAGGTGAGAGCGTGTGCACGATCGCGCCCAGTTCCTTGGGCGTGAAGTAGTGCCACAGGCCGTCACTGCAGGCGAGCAGCGTGTCGCCGACCTCCAGGTAGTCAATGTGGCCCTGTGTCAGTGGCGGGTCTTGTTGCGTGCCCAGACAACCCGTGAGCAGGTTGGACTGCGGGTGGTTGTTGGCTTCTTCCTCGGTGAGTTGGCCTTCGTTGACCAGACGCTGCACGAACGAGTGATCGATGGTGCGGCTGACCATCTCGGCGCCACGGAAGTGGTAGACCCGGGAGTCGCCCGCGTGCACGATCTCGCAGCTGCGATCGGGGTTGATCAGAAAGCAGGCGACGGTGCTGTGCGGCTCTTCTTCAGACGAGATGGCCGTCAGCTTGATCATCAGGTGGGCCTCTTCGACAAGTCGCTGAAGCAGTTCGACCGGGTTGTCCTGACTGGGCACGTAGCGCTCGAACACCTGCTTGGCCGTCATCACGACCTGATCGGCAGCCTTGCGACCTCCGCTCTTGCCACCCATGCCATCAGCCACGATGCCGAGCACGCAGCCCGGTACCCGCTCGTGGGGCAGGATCTCGACTTGATCTTGTTGGTAGGCACGGTCGCCGCGGTGGATGCCGGTGACAGCGTTCAGGCGAAAACCTTGTGATGACGCGCTCATGGTCGAAAACTATAATCTCTGTTCGCCTTCGGGGCGGCACTAAATTCGAGCTGCGAAGCCCTTGTTTTCCCGGAATGGGACCGAGACGTCACTTTGATGGATGACAACCTGCATTCTCCGCAGCGACGCCTGATCGAGCTTCGCATGGAGCACGCTGATCTGGACAGCATGATCGACCACGCAGGCGAACAAACGCCGTCGGACGAGCTCGTCTTGCGGCGCCTGAAAAAGCGCCGCCTGCTGTTGCGAGATCAGATCGCCGCGCTCGAACTGGTGCTGGGGCCCAAAGACCCTGCTTGATCGGAGAGCGAGTCGTGGCTTGGCGAGGTTTGTTGGTCAGCCACTCGATCGTGGGCTGATGGCGTCGAGCAACTCGGTTTCGATGGCCAGTTGCGAGCGGTCTTGCCGCAGCTCCGGGCCGTCGATCAAGAAGGTATCTTCGACCCGCTCGCCGAGCGTCGTGATCTTGGCCAGTTGCAGGTTGATCTTGTGACGCCCGAGCACCAGGGCGATCGAATACAGCAGACCCGAGCGGTCGCTGGTTGAAATGCTGAGCAGCCAGCGCTGTGCCCGTTCGTCGGGGCGCAAGCTGATGCGTGGCGTGATCGGGAAAGACTTCACTCGTCGTGAGACACGGCCTCGCGACGGGCCGGGCAGGTCGCCGCTGGAGGCCAGGGCGTTGGCCAGTTGTGTTTCGACCAGCGTGATGAGGTCGCGGTAATGCGGCCCCACCAGCGGGGTGGTGACCTGGAAGGTGTCCAGCGCGTAGCCGGCTCGGGTGGTGTGGATCTTCGCGTCGAGAATGTTGTAGCCGCCGCCGTCGAAGAAGCCGCAGATGCGGGCGAACAGGTCAGGGCGATCGGGTGAATAGACGAGCACCTGCAGCCCTTCGCCGATGGGTGACAGTCGGGCGCGCACAACCGGGGCGGTGTTTTGTACGTGGCGAAACAGCGAGCGTGCATGCCAGGCGATGTCGGCGGCGTCATGGCGGGCGAAGTAGCTCAGGTCGAGCGTGTCCCACAGCGCGGTTTCGGTGCCGGGCAGCAGCGAATAGAGCGCCAGGGTCTTGCGCGCTTCCTGCTTGCGGCTTTCGATTTCGGCGTCGATGTGCGGCTTGGCGCCACCCATGGCCCGCAGGGTCAGCCGGTAGAGGTCTTCAAGCAGTTTGCCCTTCCAGGCGTTCCAGACCTTGGGGCTGGTGCCGCGGATGTCGGCGACCGTGAGCAGGTAGAGGCCGGTCAGCGCGCGCTCCGAGCCCATCTTCTTGGCGAAGGCTTCGATCACGTCGGGGTCGCTGAGGTCTTCTTTTTGCGCCACGCGCGACATGGTGAGGTGCTCGCGCACCAGAAACTCGATCTCGCGCGTGTCGTCTCGCGAGATGCCGTGGTCGCGGCAGAAGCGACGCACTTCGACGGCGCCCAGATCGGAGTGATCGCCGCCGCGGCCCTTGGCCACGTCATGGAACAGCGCGGCGAGGTAGAGCGTCCAGGGGCGCTCCCATTGCGAGGCCAGTTGCGAGCAGAACGGGTACTCGTGCGCGTGCTCCGGGATGAAGAAGCGGCGCACATTGCGCAGCACCATCAGGATGTGCTGATCGACCGTGTAGACGTGAAACAGATCGTGCTGCATCTGCCCGACGATGCGGCGGAACACCCACAGGTAGCGGCCCAGCACGCTGGTCTGGTTCATCAGCCGCATGGCCCGCGTCAGGCCTTGCGGTTGTTGAATGATCTGCATGAACAGCTCGCGGTTGCGCGGGTCGCGGCGGAAGGCGCTGTTCATCAGGTTGCGGGCGTTGTAGAGCGCGCGCAGGGTGCGGGCCGAGAGCCCGCGCATGTCGGACTGCTCGAAGACCAGGAAGGTTTCGAGGATGGCGTGCTGGTCGCGCTGATAGAGGTCGTCGCTCGCCACTTCGAGCATGCCCGAGCGATCGAGGAACTTGTCGGAAATCGGGCGCATCGGCGCCTCGTGCGAGCCTTCGATCTGCTCCTCGACGTTGAGCATCAGGATCTGATTCAGCTGGGACACCGCCTTGGCGGCCCAGTAGTAGCGCCGCATCAGCACTTCCGAGGCGCGTTGCTCCTTGGTGTGCTGGTAGCCGAAGGACTCGGCCACGGCCGTCTGCAGGTCGAAGATCAGACGGTCTTCGCGGCGCTTGGCGACGATGTGCAGACGCGCCCGAATCAGCTTGAGCAGGCCTTCATTGATTTCGAGCTGCTTGGCCTCGAAGGGCGTCAGCAAGCCCTTGGCCGACAGCTCGCGCCAGTTGCGCCCCAGCCCGGCGGCCCGCGCCACCCAGAGCACGACTTGCAGGTCGCGCAAACCGCCGGGGCTTTCTTTGCAGTTGGGCTCCAGCGAGTAGGGCGTGTCTTCGTATTTGGTGTGGCGCTGGCGCATCTCCAGCGTCTTGGCGCGCAAGAACGCCCGTGCGTCCAGCACCTCGCTGGTGGCGCGCTCGAACTCGGTGAAGCGTGTGCGGGTGCCGCAGACAAACCGCGCTTCGAGCATCGCCGTCTGGATGGTCACATCGCGTTGTGCTTCTTCGGCGCATTCGGCCACCGTTCGCACACTGGAGCCGATTTCCAGGCCGATGTCCCAGCACCCCGCGATGAAGCCTTCGAGGGCGGACTTGATGGGTTCGTGCTCGGCGGCGTCGAGATTGATGCCTTCGGGCAGCAGGATCAGGACGTCGACATCCGAGTAGGGGAAGAGCTCGCCGCGCCCGTAGCCGCCCACCGCCGCCAGCGCCAGGCCGCGCGGCATGTGCGACTGGTTCCAGAGCTGGGTCAGCGCTTGATCGACGTGACGAGCCGTTGCGCGCAGCATGCGAACGGCGGCCGGCACGGTTGGTCGGGCTTGCGCGAAGGCGTCGATCAGCGAGGTTTTGCCTTCGCGAAATTGCTGTCGCAACTGCGCGAGGGTCAGGGGGGCGGAGGGCGAGTGGGATTGGGTGGCGAGCGGTGGCATGCAGGCAGGGGCTGATCGAAGCGGGGTCAGCCCGTGATGAACGCGGGCGGCTGCGGGCTGCCGGCTGACAAGGTCAGCACCTCGTAGCCCGTTTCGGTGACGAGCACGGTGTGCTCCCACTGGGCCGAAAGCGAGTGATCTTTGGTCACGATGGTCCAGCCGTCGCCCAGTTGCTTGATATCGCGCTTGCCGGCGTTGACCATCGGCTCGATGGTGAAGGTCATGCCGGGCACCAGTTCTTCGGCGGTGCCGGGGCGGCCGTAGTGCAGCACCTGCGGCTCTTCGTGGAACTTCAGGCCGATGCCGTGGCCGCAGAACTCGCGCACCACCGAGAAGCCGGCGTTTTCGACAAAGGTCTGGATGGCGTGGCCGACGTCGCCCAGACGCGCGCCAGGCTTGACCTTGGCGATGCCCTTCCACATGGCTTCGTAGGTCAGATTGCACAGTCGCTTGGCTGCGATGGAGCCTTCGCCGGCGATGAACATGCGGCTCGTGTCACCATGCCAGCCATCTTTGATGACGGTGATGTCGATATTGACGATATCGCCGTTCTTCAAGGCCTTGTCGCTCGGGATGCCGTGACAGATCTGGTGGTTGACCGAGGTGCAGATGGATTTCGGGTAGGGCGCGTAGCCCGAGGGCGCATAGTTCAGCGGAGCCGGGATGCAGCCTTGCACATTGACCATGTAATCGTGCGCCAGGCGGTCGATTTCGTTGGTGGTGATGCCGGGCTTGATGTGCGGGGTTAGGTAGTCGAGCACCTCGGACGCCAGGCGGCAGGCCTGGCGCATGCCGTCGATTTCGGCTCCGGTCTTGATCGTGATAGTCATGGCGCCGGATTATGTCATCCACCCTTTAAAATCAACGGTTTGCGGGTTTTGGCCCTGACGGCTGAACCGGCGTGCCCACGCTTCACCCCTCCACGCACGAGCTCCACGACGTGACCCATCGCACCCCCGATATTTTTTGCTTCCTGGGCGGCAACGCCTTGTCCGACTTCCGTGCGCCGGCGCTGCTGGCCAAGGTTCAGGCCATCGCGCCTCGAGTGAGCACGATTCAGGCTCGTCATGTGCATTGGGTGTGGTGCGAACGGCCGCTGCCGGCCGATCAGCGCGAGAAGCTGGCCGCGCTGCTGACGTATGGCGACCCGTACACCGGCTCGGCGGAGGGCGAACTCGTGGTGGTCACCCCCCGGTTCGGCACGGTTTCGCCCTGGGCATCGAAGGCAACGGACATTGCCCACAACTGCGGTCTCGGCATCAAACGCGTCGAACGCGTGACGGAATACCGCTTGACGCTGAAAAGCGGCCTGATTGGCAACCTGACCGGTGGCCCGAAACCGCTGACCGACGACGAGCGTCTGGCCGTCGCCGCGTTGCTGCACGATCGCATGACCGAGAGCGTGGTACTCGATCGTCAGGCCGCCGCGCAGCTGTTCGTCGAGCTCGACGAGAAGCCGATGGAAAGCGTCGATGTGCTCGGCCAAGGCCGTCAAGCCCTGGAGGCCGCCAACGTGAGCTTCGGCTTGGCCTTGTCCGGCGACGAGATCGACTACCTCGTCAATGCTTTCACCCAGCTCAAGCGCAACCCGACTGACGTCGAGCTGATGATGTTCGCGCAGGCCAACAGCGAGCACTGCCGCCACAAGATCTTCAACGCCGATTTCAAGATCGACGGGCAAGACCAGCCGCTGTCGATGTTTGGCATGATTCGCAACACCGAAAAGCTCAGTCCGCAGCACACCGTGGTGGCCTACTCGGACAACGCTGCCGTGATGGATGGCCTCGCCATCGAGCGTTGGCAGCCCGAGGCGCATTTGGCGCAAGACGGCAGCGCGCCGCGCTACGTGGGGCGCCCTGAGCAGTCTCACGTGCTGATGAAGGTGGAGACGCACAACCACCCCACGGCGATCTCGCCGTACCCCGGCGCTTCGACCGGCGCGGGCGGCGAAATTCGCGACGAAGGCGCCACCGGTCGAGGCTCCAAGCCCAAGGTCGGGTTGACCGGCTTCTCGGTGTCCAACCTCAACTTGCCGGGCACGAATGAGCCGTGGGAGCAGAACGGCTACGGCAAGCCCGAGCACATCGCCAGCCCGTTGCAGATCATGATCGATGGCCCGCTGGGTGGCGCGGCGTTCAACAACGAATTCGGTCGCCCCAACCTGGCGGGCTACTTCCGCGTCTACGAGCAGACCGTGACGCAAACCAGCGGGGCCAGCGAGCGCCGTGGTTATCACAAGCCGATCATGATCGCGGGCGGCTTGGGCTCGATTGCCGATGGGCAGACGCACAAGGTCGTCTTTCCGGCCGGCACGCTGTTGATCCAGTTGGGCGGCCCCGGCATGCGCATCGGCATGGGCGGTGGTGCGGCGAGCTCGATGGCCGCCGGCACCAACGCAGCCGAGCTGGACTTTGATTCGGTGCAACGTGGCAACCCGGAGATCCAACGCCGCGCGCAGGAGGTCATCAACCATTGCTGGACGCTGGGTACTGACAACCCCATCCTGGCGATCCACGACGTGGGCGCGGGCGGCATCAGCAATGCCTTCCCCGAACTGGTGGACGGCGCCAACCGCGGCGCGCGTTTCGACCTGAGCAAGGTGCCGCTCGAAGAAGGCGGCCTGGCCCCGAAAGAAATCTGGTGCAACGAGAGCCAGGAGCGCTACGTGCTGGCCATTGCCCCGAGCAGCCTGGAGCTGTTCCGCTCGATGGCCGACCGCGAGCGTTGCCCGTTCGCCGTGGTGGGCGTGGCGACCGAGGCGCTGCAACTGGTGCTCGAAGACGGCCCCGATGGCCTGGGCCCGCACGGCACGCCGATCGACATGCCGATGGACGTGCTGCTCGGCAAGCCGCCGCGCATGCAGCGCGACGTGCAGCGCGTGGCCCGCGATGTGCCCGCGCTGAATCTGGCCGATGTGAAGCTGGAGCAGGCTGCATTCGACGTGCTGCGTCACCCCACCGTGGCCAGCAAGCGCTTTCTGATCACCATTGGCGACCGCACCGTGGGCGGCTTGAGCCACCGCGACCAGATGGTCGGCCCGTGGCAGGTGCCCGTGGCCGACGCGGCCGTGTCGCTGGCCGATTACGCCGGCCTGGGCGGCGAAGCCATGGCCATGGGCGAGCGCACGCCGCTGGCGGTGGTCGATGGCCCCGCATCGGGGCGCATGGCCGTGGCCGAGGCCATCACCAACCTGCTGGCCGCGCCGATCGAGCTGGCGCGCGTGAAGCTGTCGTGCAACTGGATGGCCGCTTGCGGCGAGCCGGGCGAAGACGCGGCCTTGTACGACACCGTGCGCGCCGTGGGCATGGAGCTGTGCCCCGCGTTGGGCGTGTCGGTGCCGGTGGGCAAGGACAGCCTCTCGATGCGGACGCGCTGGTCCGACAACGGTCAGACCAAGCAGGTGACGGCGCCGGTGTCGCTCATCGTCACGGCGTTTGCCACGCTGCCCGATGTGCGCGGCACGCTGACGCCGCAACTGCGCACCGATGCCGGCGACACCAGCCTGATCCTGATCGACCTGGGCCGTAGCCAGAACCGCCTGGGCGGCTCCATCCTGGCGCAGACGCTCAACCAGTATGGCGACCGCGTGCCCGATCTGGACGACGCTGTGCTGCTCAAGGAGCTGGTCAACGCCATCAATACCTTGCGCGCCAAGGGCCAACTGCTGGCCTACCACGACCGCGCTGACGGCGGCTTGTGGGCAGCAGCGTGCGAAATGGCCTTCGCCGGCCACGTGGGTGTGTCGCTCAACGTGGACATGCTGGTGCTCGAAGGCGATGGCATCAACGACAGCCGCATGGATGCGGGCGATGCCAAGAACTGGGCCGCCCAGGTGAGCGAGCGCCGTCATGAACTGACGCTCAAGGCCTTGTTTGCCGAAGAGCTCGGCGCCGTCATCCAGGTGCCCACCGAGGCCCGCGACGCGGTGATGCAGACGCTGCGCGAGCACGGCCTGTCAAAGCACAGCCACGTGATCGGCAAGCCCAACACGCGCGGCACCGTCGAGGTGTGGCGCGATACCAAGGCCATCCTGAATGCGCCGCTCGAAGCGCTGCACAAGGCCTGGGACGACGTGTCGTGGCGCATCGCGCAACTGCGCGACAACCCCGCGTGTGCCGATGCCGAACATGCGGCGGCCGGTGCGCCGAACGACCCCGGTTTGCACCTGCAGCTCACCTTTGATCCGACCGAAGACGTGGCCGCGCCGTTCGTCAACCTGGCCAAACCCAAGGTGGCGATCCTGCGCGAGCAGGGCGTGAACTCGCACCTCGAAATGGCCTACGCGATGGCCAAGGCGGGCTTCGACACCTTTGACGTCCACATGAGCGACTTGCAGGCCGGGCGTGCCAATCTGGCTCAGTTCCAGGGGCTCGTGGCTTGCGGCGGTTTCAGCTACGGCGACACGCTCGGCGCGGGCGAGGGCTGGGCGCGCTCCATCATGTTCAACCAAGCCCTGACAGACGGCTTCGACGCCTTCTTCAAGCGCGCCGACACGTTCACGCTGGGCGTGTGCAACGGCTGCCAGATGCTGGCCGCGCTGAGCCCGATCATCCCGGGTGCACAAGCCTGGCCCAAGTTCACGCGCAACAAGAGCGAGCAGTTCGAGGCGCGCCTGAGCCTGGTCGAGGTGCTCGAAAGCCCGTCGGTGTTCTTCGCCGGCATGGCCGGCAGCCGCATGCCGATTGCGGTGTCGCACGGCGAAGGTCTTGCCGACTTCTCGCAGCGCGGTGATGCGCAAGCGGTGCAACGCGCAGCGCGCTATGTGGACAACGCCGGTCAACCGACCGAGGTGTATCCGTTCAACCCGAACGGCAGCCCGGGTGGCTTGACGGCGGTGACCACGGCGGATGGCCGCTTCACGGCCATGATGCCGCACCCCGAGCGGGTGTTCCGCAACGTGCAGATGAGCTGGACGAGTGGCGACGTCGCCCAGGCCAGCCCGTGGTTGCGGATGTTCCGCAACGCACGCAAGTGGGTGGGTTGATCGGCTGAAGGCTGCCGGATGTGTGCGGGCTCAGGCCGTGAGGCCGGGCTCGTCGGCAGTCGTCAGGCGGTTTTGGGCAGCAGCATGTGGGCTCGTGCCAAGGCAACCGGGCGCGCCGGTTCGTCTTGCCACAGGCTGATTTGCACCAACGCCACCCGGGCGCCCATGCGGATGGTGGTGCAGCCGGCGTAGGTGTCGATCGGCTTGGCCGAGCGCAGGTAGTCGATCGAGAAGTCCACACCCCGGGGTGCCTGGCCCGTGTAGGGGTCGACTTCAGCAATGGCCGCCAGATGCAGCACCGCCGC